>JAYUGC010000175.1:0-21645 GCA_043767805.1 Pseudomonadota bacterium | reverse complement strand
CCAACTCCATGCTGGCCACCGTCGGATGACTTCGGTCGGTCTTTACCTAATTTCATGACATTCCCCCGGTGGTTTTCGAAGTCAGAAGGAGCAGAATTCATGCCAAACGAAATTCGGTTGGGAACTAGGTAAAGAAGCGACAGAGTGGCCCACTAAGGGACTAAAATTCCCCCCAAGACCTCCCGGGCCGGAAATTCTCTCTTTCTTCGACGTGGCACGCATCCTGCTAAACGTTTGCGTGAAAGGATCACCCGTCAAGATCGTTGGAACCGGTGCGGAGTGCAAATTCGCTGCCGCCTAAATGCGTCGGAATCGAACTGGCCTCGCCTCCGGCGATTTCTTCTGGAAAGGTCGCCCATGAGCACATTACGCTGGGTCAAAGAAACGCTGAGCTCGGCTGGAGCCCCCTTTCGCGAGCTTCATCACCGGCCGGCCTTCACTGCCCAAGAAATCGCGGAGGCCGAGCACATCAGCGGTCGCCAAGTCGCCAAAACCGTTGCCGTAGAGATCGATAATGCCATTTTGCTGCTCGTGCTTCCCGCCTGCCGGCGAGTGTCTCTCGAAAAGGTCCGCCGGCTCGCGCCTTCCCTATGCGCAAGGCTTCTTTCGGAAGACGAAGCCGCGTTCTTCTTCTCGGACTGTGAAGTGGGGGCGATTCCTCCCCTGCGCCACTGGCCGGGTATCGATATTTGGATGGATCCGAGTCTCAAGATCACCAAAGACATTTCTTTCTCCGGGGGAGCCCGCGGCGACGCGGTTTGCGTACCGTTTGAGACCTGGCGGAAGATCGCGCAGCCGAGAGAAATGGATTTTTCACAGTCTTTGCAGGCCGAGGCGCCCAGCGAGGATGAGGAAGACGATTGGCGCGATCACTGATCCAGGAAATCTATTTAACCCAGGAGCGATTATGACCACGTTGAACGAGTTTAAACCCAGTCTGGAAACCACGCGGCAATGGCTTGGCGAGCTGATGAAGGAGATGAATACCGAGGATGAGGCTTATGCCTGCCGGGCCCTCAGGTTCACCTTGCAGGAGCTACGCGAGCATCTGCCGCCCGCGGAAGGCGCCGATCTGGCTTCTCAGTTTCCTCTGATCATCAAGGGACTTTTTTATGAAGGTTGGAGACCAGCGGCAAAGAGGGAGAAGAGCCGGTACGCGGATGACTTTCTCGCGAAACTCTCGCCGCAATTCAAGGAACTTTCCGACGAGCAAATCGAAATGATGGTTCAGGACGTTTTCGTCTTTCTGTCTCAAAAAGTAAGCGCGGGGGAGATTGAAGACGTCGTTCAGTGCCTTCCCAAGGAGCTCAGAGACCTCTGGCCGCAGCCCCTCACTTCGAAGCGGACCAAAGTAGCCAAATTTCGAAAATAGAATCCCGACCTATTCAACGGAGAGACTTCCATGCGAACCCATGCCATTACCCTAATCCTGCTGCTCTGGGTCGTCGCGTACCTTCCCCTGAGCCACGCCGAGACCATCGCCGCCACCAGCGGCAGTTGGGGCACTTCCGGCGCTTATCACCATCTTTACCAGGCGGGATCGGAGGCACGCATCGAAGGCAAAGTGCTTCGCACCGAAGACATCACCCCGCTTGCGGGGATGGAGCCCGGCATCTCTCTCAAGCTTCAAGGAGAACGCGGCAACATCGACGTGCACGTCGGGCCCCGTTGGTTCGTGCTGGAGCGTGACTTACTCTTCACCAAAGGCGAGCCGGTCGTAGTGGTCGGAGTCACCATTCGGCTCGGGGGCAAACCGACGCTGATTGCCCGCGAAATCCTGCGCGGAAAGCACAAAGCGATTCTACGGGAGCTGTCCGGCCGCCCGCTCTGGGAAAAGGCGACAAGCCACGAGGTTCCCCAGTAGGGCTTAGTGCTTCAAATATTTCTGAATGGTGCCGAGCAGGACCGCGAAATCCAAAGGCTTGGTAAAGATCTCGTCACAGCCTGCCTCTCGGCACTTCTCGCGCTCTTCGATCATCGCATGCGCCGTCAACGCGAAGATGGGGCTCGCGAAGCTCTCTTTCCTTAACTTCCTGGAAGCCGCATACCCATCCATCACAGGCATCTGAATATCCATTAAGACGACGTCGAACCTCTCGCTAAGCGCCATTTCAACGGCCTCCAGCCCATTGCGCACGATGGAGACTTTGCCTCCCGCCCTGGTCAAAAATTGAGAAATGAGCAGCTCGTTGTCCGTGTTGTCTTCGGCTAGCAGGATACGCACTCCGTCGATGCGAAGGGAGTCGCTATTGGCCGCCGGCAACGCCCGGCCCACGCGTTCGCAACCTTCTCCTAACGAATCGCAGTTACCAGGGTCGATGGTAATCGTGAACGTACTGCCCTTACCAGGAACGCTCTCAGTCAAAACCAAGTCGCCTCCCAAGGCCCGTGCCAGATTTCGAGACAGCGCGAGGCCTAATCCGGTGCCTCCGTATTTTCTCGTCGTGGAACTGTCGGCCTGCACGAAAGGCTCGAAAAGCTTAGTGTGCGCTTCCGCGGCAATGCCACATCCCGAGTCGGTAACACTGAGCTCGAGGACGGGTCTGTTACCCGTTGCTTTCACATACCGAACCCGGAGCGTGACTCTGCCCGCCTGCGTGAATTTAAGGGCATTTCCCAGAACGTTGATGAGAATTTGCCGAAAGCGTTTCGGGTCCGACACTATATTTAAAGGAATCGGACGCTCCACGAGCGATTCCAAGACAATCGACTTCTCTTCCGCTTGGCCCTGCAAAAGTGAAAGAACGCCTTCGATCTCGACGGAGAGAGAGAACTTAAGTTGCTCGACTTGCAGAGCTCCCGCCTCGACCTTCGAAAGGTCCAAGATATCGTTGATGAGCTCCGTCAGATTATTCGCGTTTCGCTTGGCTTTGGCGATGTAGTCCTTGCGATCCTCGTCGGTTTTGCAATAGAGCTCGAGCATTTCGAGATAACCGAGAATGCCGGCGAGCGGAGTTCGGATCTCGTGGCTCATATTGGCGAGAAACTCACTCTTGATTCGATTCGCCGAGTCCGCCGCTTCCCGGGCCCTTTTCAGCTCGGCCTCCGCCTTTCGGTGCTCAGTCGTATCTCTAATCGCGCTCGTCACCAGAAGGCCTTCGGCGGTCTGTAGAGGGCTCAGGCTGATCTCGATCGGAAACTCGTGACCGTCCTTGTGACATCCGTAAAGATCGAGTCCTTCGCCCATGGGACGGACCCGCGGCAGCTTGAAATAGCCGTCCCGATGCGGAATATGACTTTTTTGAAAGCGCGCGGGCAGCAGGATCTCTATTTTTTGGCCCAGAAGTTCGCCGCGAGTGTAACCGAAGATGTGCTCAGCCCGACTATTGACTAAGACGATATTGCCATCCGCTCGCACGACGACCATCGCATCCGGAGCGGAGTCCAATAGTCCCTGAAAAGTGCCTTCGGTCCAAGCGCGGTTCATCGTTACCTCGCTCTTAACGTGGGCCTTTGCCAGGCACCAATCAAGAGTCTGCATAAAGAGTATCGTGGGGTTCTACCACCTGGCGGACAATAAGTCCCACAGTCAGACAATCCTTCCCGAGCCTTCGCTGGCTACGGGTTAATTTTTTTGGCACGCCCCTTGCTCTTCTAGATCCAGGGAGTAACCAAGGACCGGAGTGAGTCAGAGTGCCCCCTACTAAAAACATGATCTGGGTCATCGACGATGAAGCTCCGATGCGATCGCTTCTCCAGGATTTTCTGGTGACTCAAGGGTATGAGGTTCGCGGCTTCAGCTCGGCCGTCGATGCGTTGTTGGCCTTGGAAAGCCCTGAGGTTCCCCGTGCCATCGTCTGCCACACCACCTTGCGCCCCATGAACGGTTTCAATTTTCTCATCGTCGCCCACGGTGAGCACCCAAATCTGCCCATTCTGCTGTTTACGGGGGAAGGAAGTCCCGAGGAACGGCAGGAGGCCACGCGACTCAACGCAGCCGCCTATCTCATCAAGCCTTTTCCGTTGAGCTACCTAAAAGAGCAAATAGAGCAGGCCCTGCTCCCCCTCCCCTCCGTCCCGTTCAAAGCAAAGGCATAAATAACCACGTTTGGCTCACTTGAGTGATGGCTTGCGTCTTCCTTCAGTGGGGAGAGCCGGATCAGTTTGAGAGGTAGGCGAGGTATTAAAAAAGCCCACCCGGCAAAAAGCCGAGTGGGCCAGTAGGATGGCGATCTACTCTACCGAGAAGACCGTATTAGCGGACCGGCCGTTCAGGCTCCGAACGTGCAGGAGGTAGCGTCCCCGAGAAAGCGCGGGGAGTCTTTGGGTCACGCGAAACGGAAGCTCCACTTTGCGACAAGGCCTTCCAGCCTCGTCCGCTTTGCGAAACTCCATGATGGGAAACACTTGAACCGTGTCACCTGTGGCTCTTACCGGAATGGCGCGCATGCGAAGACAGGAATTCGTATACCGTCCGGTCAAGACGGCCACGTAACCCCCTTGGTACGGCGCGACCATCGCGGAATCGATGGGCGCGTACAAGTAGTCGTCCTTGGTGGGAATGGGCGCGCGTGTAATGTTCAAAGTTTTGCGCAAACTTCCCGAAGCGCTCGCTATCATGTAGCTGCCGACCGGAAGCTGACCGATCCGCACGGTATTGACGTACGGGCTCAGCACCTGCACGCACGGCCCGGGGCTCACGTAGGCCATCTGCTGAACGAGAATTCGGTGGTTGGTCAGATCGCGGGTGACTACCGCTTCCGTGAGCTGATAGCAGGCATTGGGCAAGTATCCATCCAGAGTGACCACAACCTCGTCGTTATCGTCGAATCCTTGAGGCACGAAGAGGGAAATATTGGGCACCGGAACCGCTCCGCTTACCGCCCCCGCGGCCAGTCTGGCGAAACAGAGCAATGAAAGAATCCACTTGGTACTACGCATTAAGAACTCCCATGTAATGACTTTTCTCGCCTGCTTTTGGCAAAGCAAGAAAGATTCGTATGCCGAAACGCTGTGCAATCAGCGATCCAACTCGTTTCATGAGAGAAAGAAAATTCGGAGAAGGAAAAGAGAGACAAACTGACCCATGTTTGGGGCAAGGAGACTCACTTTGGGATATCGACGATAGAGGAGAAATGGCTTATCGGACGACGGGATTCGCGGCGTAAGCGAAAGCGAAACGGTTTAGCTGGGCCAGGAAGACTTCGGTCAAAGACTCTTGTTCAGCGTGAAAGATAAGCACTGGCCGGCGCGCCTCGCGCAGCACCTGACGCGAGAGACTGCCTAGCATCAGGGATTTAAAAAGACCGCTCGTTGACGCCATCGCTACCATGCTGTCAGTTCCCACGCTGTCGATGACTCTCATCAGAGCGGGAAGGACTCGCCCCGTTTTGAGGTCGAGTATGACCCTCACTTTGACGCCCATCCCGGCGGCGAACGCGATCCAGGCGGCTCCCTCGGCCTTCAGCTCATCCCTTCTCTCCCGAACGGGATCGATTCGTTTTCCGGAAGCGGTGGCATTGCCGACTTCAGGGTAGAGCGTTGAAACTTTGTGGAACAAGACAATCTTGGCTTTTATCCGGGAAGCGATCGCCAAGGTGCGGCCGAAGGCCTCCCGAGAGCCGGCGCTGAAGTCAGTGGGGAAAACGATGGTCTTAATCCGTTTCGGGCGAGCCGCGCGCGGATTTACCACGAGTACCGGCAGAGGAGAGCGCAGCACGAGCGTCTCGGCGAAGCTACCAAGCACCCACCGCGCCGGGCCCTTGCGGCCGTGAGAAGTCAGCACGATTCCCTCGGCGCCCTCTTCCAACGCGAATCTAACCAGGGCATCCACGCCGAAAGAGATCACGGGATCTTCTTGCCGCAGCAGCCGTGGCATCAGTAGGCCCTTTGGCTCACCCTGTTTTAGGAGCGATTCCAATTTTTTCTCAGCGTGAGCCGCTAGTCGATGCCATTTCTCCTCGAAAACTCCGAGCCCGGGATTGAATTGTCCCAGAGCCAGGCAAGAGACGGGCTGAATGGCCGGCTGGACTCCGCCGAGTGAGGAACGCAGGGCCTCCACCGCTCTCCACTGACTCACGGGCTGCTCATGAAAGGCATCTACTGCCCAAATCCATTTGGAAGCTGGCTTCACTCGATCCGTCATGGTTTCACCTTTCGCTTTGGTCAAACCTAGTTGCAGGCGTCATGCCATGGCCGCCAGCGTGGAACTTGAGGTCCGATCGGTGAAATTGTCCCTTCAGCGGGGGATGAAATGTCCCTCGAGGGCCGGACCTCGAAGCTCAAACCCTGGCGTCGCTCTTGCAATCGATCTCTCTAGCCCCTCAACGACGGAGATACCCATGCGCCGCCTACTCCTTCCCCTCTTCTTCTGCAGCCTCGTTCAAGGAGAAATTACTTCGGTCGAAGAGCTCAAACCGGTTGAACGCGCGCACGAGGAAGTCAGTCAATAAATCGGGCGCGTTCCGCAAAAAGAAAGACAAGACGACCAAGATACTCTCGCTCACTTCAGGCGGACTCATGGTGTATGTCGTGGACGTCTCCGTGAATCCCGAGACGGCCTCCATCGAGACGATCCGAGGCGCCACTCAGCTCAAGGACGGAAAACGCACACTCTTGGATCTGAGCGAGTCTCCCGATCCGGAGTGAAGGCGGCGGAGCCAGACTCCCACCGCCTCCGCTTCTTCAGTTACCGGCGATAATTTTGTTGATTGAACGACCCCCCATGGAGCGGACGTGGAGTAAGTAGATCCCCCGGGGAAGTGCGCTGGCAGCTGGCACCACCTTGAGAAACGGATAATTTCCCGCCCGGCACGCCATTCCCGCAATGCGCGTGAGACGCGGCATCACCACCACCACGTTCGGCTGAACCTCCAAGCCGACGTCTTTGATGGCGAGGCAATCTATGGGCATGATGCCTAGAAGCACCAAATTGAGATCTACTCGAAACGGAGATGAGCTTTGAAGAATTTCTTAGCGAGCGCTACGAGCTGCTCATCCGTCGGATGATCCACGGTCTGAACGCCGATTACCTTCTTGAAAAGCTCGGCATGATGATGTTTCTCCAAATGCGTCTGAAACGATTTCTTCGCAAGCCCCGGGCCGACAAGAAGCACCTGATCGGCCTTGCCGAGATGGGTCGCTACCTCGTGAAAAAACTTTGATCCGTCTTTGTGCGCCGTTTGCGATTTCTCCACGCCGCTGTGATGCCGGATTTCTTGGCGTTGCAGCTTGTGAGCCTCCACTCCGTCGGGAAGCAGCTCAAACAGCTTGGCGTGCTCCTGGTCCAAGAAAACGATGTAATTGTTCATACTACTGACGAGCCTTTCTTGAGGTTACGACCTCGATTTTAGGAAAAATGGTTTGGCGGGCCGCGACTGGCTCGGGATGCACCACCCAGACGGGTTGCTTGGCGGTCCGGAGCACCTGTCGGGTCACGCTACCCAGAAGCGCGGACTGAACTCGTCCCGCGCCTGACACCATGGCGATGAGATCCACGCCCTGCTTTCTGGCGGTGGCCAGAATTCCGTCGGGGACGTAGGCGGTCCCTTGGTCCAAAATCGCTTCCGCCACTACCCCGCACGAGCGCGAGCGGCTCAACAACTTGCTGAGCTCATCCCGCCGAGCCGTTAGATCTTGTTCCAAATAGCCTCGATACGTTGGCATCTGAAATAGAGGCTCCGCCGTGAACTGGTTCAGATAATCCACCTTATGAAAGAAAACGAGCTTCGCCCTGCTCGCTTTGGCGAACTGAATGACTTGATCCACCGGTGTCGTCGGACTCAGCGGTAGCTCCACGGGAAAGAGAATCTTGCGAGTGCGGCCCGCTTTTTCCGCGCAGGGATTGAAAACGAAGAGGGGCAAATCCGCCGCATGAAGGAGACTTTCCGCAAAGCTTCCCATCACGAAACGCGCGGCCCCTTTCCGTCCATGCGTCGCCACCGCCAAGGCTTCCGCGCCGACAGTCTTCGCATAGTCCACGACCGCGCGTGACATTCCATACTTAGACAGAGAAGCATCGGTCAGAACCGTCGGTGGAAGGAAGGAGCCCGCGTACTTGCTCCCTTTGGTAAGCGCTTCCCAAGCCGCTTTCACTTTCGGTTCCGCCGGTTCCATTTTGTCCAGCACGTAACCCGTCGGCAGGATTATTCCGGGAGGGGATAAGACATACACCGGCTCGACCTGGAGGCCGGACGCCGCCGCAAACTCGCCGATGACCTTCAAGGCATGCTTGAAATAAGTTTTCTCGTCGGCAAAAGGGTTTATGGGCCAAATGAGCCGAGATTTAGACATGGTCTTTTCCTTCTTTCTTGCAATATTTGGTCAGTAGAAAAAGGGCATCGGTAGTCGTAAAGATGCCGCAGATCTTTTCCTCATGCACGACGATGGCGCAGCCGAACTTCTCTTTGGCCATTCGCTCGGCCACATCGCCCACGGGTACGTTCTTGCCGACCTGGAAAGCCGGGGACTGCATCGCGGTCTCTACCGTCACTTCGAGACTATGGGATCTTGCGACAGCGAGGGCTACGTTCATTTCCCGTTCGGTGACGACCCCGACTAGTTTTCCGTCCGCCATCACCGGCAAATGCCGGATACCGTAACGTTCGAGCAGGCGCCGAGCCGTCTCGAGGGAAGCGCTCTTATCGACTTGCACGGGGATCGTCGTCATGAAATCGGAGATTGGCGGGCTCATACGTGGCATTCCTTTCCACCTAACTGTTGCAAGGGCCGGGCCCGAAACTATTCCACCGCTATAAAGCTGACCGACTTGCCTCCCTGGGACGAAAAGTCCGATCTCGGGTCAAATTGCCTCACACTTTCTCTTCACGCCACACGACCTTTGTGGTCCGGCGATTGCACAAGCGCGTCAACGTTTCCTAAATTCGATTTCAGTAGGGAGATTTATGATTCGCTTTCTCACGTTGGGCATCTGGATGGTCGCTTCTTTCGCAACGGCGCAAGGTACCGACCCGGCGCTCGTCTCGGTTGCCCTCGCCAAGGCTTACGTCCCGGTGGGGTTTGATAGCAACGACGTGCCTCAATTCATGGTGACCGGGCAGTTCTCCGATCTCTGTTTTCAGCTGGCCGATCAAGACGTCAAAGTGGATCCGGTTCACCGGCGCATTACCGTGGTGCAAAAGGCGTATCAGTACACCGGCACTCATTGCTGGCCCCTCAAGATGCCTTTCGAGCAGATGACCAACCTCCCCGTGCTTCCCGCGGGCGACTACGAGATTTGGGACGGTACGAGCCAATCGTCTCTGGGCACGCTGCCTATCTTGCGCGCCACCAACACCGGCCCCGGGACCGACGACGCTCCTTATGCTCCGGTGAGTGACGTGACGCTGAAACCCAGAATGCCCTTTGGGCATGACGTAGTCGTCTCCGGCATCTTTCCGAACGATTGCTTGAGCCTCTTGGACATCAGGGTAGAAATCTACACCGACGTCGTCGTCGTGATGCCCGTCATTCAATACACACCTTCTTCTTCGGGCGTTTGTACCGCAGGCTACTATCCGTTTCGCCAGGAAAGGGCTCTCTCCCTGATTCTGGGTCAGCATGCCTATCTTCTCCACGCCCGCTCCATGAACGGTAAAGCGGTCAATCGGCTCATCGAGCCTCACAAGAAGTTTCCGATGGATCCCACTTCCCCCCTAAACTAACATCGGAAAGCGCGGGGGCCCTCGAGGCCCCCGCTTCCTAACCCCATTTGGAAAGCAGCCATGAAACTAGCCGTCTTTGATACCCATTCCTTCGAGCGGGAATGCCTGGAAAGACTCAATAAAAAATATGAGCACCAGCTCACCTTTCTTGAGCCCCGGCTGACCCGCGAAACGGCCACCCTAGCCCGGGGACATGAAGGAGTGTGCGCTTTCGCCAACGACAATTTGAGTGCGGACACCTTGATTCAGCTCAAAGAGGAAGGCGTCCGGCTCATCGCCTTGCGATCGGCAGGGTTCAATCACGTCGATCTCAACACGGCGAAAACCCTGGGGCTTACCGTCGTAAGAGTGCCTCGCTATTCGCCCTACGCGGTGGCCGAGCATGCCATCGCCCTGATGCTGACTTTGAATCGAAAGATCCACCGCGCTTATTCCCGCGTGCGGGAGCTGAATTTTTCGCTCGATGGCCTGGTCGGGTTCGACATGCACGGCAAAACCGTGGGCGTCGTTGGCACGGGTCAAATCGGCACGGTGATGGTCCGCATCCTGACGGGCTTTGGCTGCAGAGTGCTCGCACACGATCCTTTTCCTCGCCAGGAAGTAGCGGCCCTCGGTGCCGAGTACGTTTCCCTTCAAGCCCTTTACGAAAAATCTCAGATCATCACCTTACATCTTCCGCTTGGTCCTCAGACTCGTCATCTTATCGACGACCAAGCCCTCTCTCGCATGCGGCCCGGCGCCCTTCTCATCAATACAGGCCGCGGAGCTCTCATCGACACCAAAGCCCTCGTCGAGCACCTCAAACAGGGGAAGCTCGGAGGGGCCGGCCTCGACGTTTACGAAGAAGAGGAAAGCGTCTTCTTCAAGGACATGTCGGGTCAGGTTCTGCAGGACGACGTCCTGGCCAGGCTGCTGACGTTTCCAAACGTCTTGATCACCTCTCATCAGGGTTTCCTCACTCAGGAAGCGCTCGACAACATAGCCGACACGACGCTCCAAAACGCAACCGAGTTCGAGCAGGGGCGGCCGCTCACCAATCAAGTCTTTGCCCCCTGAGCTATTTCAAATCCACCTTTTCCAGGTAGTGCGGCACGTGGCACTTCCATCCCAGTTTTTTTTCGATGGCGCTCGCCAGTGCGCTGGCGGCCTCCGGCTCGCCGTGGGTAATGAAGGTCGTTTCGGGAGGACGCTTGAAATGAGACAGCCAGCTTAAGATTTCTCCTTGATCGGCGTGCGCCGACAGATTGTCCAGCGAAGCAATCTCCGCGTTCACCGCGACTAGTTCCCCGTGAATCTTTACGGTGCGCGTCCCGCCAAGGAGCGCCGCCCCCCGTGTCCCATTGGCTTGAAAACCGGTAAGGAGAATCGTGTTGTCCGGATTGGGCGCCCGCTCTTTGATGTGGTGAAGCACGCGTCCGCCCGTGACCATGCCGGAAGCCGAGACGATGATCATGGGCCCTTTGCGATTATTCAGTGCTTTGGACTCCTCGGAAGATCGGACGTACTTGGCGACGTCGTAAGTTCCCGCGCACTCTTCGGGGCTCAAGCGATGCTCGCCCTGAAAACGGCGAAATATTCGCACCGCCTCCTCCGACATAGGGCTATCCAGAAAAATGGGAACGTTCGGGATGCGCTTTGCCTCCCTAAGACGGTAGAGACCGTAGAGCAAGGTCTGCGATCTACCGACGGAGAACGCCGGAATCACGACCACTCCCCTCCTCAGTATGGTTCTGAGCAAAACCGCCTCGAGCTCGCTCAGCCAGTCCACTGGTTTGTGCAGCCGGTCTCCGTAAGTGGACTCCAAGACGAGATAGTCGGCGGACTCGATGGGACTCGGCGGGAAAATCACCGGATCTCCCGGCCGGCCGAGATCGCCGGTGAAAAGTAGTTTCTTATCGTTCGCTTTGAGCATGACCATCGACGCGCCGAGAATATGGCCGGCCCGCTCGAAATGAAACTGCAGCCCGCCTCCCAGGCCCAGGGATTTTCCGAAGGGCACGGGATCGAAAGCAGTAAGGCAGTTCACGGCGTCATCGTACGTATAGAGAGGACGAGCCGGGTGGTGTTTTGAATAGCCGGCGCGATTGGCGTAGTGGGCTTCCTCTTCTTGCAGCCGCCCGCTGTCGGGAAGCAGAATGCGGCAAAACGCTTCGGTGGCCGGAGTCGCATAAACTTCGCCCCGAAATCCGTTTCGGACTAGAAGCGGCAGATAGCCTGAGTGATCGAGGTGAGCGTGCGTGAGAAGGACGGTCTGAATATCTCCGGGTGGGACGGGGAACTCATCCCGGTTCTGCAAACGAAGGTTTTTCTCTCCCTGAAAGAGGCCACAGTCGACCAGGATTCTCACCTCATCCTTTTCGACGAGGTATTTCGATCCGGTCACCGTTCCGGTGGCGCCCAAAAATTGTAGTCGCATCCTCAGGAGAGTTGCAGCGACCATGCCACCCCCGCGAGGGCAGCCCCCGGCAGGCGAGGGGACATTTTGGCCTACGGTCTGACATTTGGGCCCGCGCCCAGGCTGCCCGAGGCTGGCTGTGGCTTTGCAATGAAGAGCCTAATGCCGGTTCCCCCTTTCATTCCCTCCTTGGTCGACGACCCTTCGGTCTTTCACCGCTGCGTGGATGATTCGAACGATACGGTCATGCTCACCGACTTGCTCGGACGGCTTCACTATGTAAACCGCGCCTGGCAGAGGGTTTACGGCTACAGCGCGCAGGAGGCCATAGGCGCTACCCCCGCTCTCCTTCGCTCCCCGCATCAAGACGAAGTCTTTTACCGCAAGATGTGGAGGCAAATCGCCGATCCGAAAGTGGGCTACTGGAAGGGCGAGCTGGTCAACCGCGCGAAGGACGGGCACGAGGTTCCCGTCTTTCTCACCATCACGCCCTTTCGAAACGATGCGGGGCAACTGGTGGGCTACATGGGAATTGCCGTCGACATCACGGAAAAAAAAGCGATGGAAGCCCAGCTTCTCCATCAAGATCGCCTGGCCTCTTTGGGGCTAATCTCCGCCGGCCTCGCTCACGAGATTGGCAATCCCCTCGGGGTCATTCGCGGCCGGGCCGAGTACCTGGCGCTTTTGATGAAAGAGAACGAACCGGCCCGCAAAAATCTCGATATCGTCGTCAATCAAATCGATCGCATCGCCCGGCTGATGTACAGCCTCTTGCATTTGGCCCGGGGCACGAAGACCGATACGCTCTCCGCGGTTCGTCCCAAACTGATTTTCGACAAGGTCCTCGACTTACTTGCCCCGCAGCTGGCCCAGCACGGCATTCGGTTAGAGAACCGGCTGGGTGAGGAGGTGGCCATCCTCGCGGAACCTACTCTATTCGAGCAGGTCGCCCTCAATCTCCTGCTCAATGCCATCCAAGCCATCGAGTCCGAAATCGAGCAGGGACGCACACGCAACCATGTTTTGACGATCGAAGCTCGCCTTAAAGACGATCACTGGGAAATGGACGTGAGCGACACCGGCTGTGGCATCCCCGAGCCGCATCTCGACGAGATCTTCAAACCCTTCTTCACGACCAAAGCGCCCGAAGTCGGAACGGGCCTGGGCTTACCCATTTGCGATCAGATCGTGCGCGGGTGGCAGGGATCCATCGGCGTGAAATTACCCCAAGGGGCTGGCACCACTTTCACCGTGCGCGTACCGAAAGCCTAACGCTTGGAGACCTCGTCTTTCGGTTCCGTGCCGCCTTCCATCTCCGCGTCTTCGGTCACCCACCCGTAATCTCGTTCCTTGCGGTACAGCGTGCGGCGATGGATGCCGAGAATCTGGGAAGCCTTATCCTTACGACCCGCCGTCTTTTCCAAGACCAGGCGAATGTAACGCTCTTCGAGCTGGGCCACCGTCGGAAAATCACCCGTAACCACTCGCATCGCCTCGTCGGGACCGGCCGATTGCGGATCGGGAATGTCGGAGACGTCGATGATCGTTTGCGGGCAAAGCACCACCGCTCGTTCCATGACGTTTTCGAGCTCGCGTACGTTGCCTTTCCAACGAAGGCTCATCAGCTTGGAAAGCGCCCCTTTGGTAAGGCCGGTGATTCGCTTTCCGCCGGGAACGGCGTTCGCGGCCGAGTATTTTTCCAGAAAATGCTCGGCCAAAAGCGGAATGTCCTCCGGACGCTCACGCAGAGGTGGAATGACGATGGGAATCACGCTCAGCCGGTAAAAGAGATCTTCGCGAAAACGCTCGTCTCGGATGGCGGCCTTGAGATCCTTATGAGTCGCCGAGACCACTCTCACGTCGACGTCATAAAAGTGATTGTCGCCCACCGGACGAATCTTGCGCTCTTGCAAAACTCTCAGGAGTTTGGCCTGGAGGGGCGGGCTCATGTCACCGATCTCGTCCAGAAAGAGTGTTCCTCCGTTGGCTTCCTCAATGAGTCCTTTCTTGCGGCTGGTGGCTCCGGTGAAGGAGCCCTTCGCATGCCCAAAAAGCTCGGACTCCAGAAGAGTCTCGGGAATGGCGGTGCAGTTGATGGCAATGAACGGCTGCTTGGCCCGAGGACCGGAGCTGTGTATCGCGCGGGCCACCATTTCTTTTCCCGTGCCGCTTTCCCCGTTAATGAGCACGTTCGCGGTAGAGGTGGCGACTCGCCCGATCAAATCGAAAACGGATTGCATCGCCGTGCTTTTTCCAAGAAGCCCCGAGACGCCGTATTTCTTTTTTACTTCGCGGCGAAGGATCTGATTGTCGCGAGTTAGTTGCCGACGCTCCAGGGCGTGCTCCACGGTCACGCTCATTTCAGCCAACTTGAACGGCTTCACCACGTAGTGATAGGCGCCGTTTCGCATCGCCTCGATGGCGGTGTCGATACTTCCGAAGGCGGTAACTAAAACCACCGGAATGTCCGGGCGCTCGGCCTTGATGGTTTTGAGAAACTGCATTCCGTCCATCTGGGCCATGCGAAGGTCGGAGACGATGACGTCGACATCGGTGCCCTGCCCGGCTTCCAAGCCTCCTCCGGGCCGAAGGGCCTTCAGGGCCTCGACGGCGGAGGGAAACGCCGAGACTTGGTAGCCATCGGTCGTAAGGAAATCCGTAATGAGTCCTCGCATTTCCCTATCATCATCCGCGACGACTACATGGCCCTTAGTGGTTTTCATCCGTCTTTACCTTTCAATGGGCCTTTTTGACCTAACGCGGGACATAGTGTCCCATGCTTCCTTGCCTCTGCCCATGTTTTACAGCCTGAACTGGAGCTCTCCTTCTCTAATGAGCACGTGACGTGCCAGCATTCACGGCACTCGGTTTTGCCCTTCGAGTTGGCAAGCCAGGCGACGCCGCGACGGAAGCTCAGACCACGACAGAAAGCAAACTCGCGGGACGAAATGGCCCGCGCACCCCGCTTTTTAAGCCAGTGGTGAGCCTGAGCCCCGCCTAAATTCCTTGGCACGGGTTCTGCTTTATCAGTCACCATGACCGCGAAGCTACTTTTCGAACTCTTCCCGGCGATCCCTTTTTCCGCGCGCGCCAATACGGTGCAAAACCTGGCCCAGGCCTTACGTCAGTATTCGAACTCCGAAACGAAAGGAATTTCCCATGAAACGCTCCCTCGCCCTTAGCGCCGTAATCCTTCTCCTTGGCCTCTCGCAAGCCGAAGCGAAACTCCGCAAATGGAACGAGAAGATGCAGGAGCTGGGAAAGACGTTCACCGAAGTTCTGCCCCTCGTCGTTTCTCGCGAGCCTCTGAAGCCCGCCGAGGAAAAGCGTCTGGCGGCGGCGACCGAAAAACTCGCCAGTTTAGCTCACACCATCAACATGAGTCCCGACACCGCGCCCAACCCTTTGCCTCCGGAAGCGGATCCGACACTGAAGTATATCTCGGGCCTTTTCGATCTTCAGGTGAAGCAAGCGAACCGTAGCATCAAGGGAGGTCAGGTCGAGTACGGCCGCGGTCTTTTACGGCGAGTGGCCGGATATTGCATCGCTTGCCACACTCGCCACGACAAAGGACCTGATTTTCCGACCTTCGAGTTCGAGGCGAAAACCAAGTCCCTGACTCCCATAGAGCGGGCCGAGCTATTGGCGGCGACGAGACAATTCAGCGGAGCCCTCGACGAGTTCGAAAAAGTCGTGGGCGACGCGGACTTGGCCCGCAAAAAGCCTTTCGAATGGGAACGTGCGGTCCGCCAAGGCGTGAACCTCGCCGTCCGGGTCAAACGCGATCCCGAGCGTGCGGGCAAGATAGTCGATAAAGTCATTGCCTCACAAGTCGGCCCGGAGTTTTTCCGCAACGAAGCCCGGGCTTGGAAGGAATCGATTGAGCTTTGGAAGAGTGAGCCCAAAAAAGACTCCGTCACCGCGGACGAGCTCTATGAGGAAGCCGTGGCTCTCGGCTTGAGCGCAAAAATGAAGCAGCAGTATCCTCTCGATCACTCGGGAGACGTCCTCTATCTGCGCGCTTCGGTTGCGGTGCACGAGCTGCTTTCCCTGGCGCCGGACGGTAAGCACACCAGCGACGCGCTCTTCGTCGCCGGCAACGCTTACCGCTTGCTGGGAGACGCGTTGGTCTCTCCGCTTCCCGAAATGTACTTTGAAGCTTGTATCCGCAATTCACCTCATACGGCGATCGCTCGGCAGTGTTTTCATCGCTATGAGGAGAGCGTCTATTTTGGTTATTCCGGGAGCGGCGGCACTTTCATCCCCGGCGACATTCAAGCGCTGATGGATGAGCTCAAAACCAAAGCTTCGGAGCGCCCGTAAACCATCTGTCCAATAGGAAGAACCCTCTATGAAAACGTATTCCGCCCTTCAAAACAAACCGACCTCGTTTTCTCAGCCGTCGCACTTCGCTTTCATCTTAGTGCCGGTAGTATTGGGAGTGATTCTCACCCTCAGCCAGGACTCGAGCCGTTCGCCGCTCTTTCGAATAGCTATCTTCGGGATGCTGGCGGCGGCGGTGAGCGCCGGAGTCTTCATCCTGAACGTGCTTAAGCAGAACGAGAACGGCTAGACTAGAACTGAAGGGGGCAGAGGCGCTCGTTCCAATTCCAAAGGCTACCATATTCGGTCTTCGAGCCGAAGCGGCTGAGGCATCCGTCCGCTTCGAAGAGGATCGTCTCTTCGAGCTTATCAGCCGGCATGACGATGTGACAGTGATTGCCGAGGCAATACCCATTGCCCCGCTTCTTGCCGTTTTTGCCGAAGAGATCGAAGTACCCGCGCCGCTCGTTACGAATAACGTACGCGTCGCCCATGGGCATGCCCAAAATATGGTACTGGGAAGCGACGGCGATGCTCTCCACCTTGCCATTGGAGTCCCGGTTAACCGCAATCGTGCTCGTCACGGTGAGCTTTCCCGACCCGCCCAACCAGCCCGACCATTCTCCGTCACCGGAGAAACTCCCCGCCCGATCCGAGAACGGAATGGCGGCGAACGCCGTAGAAACAAACCCGAGAAGGACCAAAGCGGAAACGGACTTCAAGCTCACGATAGACTCCCTTGCGTACGGACACTAAAGAAGAGGCAAGTACCAGGCGACGGTCAGGTACGGCAAGCCGCCAATTTTTTTATCGAAGGACTGCTCGTACCCCGCGCCGAGATTGAGGCCGGATGGCAGCTGCCACTCCAAACCGGCGACTCCATAGACGTGGTGGTCGTCATCGGGAAAGCCCTCCGTAGCGATGGTCGCCCAGCTGAGCCCCACGAGGGGAGTCAGGTTCCAGCCCGGCATGAGAAACCGGCCGCCTGCCCCGTAGGTCACCGAGCGGGGTTTTAAAGTAACGCCGTTATAGACGTAATCCCTATTGAACCGGCCGACTCCCGCGGTCAGGCGAAAGAAATCGAAAAGATTGTAGCCGAGGCTCACGCCGAACACCGCGGGAACCGGATCGTTCATGCCGAGAATGATGCCGGTACGCTACTTCGCCCGGTGGCTCAAGACCTGAACGGAACTGGTCTCAGCGGCGGCCGCGCCGAGCGAAAGACAAAAAGCGAGGGCCATCAGTTTCGAATATTTCATTTTGGTATTCCTAATTACAAAGTGGGTTGAGATTGCGTCCGGTCGCGCGTGGGCTCGTGCGGATCCGCGCAAGCGGTCGGGGGCGTCAAGTTCAAGAACACGAAGTTATCGGCGAGCTTCGAGTGCGTCAGCGTCGAGAACGTGTCCCCGTTGATGGCGGTGCGGTTGCCGCGGATGTAGCGCACGCCACTATCGTCGGTCACCTCGCGGAAAGGTCCCTTGTAAACGACGGTGTAGCTATCGGCGTTCCTGCTGCAGGTTTTTGGCGTCGCGGGGAGCATCATCTCCCGCATGTCGGCACCGTCGAACTGAAAGACCGCGGAATGACTGAGACGCTTCAAGGAAATTCCCGCAAAGCCAGTCTCCTCGAGCAGGCGCACCATTTCCGATTCGGTCGGAGTGTACTCGACGAGCGCGGCGGGTCCCGGAAGCCGGGGCATTTTCTTCGAAATGGCTTTGTCGGCCACCAAGAGGTGCAGCATCAACTCACCGCCCGCCTTGAGGACCCGGCGCGCTTCGGCGAGCATCGCCGTCGCTTCCGCCGGCTCCCGCCGGATATTGAAGGTACCCCGGAGACGGACTTCATCCAGCGTCCCGTTCTCGTGCTCGACATGCGCCGGGAACGGCGTGCCCAGAAGCTTCTCCGAGCGGGCTAGCTTTTCAATCGCGGGAGACAGATCGGTCACCGGATCCAAAGTGTCCAGAATCGGCTCGCCTGACTCGGGGTGGGTCTGCCAGCGGCAGCGCAGATTATCCGAGTGCAGAAAGTCGGAGCGCGCGAGCAAGCCCTCCGCGTCGGCTACCGCGGCGGAGATTTCCGCGGGCGTGAAAAAGGACTCCAAAACGAGAAAGCCCTGCCCTTTGAATTGCGACTCCCGCTGCTGCCCGATCACCGACCCCGCCCCTTAAAAACCCCGAGTTGGGAGGAGTCTATATTCAGTTTCCAGGCACGAAAAGCGAAGACCTAGGATGCGCCGAGTCGCCTAGCCCTTATTTCGGGCCTCCGCTCGCGGCCACCTTTCAAGAAATCTCGATTTAGGGTAAAGCTGTTAGATTGCCTTGGACGAGCTATTTACAACTATTCGAGAGTCCTGTTCGACGCACGCCTGGTCTCTAGGAGTCCAGATCAGCCGTCAAAATGGGGTCATTGCCGAGAGCCTTTCGGAGGAAGTCGCCCTCCTGCGCGTAAGTACGCCCGGAAAGGTGGTCAGCGCCTCGGTTCAAATCCAGATCGAAGAACAGGACTGGATGTGCGACTGCGGGTACGTCCAAAGCTGCTGCGAGCACGTGGCGGCGGCCATCATTACCCTCCGGCGTGCCTGGCAAAAGGGCGAAACGCTCCCTTTATCCCCCGTATCGAGGGGACTTATTCAGTACTACTTCACTCGGAAAGACGGGTCTCTGGCCTTGAAGCGGGCCATTCGGGTCAATGAGGAGGAGACGCCGCTGGCTGGGTCTCTCCTGGATATTCTCTCGGGCAGGGTTCCGGGGCCCTTGATCAGCGCCTCCAAACCGGATTTTCTCGTGGATGCTCTCGTCCGCGAGCTTCGGTGGGACAACCTACCCACGAAAGAGATGGGCACGCTCCTGCGGCACTTGGTCGGCCGCGAAGGCGTGCACCTCGATGGCCAAAAGATAAAAGTCGGAGCCCCCGCCCTCACTAATCGAGTGGCCGTACTCGACGGGGACGCCGACGGCGGGGTCATCGTGCGCGGCGAAGACGCGCCTGAAGTGACCGAGGTTTTTAGAAACTCAGGGCTCGTGCGCGAAGGCGAGCTTTGCGCGAGAGACACGGCGGATCTAATCCCCGCCGAAAAACAGCTCGTCGAGCGCGGCCGCTATTTTTCGAGCCGAGAGCTCGCGGAGCTCGCCTCATACACTTTGCCGTCTCTCGCCAAGAAAATCGCGATCGACGTTCGTACGACTCGCTTGCCTCGTACGGCCGGCGCCAACGATCGCCCTCAGCTCATTTTTCAAACGGCGGCGACAGGCGATATGCTCTCGGTGCTTCCGGTCTTGGTGTACGGCGATCCGCCCTACGCCCGGGTCGATGCGGGCCGTTTGGTGATGCTCGGAGAAGCTACCGTCGTTCCGAGCCGCAATCGCCTCGCCGAGCAACGGCTCGCGAACGAGCTACACGGCACGCTCGGTTTTTCCGTGGGAAAACGTCTGGAATTTCGCGGCGAGGCGGCGACTGGCTTCGTCGAACGCTTGCGATCGCTTTCCGCGAAAGTGGTTGGCAACGGGCTTACGTATTTCGGCACGAAGTCGATGCTCGCCCCAAAAGTCTCGGTCACCAAAGACGACATCGACGTGGAATTTAGACTCGCCGACGGCAAAGGCCGGGCGGACGCGCGCGCTGTTTTTCGCGCCTGGCAGGAAGGCTTGGGACGAGTCGCGCTTTTGGACGAAGACGGCTGGGCTCCGGTTCCCAAGGAATGGCTCGATAAGTACGGTCACCGTCTGCTCGAGCTGCTCGCCGCCCGCAAGGATTCGGGCGAACTTCCGCCGCAGATTCGGCCCGAGCTCGCGCGCCTTTGCCAGGAGCTCGATACGCCCTGCCCTCCGGAGTTTTCGAAGCTCGCCAAACAGCTCGACAAGTTCGAGGGCCTGACGTCCGTCAAATTGCCGAAAGATCTGACGGCGACTTTGCGATCTTATCAGCATCAAGGCGTGAACTGGCTATCGTTCCTGCAGCAAAATTCTTTAGGCGCCTTGCTCGCCGACGACATGGGTCTCGGAAAGACGCTTCAGACCCTTTGTGTCTTGAAAGGGAAAGTCCTCGTCGTTTGCCCGACGAGCGTCTTGCCCAACTGGAAGCAGGAAATCACCCGCTTCCGCCCCAACCTGAAAGTTTCCGTTTATCATGGCGGCGCCCGCGAGCTGGAGACTGGCGCGGTCATCACGTTGACGACGTACGCGCTCCTTCGTCTCGACGTGGATCTCCTCTCCTCGCAGAAGTGGGACATCGTCGTCCTGGACGAGGCGCAAAACATCAAGAACCCCGAGAGCCAGATGGCCCAAGCCGCCTATCGTCTGAAAGCGGATTTCCGCGTGGCACTGACCGGAACTCCCGTCGAAAACCGCCTCGAAGATCTCTGGAGTCTCTTTCACTTCTTGAATCCCGGGCTTCTCGGCGGGCGCGCGGACTTCCAAAAGCGTTACTCGCCTTTGAATCTGCAGCGCGACAATCATCTCGCCAGTCAGTTCAGAAGCCGCATCAAGCCTTTCATCCTTCGCCGGTTGAAGAGCGAAGTCGCGCCCGAGCTGCCCCCGCGCACGGAGCTCGTTGCTTATTGTGAGCTGGAACCAGTGGAACGGGAAACCTATCAGGCGCTCATGCTGGCGACTAAGACCGAAGTGCTGGAAGCTCTCGCCTCCGAAGGCAACGTCATGGCGGCCCTCGAGTTCTTGCTGCGCCTGAGACAAGCGGCTTGCCACAACGGTCTCTTGCCCGGACAAAGCGCGGAGAACTCATCGAAGGTGCGCTTACTTTGCGACATGCTCGAAGAAGTCGTGAACGAAGATCACAAAGCGCTCGTCTTCTCGCAATGGACGTCGTTACTGGACCTCATCGAGCCGCATCTCAAGGACCGCGGCTTGAATTTCTTGCGGATCGACGGCTCGACGAAAGATCGGGCGAGCATCGTCTCTCGCTTTCAAAGCGCGTCGGGCCCGCCGGTCCTGCTCATGACATTGAAAGCGGGCGGTGTGGGACTCAATTTGACGGCGGCGGATCACGTTTTCCTCGCCGACCCGTGGTGGAATCCCGCGGCCGAAGATCAAGCGGCCGATCGAGCGCATCGCATCGGTCAGGATCGCCCCGTCTTCATTCACCGCTTGGTTGCCAAAGACACGGTCGAAGAGAAAATCCTAGCGCTTCAGGAGCGAAAACGCGCCACCGCGGCTATGGCCCTGGACGGAGCCACCGCCGCCGCCTCCCTAACCCGCGCCGACCTCCTAGCCCTCCTCAGCTAAAAGGTGTGAGCTAAAAGGTGTGAGCTAAAAGGTGTGAGCTAAAAGGTGTGAGCTAAAAGGTGTGAGCTAAAAGGTGTGAGCTAAAAGG
>JAYUGC010000174.1:0-21661 GCA_043767805.1 Pseudomonadota bacterium | reverse complement strand
GGGCTTAGTAGTGAAAAACGGCATGAGGATTCTTTCCCTCAGCGGCGCGGGAATGCCTTTGCCGCTATCGGTGACCGCGATTTGCAGATAGGGGCCGTCTTCTTCCACTTCGAGCTTCACCCACTTTTCTTTGGCTTTCTCGATGGCATCATGGGCGTTGTTCAAGAGGTTGAGCAAAACTTGCGAGAGCTCGACGGGACGGCATTTCAGCATCCAGCCGGGATCGACGGGCGATACGCTGAGCTCGATTCCGTGCGCCCGGAATTTTTCCGTACAAAGCGACAAGGTATCGGCAATGAGCTCCGCCACGGGATGAAGCGCCGGGATGTCATCGGTGGAGTCGCGCGAGACTTTGCGTAGGCCGGTCACGATGCGAGCGATGCGATCAACGGTGGCCTCGATACGGCCGGTGGCCTCGAGCGCCCTCGTCAAATCTTTCGGCTCGTTTTCCAGCACCGTGCGGATCTGGAGCGCATAGCCTTTCAAGATGGCCAGCGGATTATTGATCTCGTGGGCGACGCCTCCCGCCATCTCACCTAAGGAGGCGAGCTTCGAAGAGTTCACCATCTGGGCCTGTTGCTGTTTCAAAAGGCCGTCGACTTCTTTTTCCTGGGTAATGTCCCAAACGAGCCCGTCCCAAAGTATGGCGTTGTCGGGAAGGATGCGAGGCTCGCAAGCCGCGCGCACCCATTTAAACCGGCCCGAAGGCGTCCGGATTCTTCCTTCCCATTGGAAGGGAGTCAGCCGGGTCGAGGTCGATCGCAAGGCGTCGTCAAAACTCGGGCGATCCTCGGCCAGGATGAGATTGGTGATGAGCTTCGGATCGCGCATGACTTCGGTATTCTCGATCTCGAAAATCGCTTTCGCGCGAAGGCTCGCGAAGGTGCAGGAATAGCCGTCATCGGGAGAAAACCGAAATCGGTAGAGCATGCCGGGCGCATGGGCGGCGATACTTTGAATCTGATGCTCGCGATCGAGCTGAAGCTCTTTCGTCCTTATCTCTTCCGTCATGTCGCGGACCACGCAATAGATCAGGCCTTCTTTTGTGATCGCGTTCCAGTTCAGCCAGCGGTACTCGCCCGTTTTTGTTTGATAACGATTGAGAAAACCGCGCACGACTTCGCCTCGCGCAAGTTTGGTCGCCTCTTGCAGGGTGCGCTCTTTGTCGTCGGGATGCACGAAGTCGATGAAGGGCCGAGCGAGAAGCTCTTCCGTGGTGTAGCCCAAAGCGGTGGACCAAGCGGGATTGATGTTCTTGAAATAACCGTCCTCGCCCGCGATGCAGAGGAGATCGAGGGAAATCTCGAAGAAGCGAGGGAAGGTCTTCAAGGCCGCTTCCCGGGTTTTGGGGAGGAGGGATATCGTTCCGACTCCCGCTGTTTGGCTTCGGCGGCAAGCCTCCGCTCGTTGGTGAAGGCACCGATGAAGCGCGCGCGATCGACCGCTCCGTCCATGCCTTTGGCTTTACCGATGGCTTGGGCGAGCTCCCCGATGCCTTCCAGCTTCGGCGTCAGCGAGCGGGATTGGCGAAGCGGTTCCTCGGACTCTTCCACGCGGCCGACCGAGAAAAGGAAATAGGCGTAGGCAAGCAGGCGATCTCCCGCGGTGGGGTTCTCACGAATCCGTTGCAGGTATTGGCGCTCCAGCTCTTCGGAAAATTCGACGAGATCGTCTCGTTGCGTTTTTAGGGCGAGTAACTCGCCGCGAGTCTTCTTCGCATCTTCCGCGTCCGTGGCTAGCTCGGCATCCAGGCAAAAGGCGGCGGACAGCGGCGGTTTTTGCGCGGAGAACGCGCGCTCCAGAAAAATGAACTTGTCACTCACGGCGCGCTTCGAAGCGACGTCTAATTGCGGAACCGTGTCCCGCAAATAGAGGCCGGCCCAGCGGCGGATGGCTCTTGAAAAAGTTTCCTGGGCGTCGGCATCGAGCTTCTTCGGAAGCGAGCTTACCCAATTCGTGACGGCAGTTTGGGTTTCCCGGGAGGCGCGTTCGGTGCGTTGTCCGTAAAGCGCTTCAAAGTGGGTGTTAAAGGCCTGCATCTCCTTGGCGAGAGGGCCTTCGAGAGCGGGAAGAGTCTTAGCCGCGAAACCTTCGCCGACCGCGGGCTCGGAGAGCCACTCGGACGCGGGCAGGTGACAAGGCGTGGAGGGGCCTCCCGCACCGAGGGCGAGAGGGACCAGCCTTCTAAGGATCCAAAGGCTTAACGGTAGTGTCATAGCGGCGGTCCAAACGGATGCCGAAGGAGACGCCCGAGAAATGGTTCGTCCGGGACATGTGTAAGTAGCTCGTCGTAAAAAGCAGACGCCATCCTAATCCCAGGGCGAATCCGGCTCCGTAACTCGGTTCAACGACATAATAGCTGGTCTCTTCCGTGCCGGCGAGCTTGCCTTGGCCGTATCCCACGAAGACGGAAAGTTCCCAAACGCCCGTGCGGTTGAACTTACCGTCGTACCCAATGTAGCAACCCAAGTTATAAATGCGCTCGCTGGAAGGGTTTCCGCCGGTGGGGGTTCCGAAGTTCGCGCCGATACCTACGTAAGCGTCGGACTTTCCGAGGAACCAGCCGAGCTTTCCACCGGCGAGCCAGCCTACTTCGGATTTGTGCAGGGTTCGCAAAGCCTTGAAATCAAAGCCTAGTTTGGAGCGGTAATTGTCCGCCTTGGCGTGGGAGCTCACTACCCCCAGGAGCACCATCCAGCTAAACCAGTATGTGAACCGTTGCTTCATTTAGAGACGCTAATGTGGCGTCGATCCTTTATCGGTGGTTTGGGGTTCAGCCTTTAGCTAGGTCTAGGACTAGGTTAGACTACTGCGTCATTGGAGAAACCCATGTCCATTCATGCTTCGATCGAGACCAAGCTCACGTCGGCCCTCGCGCCCAGCCACTTGGAAGTGGAGAACGAGAGTTACCGCCATAGCGTCGCGCCGGGAAGTGAGACGCATTTCAAAGTCGTGGTAGTTTCGGAAAAGTTCCTAGGCCTTGGACTACTCGCGCGGCATCGGCTCGTGTACGAGCTCCTGGATGCGGAGCTCAAAGGCGGCGTCCATGCCTTGAGCGTAAAGGCGCACACCGCCGAAGAATGGAAAAAGACCTCGGCCGGTCAGTCGCCGCCGTGTTTAGGTGGCAACGGACTTTAATCTCTCGAGGGAGAAGCGAAGAAGACCAAAAGCTCCAGGCGCTCCCGGATATCGCGGAACCGGTGCTTCGCTTTTTTCGGCACGTAAAGCACGCTGCCTTCTTGCACTGGCAAGACTTTTTCTCCCCAGGGCGTTTGCACCACTAGGTCCGCTTTGCCGGCGAGGGCGTAGTAGATCTCGTCTTCCTCGTGAGGCTCCTGAAGATCGTCCGCGCCGGCGTCCAAGCGGTACACGCCCGCTCTAAGGTCGTCGGCCTTCATGAACTGAATCCAGCCGTCGGGCGCGTCCTTCGCCGATTCGAGTAAGGCCCCGATCGAAAAGCCTTGAGCATCCATTGAGTGTCTCCTCCGTTGCTCCTCCATGATCGACTTTGAGCGGAGGAAGTCAAATCGCCTTCGTTCCCTTTTCTCGAACGTTATCGTGCGGATTAAGTCATTTTACTTAAAGCGGTCCGGTTCCTAATTTGGCACTTGGGTCATAGGACGTTCCAATGGCGTCCATAGGCCAGTCCGATTATGGAGCTAGACGACTAGGCGGTAGGTTGTATCCATTACGGCAGTTCCGTACGAAGGGAGCACTCCCCATGTCTAACTATGAAGTGATCGTCATCGGAGGAGGCGCCGCGGGCGCTTCCATTCTTTATTCACTCGCGAGGAAAGGCGTACACCGCACGCTCCTCATGGACCGGGGAACGCTTGCCAGCGGCAGCACGGGAAAATCGGCGGCGATGATTCGAGTCTTTCATCAATCGAGCGCGCTGACCACTCTCGCGGCGGAAAGCCTGCCTCACTACCTGAAATTCGAAAAGGAAGTGGGCTATGAGTGTGGCTTCAAAGCCACGGGCTCACTCTACTTCGAGCCGACCTCCCGGCTCTCGGAGCTCCACGGGACTTTGGAGCGGCTTCGCCGGCTCGGGCATCGCATCGAGATCCTCGACAAGAAGGCCGGGGAAGCCCGCTTTCCGCAGATTGCCTGGCCCGAGCGCTGCTTTGCGATTTACGAACCGGATGCGGGGTACGCCGATCCGGTAGCCACCACCAAAGCCTGGGTGCGCCGAGCGGTTACGCTCGGGGCGGATTGCCGGGAAAGTGTCCGGGTGCGCGAGATCTTGGTGCACGACGGTAAGGTCCAAGGGGTAGTCACCGATCAAGGCGAGTTCCGATCTTCAGTGGTCATCGTAGCCGCCGGCGCGTGGACTTCAGAGCTTCTCGCTCCTCTCGGCGTCAAAGCGCCGCTGGAATCGAAGTCCCTCCAGATTCAGCGTTTTCGCGGCGAGAGGCCGCGAGGCCTGCACCCGATCTTTTTCGACCACGACACGCATTCTTACGGAAGGCCTGACGGAGACTCCGCGACCATGGTGGGCTCGAGCTCGGCCATCTCGACGCAAGGACTGCTTCGCGAAGCGGCGGCCGATCCCGGCGAGACCCGCCGGGTGCGTCAGCTCGCCTCGCGCACCGTGAGGGGCATTGCGAAATGCCGGCTCACCGGCGCGTTTCGCGTGCATGAAGCTTATACCGCCGACGGGCGCGGTCTCATGGCGGAAGTCGGCTCGGCGGCGGGACTACTGGTCGCGGCCGGCTTCAGTGGCACTGGATTTAAAATCGCTCCCTCGATCGGAAAACGAATGGCCGTTATGGCCGAGAAGCGCTTGGAACACAGAAAGTAACGGATGCAAATCGAAGTAGTGGACGTCGGAAATTTCGCTCTCCTCTTGCCGCTCATCGCCGAGTACCAGCGCTTTTACGGGGCCGATCCCAACGCCCAGCTGAACGAGTTTTATTTCCGGCGCTTCTTGAATTCCCACGAAGAGGGCATTCAGTTTCTTGCCTTGGACGAGAAACGAGAGGCGGTAGGCTTCGCGACTGTCTATTGGCAGCTCTCGAGTGTTTCCGCCGGAAGAAACTGCGTCTTGAACGATCTCTATACGGTTCCCACTCGCCGAGAAGGAGTCGCGACGGCGCTCATCGCGCACGCGACCTCCTACGCGCGCTGTTGCGGCGTGCGCCGGCTCGAATGGCAAACGCAGTACTCAAACGAGAGTGCGGCCCGTCTTTACGACCGGCTACCCGCCCGAAAAAGCGTTTGGTAAAACTACTCGTTAAGCTTGTAAGTCTCTATTCGAGACATTGGAGCGTCGCCGGGTATTGGGCAATGCGATCGAGAGTTCCCGCCGGAACTTGTCTCGCGAAGGGTGTCATTCCGGTTTGAACGAGCGCCGAGTTCGTCAGAGCATTGAAGTCGGCGAGATCCCCCGTCACATCCCCTTGAGTACTCGAGGTTTTCATGTCGACGAACTGGGGCTTTTTCTTGCAAGAGTAGTCGAGCTTCGAGGTATCGATCGTCTTGATTTTCGGCAAGCCCTTTGTGCGGAAGTGAATGCGGCGGTTGCCGCGCTCGTAGACGAGATTCCAGGTGGTGTCAGCTTGCTTTACCGAAGCGAGCGCGGCGAAGACGGAGGTAACGGGGTCGGAGACTTTGGCCGGGTCATAGTTCTGCACGTAAGTAGCCGCTCGCACAAAACGAGAGAGGGAACTGCTGCCGGACGGCGTCGGCCGCGCCCCGCCGAAACCGGAGAAGGTTCGCAAATATTTTAAGGACTCGGAGTACTCGCTGTTGGTGAGTACGGTGAGGGGACCCTTCAAACCATGATGAACGTCGAGGCCACGCTTCAAGTACTCGAACGTCGCGCAGTCACCGGTTACGTCGCAGACCATGAAATGAACTTTGGCGACCGCCGGGACAATGTTTACGGCGTTCGCGAGCTGAACCGCCTCGGTAACGTTCGCCGCTCCATCGAGAATGTATTGAATCCACTGCAACTCGGTAATCGCGGGGGTCTTGCCAGCGGGGGCGTACTCCGTCGAATCGAGGATCATGATGTCGACGGTGAGGCCCTTTTCGTTCATTCCGGCGAGAGGCATTTCTCGTCCGTGCTGATTGAAAGTCAGGCTTCCGTACTTGGAGACCCACTGCGCCGGCTTATCGGCGGTGAGTAGGAGCGCCGTCTTTTTCACGTTGCGCGCGTTTACCAAAGCGAGACCATGGTGCTGAAACCAATCATAACTCTTACCGCCCATCTTTTCGGGACTCTGGGGAAGGGCCAGGGTGGTGCAAGCCGAGCTCAAGGCGGGGAGCAGGGCGATTAGAGCGACCAAGCTTCTGAAAAGCGGCATGAGTTACCTCCGGTACGGTTAGAGGTCACTCTCCTGGCGAGTCGAAATTTAGTCAACTTCAGGCTATTTGGCGCAAACCGAGACGCGGCCGAGGGTGCGGCACCACTCGCCGACGTGGCTCAAGATGCCTCGCTGGACTCGCGGCGGTCCGCCAGTAAGCAGAGGAAGGCCGGAACTTCCGTTATAGACGAGACTACTCACGCTTTGAGGCGAGCCTTCCTCGTCGTCTTCTTCTCCGCCGTTCGAAAAACCCACGCTTACCCGCTGCGGACGGCGCTCGTCGTTGGCTCGATATTTGGGATCTACGTTAAAGACCCCGGCTTCTCCTCCCGAGGCGTTCGCGTTGGTCTTTGCAAAAGCAGCGTTGCCCGTCGAAGGCTGAGTGGGCTCGCTCTCCGTCATGGTTCCCTCCCGGTTCGCCACGGAGGAACCGGGGGTCCGGTTCCCCTGAAGACTTGCCACGCTTCGGGCCGGTTCGGCGGCCACCGCGGCGGGGGGAAGGGAAGCGGGGTTCGAAAATGGGTTTTGCGAGATCGGCAAGGGGGCGACGGGAAACGCTTCCGTGAGGGACGCTGCGTTCGCTATTCTCCGAGTCGCATCGGCCACGGCGGAAAGATCCGTTTCGCCCGGGCTCTCCATCGTGAGCCTACCGACTTCCGGAATCGATCCCGGTGAGGCGATTTTCGCGGGCGCGAGCGAAGGGTGATCCGATTTCGAGTCCGCGCCCGCCTGTTGTCCGCCGCCCGCTGCGCTTCGGGGCCTCGTGTTTTGGGCGTTCTGGTTCATGGGTTTTTGCTGAGACGCCTGGTTTTGATTTTGGGAATTCGGCGGAGCCTGAGGAGGCGGTTCCGGCGCCTGAGGTTCCTGTCCTAAAGAGGCCGGGGGCTGTGTCTCGGGCGGAGTTTCGTTACGGGCGATGGCTTTGTCCTGCTCGGCCTTCGTCTCGCCGTCGGCAAGCGGCTGGAGTTTTTCTTCCGCTAATTTGAAGTAGCCGTCGGCAAGCTTCGCGCTTCTTTCGAACTCGGCGGCGATTTGCTGATTCAAGGTGGATTCCGCTTTTTTCACGAGAGCTTCGTCGGGAGTCCCTGGATGATCTTCCGAGGAGTCGGTGTCGCTCGCGGTGCGTGGTTTTTCTTGCGCCCGTATCGCTTCGACTCGAGCTTTGATCATGTCGGCGACCGACCCGAGAGCGCCTTCTCTCGATAAGACCTGATCGCCTACTTGGTTGAGTCTTTGTTTGAGTGTCGCAAAAGAAGTGAGGTCCGGCGCTGCCGCCTTCGCGTCGAGAGCGGGCAAGACTTCATTCGCATCGGAGTCCGCGACTTTGGAGAGCAGTTCGAACTGCTGCCCCGCGTACCTTACGAGACTCGCTTGAATCTGACTCTCTCCCCTTCTTTCTCTGGCCGAAGTGGGGCTCGGGAAAGCTTTCACGGGGAGGGTAACCAAGGCCTCGGCAACTTCTTCTTTCTTCTTGGTGAAACGCTCCTCTTTTTCTTTCTCGAGAGCTTGAAACGTTTCGGCGCTGGTTTTTTGAGAGAGAGCGTTTTGTTTGAGCGCGGCTTCGAGACGCTGGATCTGAGCGCGAAGGTCCTCCGAGCTGGTCTCCACCGCCAGGGCAAAAGCCGGGACGAGTAACGAGAGCGCGACGAAAAAGCGTACCATCCGATCCTCCCCCCAAACCATCTCCGGACGGGTCTTTCGAAGGATTAAACGTGCATACGAAATGCCGGTTTTTCCCGCATCCCCCACTCGCAGAGGGCGACAAAGCGGCCGGAGGAGACTGACTTTTGGGCGCGCACTACCGGTCTACAGGTCCCGGATCAGCAGGAAATGCGGGCCGATCCCGGGCAAGTCGAAGGGGCCTCTAAGTGAGGTAAAGCCAAGGCTCGCGTAGAAGGCCAGCGCGTTTTCGCGGGCGTTGCACCAAATGAGGCCACCGCCTTCCCGCCGCGCATGATCCAGGCATGCCTCGACGAGCTTTGCGCCGACTCCCGCGCGGCGTTGGCTGGGTAGGACCGCCATGCCTCGTAATCGCCAACCGGTTACGGCCGGCTTTTCGGGAAGCGGTTCTTGGTAAAGGCTCGCGATCCCCACGAGCTCTGCGTCCGACCAGGCGCCGAAATGCCGGGTGGCGTCCGCGTCGTCTCCCGGATAACGCATTTCCTGGACGGTTTGATGGGGACGCAGCTGACTTTGACGCAGAGGCCAAGTTTCGGAGGCGGTGAGACGGCGGACTTCAATCATCGGGCTCACCTTACTCCGGAGGCGGGGAGAGCTTCAACGGAATCACGCGAAGCGCCATTCAATCTTATGAGTCACCTTAACGGCGCCGGGATCAGGGTGTATATTGCCTTGAATTCCGTGCGGATCCTTTTTGCAAATGACTTCGGGTATCTCTTCGGCGGCGCCGAGGTGTATGCGCTTGGCATGGCGGAAGCTCTCCGTCAGCGAGGCCACGAGGTCCGCTGGCTCACCACCGACGTGAAAGGCGGCCAGTCCCTTTTCCGTCTTTCCGACGATAGCGATCCTTTTCACGACGACTGGTTTTGCCGCGGCTCCGAGTCGGACTTCCGGCTTCGGCGAGGGTGGCAGCAGTTTCACAATCGCTCCGCCGCGGCCATCATGGGAAAAGCCATCGCCGAGTGGAAGCCGGACTTGGTCCATCTGCACGGTTTTTTGAGTCAGCTCTCTCCCCTCGTTTTAGAACCGCTGAAGGGCGTGCCGGTGGTCGCTACCGCCCACACCTATAAGGCGATTTGCCCGCGCGCCACCAAGCTTCGTCCCGACGCCACCGTTTGTGAGAGCGCATTCGGACTGGGTTGCGTGGCGAGCCAGTGTTTGTCGGTCGGCGAGTACGCCCATGAGCGTTTAAAGCGCGTGCGCTTTGCGAACTTGTTCTCGCGCATTCGGTTTTGGATTGCGCCGAGCGCATACGTCCAATCCGTGTATGAAGCCGAGATGGGCGTGCCCGTCCGGGTGCTCTATCACGGGACCGATTTGCACGAGCAACGCCTTCCCAAGGAAAACGGGAAGGCGATCGTTTTGTTCGCGGGCCGACTCGTCGATACCAAGGGTGTGGAAGTGCTACTCGCGGCCATGGTCCGCGTACGCGAGGAGTTACCCGGCGCGGTCCTTTGGATCGCCGGCAACGGACCTTGTGAAAGTGATTTGCGCGCCAAAGCCAAGGCCCTGGGCCTCAAGGACGGCGTGCAGTTTCTGGGGCATTGCAGCCGCGAGCGCCTGATTGAGCTCCACCGGCATGTGGACGTTTTAGCGGCGCCCGCGCTTTGGCCCGAGCCTTTACCGCTCACGGTGTTGGAAGCGATGGCCCTCGGCACGCCGGTCGTCGCGACCGCGGTCGGAGGGCATGGAGACGCCGTCATCGACGGATGGAACGGCCGGCTGGTGCCACCCGGAAATCCCGTTTTGCTTGCGGCCGCTTTGCAAACGGTGATCGCGAATGTTTCCGTTCGCGAGGCTTTTGAAAAAGCGGCGCTCGTTGCCGCCGAGAAATTCCGATTGGCTCCGCTCGCCAAGGAGCTCGAAGCGCTCTACGCGGAGGCAAGACAAATTCCGGCGCCTATGCCATCCTTGCCGTATGTCGTTACTCGTACCGGGCCTCGCGATACCCATTCGGACGATTTTCGGGATCGGACGGAACTACGCGGCCCACGCCAAGGAACTTGGGAACACGGTTCCTCCGGAACCCATAATCTTTCTTAAGCCGCTCTCGAGCGTCCTCTTGCCAGGCGGAAAAATTCGTCTGCCCAGCCGCGCCGGACGCGTGGATTTTGAAGGCGAGATCGTCGTCGTCATGGGACCCAATAGCGTGGTCGCGGGTTACGGTCTCGGCATCGACGTCACCGCGCGGGATTGGCAATCCGAAGCGAAGAAGAAAGGTCATCCTTGGGCGTTATCCAAGGGCTGCGACACCTTCGCGGTACTCGGAGATTTTCTTCCCGCCGCCGGAGTCGACCCAAAAAATATTGCCTTTACGCTGTCTCAGAATGGAAAGCTGAAGCAAAGAGGCAACACGGGTGACATGGAGACTTCGGTCGAGGGTCTCGTTGACTATCTCTCGAAGTATTTCACTTTGGCCGAGGGGGACCTCATTTTCACGGGAACGCCAGAAGGCGTTGGGCCGATGGCGTCCGGGGACAAGATCGAGATGGAAATCGCCGGGACTTCCGCGGGCCTCTCAGTCAGCGTTGCTTAAGAAGAGAGAACGCGCATGCGCTCTCTTCCTATCTCCCACATTTGAAGCCGGCTTTTTCTAGATTGCCGCGGATGCGATCGATGACCTTCGCGCAATGAGTGGGATCGTTTTTGGCGCTCGCGGCGACCATCTTCTCGCCGTTGCGCTCGTAGACGACTTCGCAACCTTTCTCCGCGGTCTGAAGTGTCAGCACGCGTTTCTCGTGCGCGTTTTGGCAGGTCACCGTGCTCGCGACGGGCGGCTTTTTTTCATTCGCTTCGGCGGAAGCTTCTGAGGCGGAGGAAGCAGTCGATTCTTTTGTCTTTTTTTCTGGCCCCGCGCATGCCACCAAAAGCAGAACGCAGAGCGTAAGGGCGGCCTTCATCGCCTTAGTTTAAGTAGGGTGCCGTGAAGTTTCAATCAGGTCACGACTTAGCCCTTTTTTTCCGAAGAGATGAGGAACTCCCACGGAAGGAAAATCAGATGGCCGCCCCTTCGCGTCGCTCTGCGACAAACCCCGATGTGTCCCCCCGGACCGGCACCGCGCTCCAGCGTATCCGCGAGCCCCTCGCGGATCTGCTGAAAGGGAAAGAGTTGGCGGTGGAAGCCGTCTTGAGCTCGATTCTGTCGCGAGGCCACGTACTCCTCGAAGACGTTCCGGGCGTCGGTAAGACGACCCTCGTGAAGGCGATTGCCCGCGTCCTCGGTCTCGACATGAAACGCATTCAGTGCACGAGCGACCTGCTTCCCTCCGACATCGTCGGTGTCGAAGTGTACGAAGGCTCGGCCGGAAAGTTTCAATTTCACAAAGGCCCCATCTTCGCGAACTTAGTTCTAGCCGATGAGCTCAACCGGGCGTCGCCTCGCACCCAGTCGGCCTTACTCGAAGCGATGGGCGAGGGCGGGGTCACCGTCGATCGCGTCACCCATCATCTTCCCGTGCCTTTTCTTCTTTTCGCCACCCAGAACCCGAACGAGCATCTGGGCACGTATCCGTTGCCGGAGTCCCAGCTCGATCGCTTCAGCGTGAAGTTGCAGCTGAGCTATCCCATCGCGGAAAAAGAGCGGGAAATCTTCCGCAAGAGCACTCTCGATCCGTTGGCCTCCATCCCTGAAAACGTGCTCACCGCCGAGGAGCTTCAGTCGCTCCAGGAGCAAGTGGAGCAAGTGCATCTTTCCGATGCCGTGGTGAATTACGTAAGCCGGGTGGCGGAGGCGACTCGCGCGCACGCCCTTATCTTGCGCGGCATCTCCACTCGCGGTGGCATTGCTTGGCTCCGTGTCGCCAAAGGCCGGGCTTTCCTTCTCGGCCGGGATTACGTGACTCCGGATGATTTGATAGCCCTCGGGCCTTTCGCCCTGGCGCATCGGATCGTCGTCCAGCCGGGTAACGACGCGCAAACCCTCGTCGAAAAAGTGCTCAATTCCGTCGACGCAGCCTGATGTATTACCGCAGCGTAAATCGCGGGATCCATACGACGGTTCCGGGGCGATACACCATCGCTCTGGTGCTCGCGTTGGGTCTCATCGCCATCGCTTCAGGTTACAACGGCATTTATTTGTCTCTGAGCCTAGGCATCGCGATCCTCATCATCTCGGGCCTGCTCTCCGAGCGGGTGATGAAGCACTTCGAGGTGACGGGCGCCGCGCGCGTTTCCGGAGAAGCGAATCGGCCTTTCACGCTCGATCTCAAAATTCACAATCAGGACGAGAGCCAGATCCTCTACGGCGTCGAGTGTCTCATTTACGACAAGCCGCCGCGCTTTCCCATGTTGGGGAAAGAGCCGGTGCCGCGCATGCGCGGGCAATGCCTCATTCTCGAAGCGCAGGAGAACGCGACGCTTTCGGGAACCTGCACCGGCATGCCACGTGGCTATTACGAAAAGCTCTACGCCGTGCAAAGGACGCTCTATCCCTTTGGTTTACTTTCCAAGTTCAAGGTCGAGGAGCTTCCGACGGACATCTCCGTCTTGCCCGAGCTCGATGAGACTCTCCTGAAGCGCTTAACCCGGGAATTGCGCCACCAGCTCGCGCGCGCCGATGCGGAGAAAGAGTTTTACTGCCACCGGCACCGCAATCCTCTCGATCCGGCGCGCCTCATCGATTGGCGTCGTTCGGCGGGCCATGCGCCGGCGGACTGGGTTGTGAAAGTTTTTGAATCGCGCTCGCGCGAGCAACGCATCCGGGTGGTCACGCTTTCCGGGTTTCTCTCTGCCGCCCCCGATGCGGTGACTTATGAACGGCGTCTTACCGATCTCAGGACCGCCATCGAAGTCGCTTATCAGTCCGAACGGCCGTTCGAGCTCGAAGCAGACGGCGTTTGCGTGGCCTCCGATCTTCCGGCGGTGCACAGATACCTGGCTTCCGCGCCCCCCTTTGAAAAGCGCGCGAGTCTTTCGCGCGCGGGCCATCCGGCCGCGCCTCCCCGGGAAGGGGAACTTCGTCTTCTCGTTGGAGCGGACGGAGTGCAATGGGATGGAATGAGAGTGGCCGCGTGAAAGCCCAGCGCTGGACCCTATCCACTTTTTATCACGCGAGCTGGGTGCTGCTTCTCTCCGAGGCGGCGCTTCTGTCCTGGCAAAGCGAGCTCACTCCGCTTCCGCTTCTCGTGGTCTCGTTTGTCTTTTCGCTCTGGTGCTTGGTGCCTTCGGGAAGGTTTCGCCGCGTTCCCGTCTTTTCGCTTTGGGGCCGTCTATTCTCGATGGCGGCGCTGGCTTTCGTCATCGGGCAACAGCATTTGAGATCGCCGGATCTCGCCTCGCTTTTAGGCACTTTGCTCTGGGCATCGCTCTTCCTCTTTCTGCCTAGAAAGCAGAAGCACTTGGGGCATTGGATCGGGATTCTCGTGACCGGCCTCATCGCCCTCATGTGCGTCATCGTCAAACAGGAGTTCTATACTCACGTCGTCTTCTTGGGATTCCTGCTGACTTTGGTTTTCACGCTGAACGCCAACAATCTCTATTCTCTCGCCGGAGCCGCGGGGGCGATTCGCTACCGCTTGAGCGTCAGCTACTTCCGTCAGCTCACGCCGGCGCTGATGTGGGGACTGTTTGGTGGCGGTCTCGTCTTCTTCTTTTTCCCGCGTACTCAGCTTTTCAGCAATCCTTGGGGGCTCAAAGAGCGCGAGTCCAAGACCGGATATACGGGGCAAATCAAGCTTCAAACCGCCAATGCCATCAGCGAGGACACAACGGTTGCGCTTACCATCGAGTCGGATCCGGTTTGGCTCGTCGAGAATGCGCACACTCTCTACCTCCGCGGCAATACGGTCGAGACCTTCGATGGAACGCAGTGGATATCAGCGGAAACGGAGCGTTGGCCTTATCGCTACGGCGAAGACGTGCGTTATTCGATGATTCCTTCCCATTGGCGCCTGCCCGCCCGCATTTACCGGGAGCCACATTCAACTCGCGCGATTTTGTACCCAGGCGTCCTTCTCCATTTTCGGGGGCCTGAAGCTCTCTTGGGCGGTACCCGTTTTGATCGCGCCCGCAGTCTTTACCGAAGTGCTTCGGGAAGCCTTCGGTACGCTTATGACGTAGTCATCGGCGAAGAGCCGTCTCTAGAGAGCTTGGACCCCGCGATGACCGTGGAGCAACTCTCATCGCAGTGGGCGCGCGAAAGGGCGAAGGCTGAAAATGACCCCAGCTCAGTAGCGCCGTCCCTGCGGTACACGTATGTGCCGGAGTCCATCGAACAGTCCGGTTACTTTCGTAACTGGAAGAAAGAAGTCTTGGGCGCGAAACCCCCACAGACCGCGGCTAAAATCCTCAGCGCGCTCTCCTTGAATTTCATACGCAAGTTCGTCCCGACCCTCGTTCACGAGACCAAGGCATCGTCCGTCTTGGAAGGCTTTCTCACCACCGATCGCACAGGTCATTGCGAGTATTTCGCGACGGCGGCGACGCTCTTTCTTAGAAGTCAGGGCATTCCGAGCCGTGTGGTTTTGGGGTACCGGGGCGGAAGTTTCAACTCGGTCTCTCATACCTTGGAAGTCCGCGAAAGAAACGCCCATGCTTGGGTCGAGATCTACGGGGGCCGCGGCGTTTGGTACCGTTACGATCCCACGCCCGCTCTTCCCTTGGGAGACGACACCGGGATGGTGGCCCAGGCAGCCAACTACTACAACGCGGTCAAATTCTGGTTCAACCGTTACGTTGTTTTGTACGACAGCTCCACGCAGCAGCAAGTCTGGATGCAGGTGTCCCTCCTACGCGGAAAGACCTTCAATGGGCTTCCCAAATGGCAGGCCCTCTTGGACATGTTCCGTTGGCTGGGCCTAGCGGTCGCGATTTGGCTCATCCCGCGTTTTCTCAGGCGGCGGCAGCGTAACGCCCTTGAAATGCTACCCGCCTATTATCGTATCTTCCTCAGGCGGCTCGAGCGCGCCGGCTGGTGGCGCGAGCCCGGGGAGACCTTTGCCCGCTTTCACGAGCGTCTGCAAGTCGAAGGCTGGGACGCTTTTTCCGTGGGCCGGCTCGACGAAGCCATCCAACGAGACCTTTATTCCCCCCGTCCGTTACCCTCCGAAGAGGCCACCCGCTTGCGAAAATGGGTAGCCGAGCTGCCAATTCAGAAAAAGGTGGCGGCCCCCAGGCAGTCCAAGTAGAACTGGCTTCGTAATGTCCGATTTCCATAGTGAAATTCAGCGCCGGCGCACCTTCGCGATCATCTCTCATCCGGATGCCGGTAAGACCACGATCACGGAGCGCATTCTTTTTCACGGCGGCGTCATCCGGGAAATCGGAGACGTCAAAGGTAAGCAGGGAACTAAAGCGGCGACCTCCGACTGGATGAAAATGGAGCAGGAGCGCGGCGTATCCATTACGTCGAGCGCCATGCAGTTCGATTACGAGGGCCTCCGGGTAAATCTCCTCGATACTCCCGGTCACAAAGATTTCAGTGAGGATACCTACCGCACGCTCATCGCGGCGGACTGCGCGGCGATGCTCATCGACGCCGCGAAAGGTGTCGAGACCCAGACCCGCAAGCTCTATGAAGTTTGCCGGCTCCGCAAGCTCCCCATTTTCACGTTCGCGAACAAAGTGGACCGGGAAGGTAAGAGTCCGCTCGACGTCATTGATGACGTGCAAAATACGCTGCAGATGAACTGCTACCCGGTCACCTGGCCGGTGGGCATGGGCGGACTTTTTCGCGGCATTTACCATCGTTTGGAAAAGCGCCTTTATCTTTTCACCAAAGGCGACAGCAAGGCCCGCATCGTAGACGTGAGCTCTTTCGACGATCCGGTGCTGCTCGCCGAGGTCGGAGAAGATCTCTATAAGGCCACCCGCGAAGAGCTCGAGCTTTTGGAAGGCGTTCTCGGCGATTTCGACCAAGCCAAGTTTTTAAAGGGCGAGCTTAGCCCCATGACTTTCGGTAGCGCCAAGCAAGATTGGGGCGTTGACCTCTTCCTCGATCTTTTCACGGCCCATGCCCCTCCGCCTCAGCCGCGCGGCTCGCGCGAAGGCACGGTCGATCCTCAAGGCGCGGACTTCACGGGTTTTGTCTTCAAGATTCAGGCGAACATGGATCGCAAGCACCGCGATCGGGTCGCCTTCATCCGTGTTTGTTCCGGTAAGTTCACGCGCGGCATGAAAGTGCGCCACATGCGCCTGGGTAGAGAGATTCGGCTCGCTTACGCGAACCAGCTTCTCGCGCAAGAGCGGGAGACGGTGGAAGTTGCTTACTCGGGCGATATCGTCGGTATCACCGACACGGGAAATTTCCAGATTGGCGACTCTGTATCGGAAGGCCGCGAGATTCATTTCGACAACATTCCGCGCTTCTCGCCGGAGCATTTCGGCCGCATTACGGTGAAAGACGCCCTAAAGCGCAAGCAGATGGAAAAGGGGCTCCGGCAGCTCGTCGACGAAGGCTCCATTCAGATGTTCTGCGACCCCGGCATCGGCTGGCAGGATCCCATCTTGGGAGTCGTCGGCGTCATGCAGTTCGAAGTTTTGGTCTATCGGCTAAACGACGAGTACAACCTCGAGGTAAAGCTCGAAACGTTGCCTTACTCCCGCGCGCGCTGGCCTTCGACCACCGAAAACCTGAAGGGCAATCTCCCGATCTTCGAGGACGCGTATGGCCGCAAAGTCATCCTCTTCAAAGGTGACTGGGAGCTCAACTACGCCCAGCGCGAAAACCCCACCGTCGACTTCCGCATCATCGGCGCCTAAAAGATGTCACCTTTTAGACGGACTTGGATGGGGGTGGGGCGTCGAGCTTTTTCCACATTTCGGCAAGCATGGCTTTGCGGCGGTCCTCGCTGACGGGGCGCTGCCCTTCGCGTTTGGAGAGAAGATTTTCGGGAATCTCTAAAAGGAAGCGGGAAGGGACGGTGGTCATCATTTTGCCGAACTTCTTTCGGCACAGCGTGCGCGCGATGACTAGATGCTTCTCGGCTCGCGTGAGGCCCACATAGAAAAGGCGCCGCTCTTCGGCGACGTCCGTTCCCAAGGTCTTATGGGGAAGAATGTCTTCTTCCACGCCTAAGAGCAGCACGACCGGAAACTCCAGCCCTTTGCAGGCGTGCAAAGTAAGTAGCTGAACCTTGTCCTCGTCCTTCTCGTCCACCGGGTCGCGAAGCTCCATCTTATCGATGAACTCTTTCAGCGTCTCTTCGGTCCGGCCACCGGTAGCGATGAAACGGTCGAGAACGTCCGCGAAAATTTCGAGATGCTTCCACCGGCGCGCCGCTTGCGAGGCCTCCGCGGAAGTCTTTTCGAGATACGTCTTGTAGCCGATGGCTTGCAGGAAGTTCAGTAGATTGACGCTGACTAGTGACGTCTCGTTTCCGATAAGAGACGGAACGAGTCCCTCGATCTGCTTAAAGAAAGCCTCGATGGCGTTTCCCGCGCGCGGCTCGAGCCCGACCCGCTGCCATTCCTTGGCGGCCCGCACGAAGGAGATATTGTTCTGGCTTACGAAGGTGATGAGATCGTCCACCGTCTTGTCGCCAATGCCTCGCGGAGGCGTATTGAACACCCGGCGAAAGGCGACGTCATTGGGCTTTAGCCCGCAACGGAGGTAAGCAAGTACGTCGCGCGTTTCCTTCCGATCGAAAAAGCCAGTGCCGCCACTCATGGAGTAGGGAATTTGGTTCTTACGAAGCTCGGCTTCTAACGAAGCGCCTAGAGCGTTCGAGCGGTAAAGGAGGGCGATGTCTTTTTTCGCGTACCCTTGGTTGAGAAAGTGATTCACTTCCGAGCAGGTGAGCTCCGCCTCTTCCGTTTCCGTCTGAAATACGAGAAGCTCCGGCTTTCCGCCGTCGAGCCGCGTGGGCTTTAAGATCTTTTTGTGGCGCTCGGTGTTTCTCGCGATGACCGAGTTCGCCACTTCGAGAATCTGCGGGGTCGAGCGGTAGTTGCGCTCCAGGCGCACGACTTTGCTGCCCGCGTAGAGCTTCGGGAAATTCAAGATGTTGGCGACGCAGGCGCCGCGCCAGCCGTAAATGGACTGGTCGTCGTCTCCGACGACCGAAAGGTTCCGGTGACTCTCGGCGAGCTTTCGCACGAGATTCATCTGGCCTTCGTTCGTGTCCTGGAACTCGTCGACCATGATCTGCGAAAAGCTGTCCTGCACTTCCTTTTTGATCTCCGGAAACTCCGCCATGAGTTCCACGGGACGAAGGATGAGGCTATCGAAATCGACGGCGGCGAGATGCTCGAGGCGCTTCAAGTACTTCGGCAGCAGCCATTCGACCGCTTCATCGTACTCGTCGTCCGACTGGGCTTTGGTCTGCCCGCGCGCGCGCCATTCGCTGATCTTAGATAGTAACGTCTCGGCGTCGTAAGCGGTCTTGTCGTTATTGTTAAAATCGCGAAGGAGCTCCTTTAAGAGCGAGCCGGCATCGCCGGAATCCATGACGCCGAATTGATGGGCGAGCTTCGCCTTCTTATAGTGCTTACGAAGCAGGAAGAGGCCGAAGGAGTGAAACGTGCCGGCCCAGATCTTATCGCCGCGCGAGCCGAGGCGTTTTCCCACGCGGGATTTGAGCTCCCGGGCGGCTTTGTTCGTGAACGTGAGGACGCAAAGTTGCTGGGGCATGGCGATGCCCTCTTCAATGAGCCGGCCAGCCCGGGAGACGAGCACCGTGGTCTTGCCCGATCCGGCACCTGCAAGAATGAGCAGCGGGCCGTAGTTGTGCATGACCGCCTCTTGCTGCTCCGGATTGAGATTCTCGCACCAGCGCGACACGTTTCCCTTTGCCTCCAAAAATGAGTGAGTTCCCGAAGTTGCCAGCGGGGGTAGGGGCCGTCAATGACGCCCCAAAGCCCGCCCCAGCAGCGGCTCTCCAGCCATAGACTGGCAATCCTTCTGGCAACCGCACAGCAATATGGATTCTTTGCCCGGGAATGCAGTAGGGTCGGAGAGTGAGTTTTCCCCGCGTACAGTTCGGCACGTCCGCCTTGCTCCTCGCCCCCATGGAGGGGGTGACCGACGCTCCCATGCGCGCGATTCTCACCGAGAACGGCGCGTTCACCTTTTGTGTGTCGGAATTCCTGAGGGTGAGCGCGAACGTGCCTCCGCCTCACGTTTTTCTCCGCCACGTTCCCGAGCTTAAGACCGATTCCCGCACCCCTTCGGGCACTCCCGTTTCGGTGCAACTTTTGGGCGGCAATGCGGAACGCCTCGCCCTCACGGCCCGGGTCGCTTTCGAAACGGGCGCGCAAGCCATCGACCTCAACTTCGGCTGCCCCGCCAAAACGGTGAATCGCCATGACGGCGGCGCTTCGCTCTTAAAATGTCCCGAACGGATCGAGACCATCGTTGCCGCGGTGAAAGCGGCCGTTCCCGAGATTCCGGTATCGGCCAAGCTTCGGCTCGGTTGGGAAGATCGCAACGACATCTTTAAAACCGCCGAGGCCGCCGCGAAGGGCGGCGCCGATTGGCTCACCATTCATGCCCGCACGAAAGAGCAGGGTTACGCGCCCCCAGTTTTTTGGAAGCCGGTCGGAGAGGTGCGCCGGGCGCTCGGACTTCCTGTCGTCGTAAACGGCGATATTTCTACTTTAGATGATTTCCGCCGCTGCCAAGACGAGTGCGGACTCGAGCATTTCATGATCGGCCGGGGCGCCATTGCCGATCCCAATTTTCCGCTCGCGGTTGCCAGAGCACTCGGCATCGCCGTTTCCGACGCAACGAACGTCGTTTCCGGAGAAAGCCCGAAGGATTGGCTCCCGCTTTTGGAAAAATTCGTGAGTCGGTGCCGCGAGGTTTCGCCTTGCGAAAATTACGCGGCTCGGCGGATCAAGCAGTGGCTCGGCCAAGCCGAGAGACGGGGAAGCTTCCGAGGCTTCGACATCATCAAGCGCAGCAACTCGCTTGGCGAGCTACTCGGAACCCTGCAGTCCCTTTAGTCCTTCTTCTTGTACCCTTTAACGACGGCTCCGCTCGTTTAGTTGACGTAGAGCTCTTCGAGAAACGCTTCCTTAACGGCTTGTTCCACGACGGCCTTCTCGAAGCCGCCTTCCTCGAAGTCTTTCAAAGTCGGTAGGGTCGCCTTTTTCTGCCGGAAGGTTTCGGCGAATCGGGAGAGCCGTCTCAGCGTAAATGGGTCGAGCTTCATGGTAATCCAAGGAACTTTCTAAGGTGGGGAGCCACCCTGTCGGGATGATCGAGATGTACGTGATGGCCGCCCGGGACCATCTCCAAAGTCCCGCGCTTGAGCCTAGAAAACCTAGGTTGTAGCACGCTTCTGAGCGGAATGAGTCCCTGGTCAGCGGCGACTACCAAGGTAGGGCAGGTGACGTGGGATAGAAAGCTCTCGACCTGTTCCTCGCTCAGGCGGATAGGCGAGTTGAACTTTAGCCGGGGGTCGCTCCGCCAGGTGACACCCCCTTCGGCGGGCTTCAAGCCTCGGTTCGCCAGTAAAAGGGAGCCAGTTTCCGAAAGATCGCCGGCCGTCCGGCGGGCGCGGGCGGCCATGTCGGCACTGGGATAGACCGGAAGCCGTTTCGAAGCGAGCTCCCTCCGATCCTTTAGATGGGAAGCGAGCCTGCCGGGAGCCATATCCGCTCCATCCACAATCGGGCCCAAAGACTCCAAAAGCGCTAAGTTCTCAAAGCGTTGGGGCGCGGCTCCCGCCGCTAGTACCGCTATGGCCCCGCCCATGGAATGCCCGATCCAGCAGGGTTTTTCCCAGCCCAGGGCGTCGGCGACTTGTAGCGTATCGGCTACCCCATCAATGAGATGGTAAGTCGTGCCCGGAGCGCGGTGATCCGAAAGGCCATGCCCGGGCAGGTCGATAGCCACCAGTCTGCACTCCGGCAGGAGGGGGGCTAGAGCTTGGAAAGTCGCGGCATTGTCCAGCCACCCGTGCAAAGCCAAGACTGGCTTGCCATTCGGAGGGCCCCATTCCAGGGCGGCCACTTTTCCGTACTCGAGTTGGAACGTCAGGGAGCGGGGTTCGGCTTTCACCGGGCAAGCTTAGAGGATTCGGCTGGCATTGAAAATCACAAGGAGAGTTTTTCCCGTTTACTCGCGAACCAGGATAGGGGACGATGGCAAGACCAAAAAGGGAGACTAACTGTTGGAACAACCTAAAGAAATAATGCAGTTCTGGTTTGGCGACCGGAAATCCGGCGAGCCGGTCACCGAGGAGCGTTCCCGCTTTTGGTTCAAGGGCGATCCAGCCAACGACGCGGCTATCAAACAAAAGTTTTCTGGGCTGCTACAAACTGCCCGGACAGGAAAACTGAAAGAGTGGGAAGACTCACCGGAAGGTTGTCTCGCTTCCATCTTAGTACTCGATCAGTTTTCTCGCGCCATCAACCGGGGAACCCCCGAAGCTTTCACGCTCGATCAAGCGGCACTTCGTTTGTGTCTGCGCGGAATCGATCGGGGATGGGATCGTCAGTTCGACGCCCCCGAGCGGGTGTTCTTCTACTTCCCGATGGTGCATGCCGAGGACCTTCAGGTTCAGAAGAAGGGTCTCGAGTTTTTTATCCGCCTCGCGCAGGACGTTTCGGAAGCGCACTGGGATTTTATCGACGAGGTTCTCAACCAAGCCATCGAGCACCACGAAGTGATCGAACGGTTCGGTCGGTTCCCCAAGCGCAACACGATCCTTGGACGGGAATCCACCACGGATGAAATCGCGTACCTAAGCGAGCCTCAGTAAACCAATCTTCTTAAAGGGCCGGGAGAC
>JAYUGC010000173.1:0-21715 GCA_043767805.1 Pseudomonadota bacterium | reverse complement strand
TTCGGCGCCTTGAAGACCGGCCTCCACGATTTTATTACGGTCACAGACGACGAGATCCGTTTCGCCTTGAGGCTGCTCCTTAGGACCACCCACAATCTCGCCGAAGGAGCGGGCGCAGCCGGACTCGCGGGTCTCCTCAAGCTCAAAGACAAGCTCGCCTTCCAAAAGACAGCCATCATCCTCTCCGGCTCCAACATCGACCACCAAACCCTCCGCCAACTCCTCAGCTAAAAGGTGTGTGGATACTTTTAGCCAATGCCGGCACGGGATTTGCCGTGGCTAAAAGTATCCACACACCTTTTAGCTGAGGGTGCGGGACATTTCGTTGCGGCAGAAGGCGATGGCTTCGTTTACGCCCATGCCGGGCTTGGTGAGAAATACGTTTGGGCGGCTGGCGAGGGCCACGTGGATTGAGGCGCGCGTGGAGATGTCGGTTTCGATGCAGCTTCCGCCGAGTAAGGTTTCCACGCCCTGCTTGCGGCAGTCCAAAACGGCTTCGAGACTTTGGTGAAGGCTGCCCAAGTCGGGCATCTTTACGTGAATCATGTGCACGGCGCCCGAGCGCGCGAACTCCGCGATGTCGGCTTTCGTGTTGGCCCACTCGTCGGCAACTAATTTTGTCGCCGAGCCCGCCTCCGCCAGCCGCACTTTGAGCTTAAAGAGACAGTCGATCTGTTCCTGACGGGTGGTTGCGATGAAGACGCTTTCCATGCGCAAAGCAAAAGGCGCGACCTCCGCTTCGAGAGTCCTCAGGTACTCTGCTACCCGGGAAATGTCCCCTTTGAAGATCTGACCGATACTTCCGTGGACGTCGAGGTGCAGGGTGGGCGAATAACCCGCGAAACCAAACGCCTGGATACGTTTTTTCAGCCACCGCACGTACTCGAGTAAAACTTCGCCCCGCAAACCGAGCTGGGCCGGGATATCGTCGACCTGGGTATGAGGCAGCGCCGCTAAGCGATTAGCGATCATCTTATCGGCGTTGTCGTAGCGATCGTTTCCGCAAGATCCTTGTAACGGAATGGGAGAGGCGACGAGCGGCAAAGCCCACTCGCGGCAAAGGACTTGAGTCATGGTAACGCCCGCCACTTCGGCCGTGGCTTGAAGCAGCGCTTGGCTCGCGCCGTATCGGGAGGCGTTGTGTAGATCGAGCGCGTCGACGTTCTCGGCGAGCTTACGAAATGAGGCGACGTCTTCGCCTAGGAGAGCGGGACGGAGCAGACGGGTCATCTCCTCTATGCCCGCTTTCGATCGAAACACGCCTTTACGTCCCGCTTTTCCAGAGTAAGAGACGGCGATGGCATCGCCCCAGTAAACGCGGCCAGAATCGAGGACCAAGCCCACGGAAACCGCTTCGGCTATCTCGCGCACGCGCTGAAATCCTGGCGTGACTGCGGGCGCGAACCAGCGCTCAGCTTCGGGGACCGATGCCGCCTGAAGCGCGGCAATGTCCTCGTAGTAGTAAGCGCCTTGAACGGGCACGAGCTTGATGTCGGTAATCTTGGGCATCTATTCGTAGCGAATCCAAATGGAGCGCGTTCTCGTATAAGCCGCGAGCGAGTGCAGGGCCATTTCCTTGCCCCAGCCACTTTGTTTGATCCCGCCGAAGGGGCTCGCGAAATCATAGCAGCCGTAATGATTTACGAAAACCATGCCCGCTTCCAAGCGATCCGCGACCCGATGCGCTCTCGTCGCATCGCCGGTATAGACACCGGCCGCGAGCCCATAGGGCGTATCGTTGGCCATCTCGATGGCCTCGGCTTCCTCGCGGAAACGGATCAAGCAGAGCACGGGCCCGAAGATTTCCTCGCGGGCGATCCGCATGCTGCTCTTTACTTCGCCAAAAATCGTGGGACGGATGAAGAGACCTTTTTCGTTGCCCGCGCTTTTGTCGCGCGAGCCGCCAGCCAGAAGGTGCGCGCCTTCCTGTTTGCCTATGTCGCAGTAGCTCAATATTTTCTGGAAATGCGCTTCGTGGCACTGCGCGCCCTGCTGAGTGCGCGGATGGAAGGGATCGCCACAGATCACGGCTTCGGCCTTTTTCGCCAAGGCCTCCGCGACGCGAGTGTAGACGCCTTCCTGAATCAGGAAGCGGGTCGGCTCCGAGCACTTCTCGGCCTTGTGCGAGAACATGGCGGTGAAGGAGCGGTTGATGACCGCGTCCAAATCCTTCACGTCGTCGAAAATGATATTGGGAGACTTACCGCCCAGCTCTAGGGACAGCGACTTTAGGTTGGACGCCCCGGACCCTTCGACGATCTTCTTGCCCACGGCGGTGGAACCCGTGAACGAGAGCTTGTCGATGCGGGGATGGCGAGACATCGCCTCGCCCGCTTCATTGCCACCCGTAACGAGATTCAAAACTCCGGTCGGCAATATCCCCGCCTCGTGCACGAGTTCGACGAACCGAATGAGCGAGAGGCAGGTAAAAGGAGAAGGCTTGATGACGACGGTGTTTCCCATCGCCAAAGCCGGGGCGAGCTTCCAGCACGCGAGGAGCAGGGGAAAGTTCCACGGAACGATGAGGCCACAAACTCCGATGGGCTCGTGCTTCGTGAAGTTGACGAAGCCTTGCTCCACGGGAACCGACTCGCCGTAATGTTTGTCGATCCAGCCCGCGTAATAATCGAAAACGTTCGCGGACTCGGGCATATCGTCGTTAAGCGCCTCGAGGTAGGTTTTGCCGTTGTCCAAGGTCTCTAAAGTCGCGAGCTCCTCGGCATTGGATCGGAGTACCTGGCCGAGCCTCTGGATGCGCGTCGCCCGCTCGGCGCGGGTGAACTTACGCCACGGGCCTTTGCGGAAAGCCTCTTGGGCGGCGTCGGCCGCTTTACCTACGTCATCGGCACCCGCTTCGAAGATGCGGGTCAGGATCTCGCCGGTGGCGGGATTGATGGCCTCGAGCTTCGCGCCCTTGGCGGAGGCGACCCACGCGCCGCCGATGTAGAGCCGTTTTTCTGTTTTGAGCCAAGGCTTTAGGTCTTTCATAAAGTCCGTCCGTAGCGAATGCGTCTCAGATAGTTGCTGCTTTGGGTGCCGGGTTTCGCGTCGTAGCCGAAGAGGCCCATGAGGCGACTCGTCTTTCCTTCGATGGGCGTCACTCGGTGCAAGGAGTAACGACCTTTGAAAAGTACCAGAGTCCCAGGCTTGTTCTCGACGAGCTGCACCATGTCCCGGTTCCCTTGGATGACCGACTTCACGGCGCCGTAATTCTCCATATTCGGCGTGCGGATCATCGGCGCATACTCGAAGTAGCCTCCCTTGTCCGCGTTCCGGATACTGAGCGAGGTCACGAAATCGGTCTGATCGAAGTGCCAGCGCAGATAGTCTCCGTCCTTCATGACGGCGATATTAAGCGCGCCCATGGGATCGCCGTAGCGATAAATCTTTTCGAGTCCGACGATATCCCCGATGAATTTCATCAAAGGGTCCCACTCGTAAATCTGGCGGATGAGATGGTCGCTTGGAATTTGATCGTAGGCGATTGCGCCGAGCGCCGTTTTTTCGGTCATCTTGCGCGCGTGGTCCGCGGGAAGCGCCGGATCGGGATCTTCCAGGTAAGCATTGCCGACGAGAGCGTTATGAAAGGCTTTGGCTTCGATGGCGCTCGACTCGCGCACTATCCGCTCGATTCCGGTCTTGGTCAGAAAGCCTTCGATTTCGGCAACACCCATGCGCTCCAGGGAGGACTTGAACTCGCCGACGAGCTTCGCGCGCAAGGGGTTGTTCAGGTCATCGACCGGGTATTTTTTGAGATCGATGAAGTCTACCCAGGGGTTTTCCATACTGTGTCTCCTTCTGGTTTCGGCTTCTTGAAATATTTATCGATGGCACCTTTGATGGCCGGGCCCCAAGCGAGCACCATCAAGCTCGCTCCCGCCGCAATTTCAAAAAAGAGAGCAGGAAGGCCGCCCAAATAGGACAGCGTTTTGATGCCGTCGATTCCGCTTCGGACCAGCATGACGAGTGAGACTGTTCCCACGAGAACGCCCCAGATGATCTTCAAGCTAAGGGGCGGCTCCGGAGAGTCCGCGGTAAAGCCCGTCGTGCTCATGGCCGCCATGGTGACCGTATTGGAGTCCGCCGCGGTGACGTAAGAAATCGCGGCGAGTCCAAGAAAGATGGGAATGATGACCGACGACCAAGGAAGTCGTGCGAGCACCGTATAGGTAAGCGCTTCGGGACCGCTGCTCGTCAAAATACCGGAGAGGCTCGCTCCCTGGTGACCCATTTCGAAACCTAGAGACGTCCCGCCAAAAATGGCCATCCAACCAATGGCAAAGACGGCGGGGATGACGAGGTTTATCCAAAGGAATTGGCGTACGGTGTAGCCGACTCCGATGCGGCCCAGGAAGCCCGCCGAGATCGGCGCCCAAGCGAGCCACACAGCCCAGTAAAAGACGGGCCATTGCTGAGGCCACGGATCGTTTGCCGAGAACTCGGTAAATAGGCTGCGGCTGAGAAACGTCCGCAAGTACTCGCTCAAGCCCAGCTTTCCGAAGAAGAACACCATCGCGGGCAGGCCGGTCACCAGCACGAAGAGGGCGAGAAAGATCAAAAAGTAGCTATTGATGAGAGACAGGTTCTTGATGCCCTTATCGAGACCGAGCGCTGCCGAGATTAGAAAAGTCACCACGATGACGATGCCAATCCCAATCCACAGAATCGGCCCGCTCACCCAGCCGGTCAGGTGACTGATCCCGCCCGCGACGGTAAGCACGCCCGTGGCGAGTGACGCCGCCATGCCGAGAACCAAAGTGTATAGCGCGACGACGTCTATGGGCGTGCTCAGCTTTTTTTGAAGGCGAGGGCCCACCAGCGGCTGCAAACACGAGCTCAAGGAAAAGGGCAGACCGAGATTGTAAAAAACCAAGCCGAAGAGCAGGCCGGGGATGGCAAAGAGCGCGGCGGGCGTGAACGCCCAGTGCATGAAAAGCGACGACATCGCGAACTCGGCCGCGCGAGCGGAGCCGGGCACGAGGTGTAAGGAAGCGGGCGGCTGGGTCAGATGGTAAATCGGCTCGGCCATGCCCCAAAACAGAATGCCCGCTCCGGTATTCACGCAGACCGAGACACAAGCCCAGCTAAAAAACGACAGAAGCGGCTTCGCGTCCGTTCCGCCCATTTTGGTTTTTCCGATGGGCGAGAAGAACACCGCGACCGCGACCCCGATGGCACCGAGTCCACAGAGGGCAAACCACGTGCTGAAATGGCCGAGCACCCACTGATTGAGGCCGTTGACCCAAGCGAGAAACCGAACCGGATCGAGGAAATTCAGCGCGAGCGCGCCAAGTACCATCAGAAACGGAGGCCAGAATACCGAGTGGCGGATCTTCATGAGTGGCCTCCCAAAAGGCTTTGGTCGTAAGGGTAACGAGACAGGAGTTGAGGGCCGTTCGCGGTCACCACGATCTGCTCTTCGAGCTTCACGCCGTCGCGCTTTCCTTTTTTGCCCGCGTAAAATTCCACGCTGAGTACCATGCCGGCTTCCAGCCGGCCTTCGGGCACGACGGCTTTCGGCAAGTCGTGGGGGAAGGGCAGAAACGGCGGTTCGTCATCCATCCCGTCTCCATGCACCATGCAAGAGTATCCTTGCTCGGCGTACTCCGCGGGGTAGCGCGGCGCTTTGTCGACGATTTCCCGGTAGCTGACATCCGGGCGGCAGAGCGGGACCGTGCCTTGAATGAAATCGTAAGCGACCCGGTACGCCTCTAACTGATCGGCGTTCGGCTTGTCGCCGCAAAGAAAGGTACGGGAGATGTCGCAGAGATAGCCGTGGGGGCCGACCATGTCGGTATCGATGCCGACGAGATCTCCGGTCTGCACTCGCCGTTCGCCCGCTTCATAAAACCACGGGTTCGTTTTCTCGCCCGAGACGATGAGCCGGGTGCTGCAATGTTCTCCGCCCAAAGCCTGCATCTTGCCCCAAAAAGTTCCGAGTAGCTCATTCTCGCTGATCCCCGGAACGATGGCGCGCTCCATTTCGGAAAGCGCCGTTTCGGCGACGCGACAGGATCGGGAGAGCAGCGCTAACTCATCCGGAGTTTTGATCTTGTGGGCCGCGCCCAGCGGGCCATCGGCATCGACGATCGGAACGCCCAGAGCTTGAAGCGCCGTGAAGCCGTGGCAATCGAGAACGTCCGTCGCGATGGCGCTTCCCGCGACTCCCCACTCGGCCATGAGCCCATGCACTTCGCTCGCGAACTGGCGGGAGCTATCTTCAACTTGGGATTGGCTAAAACGCAGCTGCCACGATCGAATGGGCCGCGACGTCGGCCAAAGGGCGGTCGCGCGAAAGAGCGCTTTGCCGTACTCGAAAATCACCGGGTCGCCCTCCACGGGAATGACGGCGAAACGGGCGAGATTCAAAGCGGTCCAAATGGGCATGACCGAAACGTCGGTCGCGTAGCGAATATTGACCGGATTGGTGAGCACGAGAACGCCGATTTGGCGCGCGGCCATTTCTTTTTGTACTTTGCGCAATCTCGCGAGTCGCAACCTCGCGAAATCGACCTCAAAGGCCGGTTCCAAACCTTCCACAAAACACCCCGAAACTGCCCGTAAGCAGAGGGGAAAACGCTACTCTGCTACGCGTTAGATGGGAACTGTTTTTAGGAGAGGAAAATCGGCGCGAACTGGGTCGGCCGGGTGGGGCGCAGAGGCGCCAAAGGCTCGGGAGAAAAGAGCTTCCAGTGGGTCGGCTGTTCCCGAAGGGCGCGGAGCATGGCGAGGTGGATGGAATGCCCCCCGCGGAAGCTCACCATTTCGCCTTCGATCCAGCAGCCGCAGAGGGCGAGATCGCCCAAAGCGTCCAAAAGCTTGTGCCGGACGCACTCATCCGGAAAGCGGGTGCCGCCCGGATTGACGATGTCGGTGTCGGAAAAAGCCAAGACGTTGTCTGTGGACGCGCCCAAAGCGAGGTTGTTTCGCTGAAGCGCTTCCTGGTCCTTCATGAAGCCAAACGTGCGGGCCGAGCAAATATCGTCTTTGAAAGCCTGGGGCGTCAGCTCCAACGCAAACGTTTGGGTCCCGACCTTCGGATGAGCGAAATCGATGGAGGTAGTGAGGCGCAAGCGATCGCGCGGAAGGAGCTCGCACACGGCGCCTTGCTGGTACACCTTTACGGGCTTAATCACTTTGAGGACGCGGTGGGAATAGGCCTGGGGCTCGATGCCCGTATCCCAGATCCCGTCGAGAAAACCGCTCGCGCTGCCGTCCAAAATCGGGATTTCCGGTCCCTCGACCTGAATGAGCACATTGGTGATGCCGGAGCCAAAGAGCGCGGCCAGCAAATGTTCCACGGTGGAAATGCGCACGCGCGGGTCTTCGGCCGAGCCCAAGGTCGTCGCGAGCCGCGTGCAGACCACGGAGTCATAGTGGGCGTTGATTTTCGGTGAGAGGGGAATGTCGATGCGCTCGAAAATTAAGCCGTGATTGGGCGGCGCGGGCAAAAGCCGCACGGAAGTCTTCACTCCGGTGTGAAGCCCGATGCCGTCGAAACGGATCTCCTTGCGGATAGTCTTCTGGACCCGGTACCCGTAAGGCGAAGTGAAGAAGTCTTCTGTCATTGGTGAGGGCGAAACAAAGCAATAGCCATACCAGAAACCTCGGTTTGGCTAAAGGCCGGAAACCACGCTGTTGTTTCATGACTTGGCGCGCTGTCGCGGAGGCAAAACGAGGGTGAATCCCACTCAGGTTGTGGGGAAAATTCCACAGGTCGACTCTTTGACGTGGCTCGGTTAGATGTGTTGGTCTCAAGAACTCGATGTGGGACGCGATGCCGGGTAAACTACTTGCTATGAAAAACGCCTCGAAACTCGCCTTGGTTTTTTTGGCTTTCTCGCGCCTGGCCTTCGGCTACATCCCGCCCGTAAGGGAAATGGTCGAAAGCGTCTACGAGGGCCGAAAGCCGCAGTCGGGCCTGGAAGTCGTCCTATCCCATAAGATCCAGCTTCCGAGCGGGCAGCAGGCGGTGGTGGACGAGCGCATCGTGGCCGAAGGCAACACCGTTCACGTGATCTGGAAGACGCAAGGCCAGACGATCGGTGCCACTTGGGAACGGCAAAGTTATGTGGTGAACGGGCAGTCCCTCGCGTCGCGCTCGAGCGCCTTCATGAAGTATTTCGTCGGCGCCTCGCCGGAGGATTTTCTCCGCCAGCTTTTGAACGAGCAGTTCGTGCACCGGGAGCAGCTCATTACTTTTAACTCCGGGTACACGCCCAAGGGCGATCCGAATACCTGGAAGAGCCGCAGCTTCTTCAAGCTCCACGACGATATCTATTTCGCGCGGCTCACCACGGGCGCGGCCATCGCGGTGGTCGGTCTCGATGAAGGCTCCGTTCGTAAGGCCGTCTATTTTGACGACGATTTCAAGGGCATTTCCCGGCTCGAGTGGCGTGAAGGGGCGGGCACCACCACCTGGGATTTCGCGGGCTTCACCAAAGCGCCGGGCGGCATCGGTCTTTACCCCAAGCGCATGACGTTCACCGCCCAAGGAGTCGAGCGCATCGTTTCCACCGTGCCCGCGGTGCGAGCCCTGAAAGCTAATCAGCTCGCCGAATTTCGCAAGTCATTTCAGGCGGCGCGCACAAGTAGCGTGTCTTCCAACGCCGAGCCGGTTCTCAAAATACTTTTGGGCTATCGATGATCGAGGAGCCCACGCTAATCCCCGACCTTCCGATGGGCCTAGTTGATGTGGCGATCCCCACGAGAGTCCACGGCTCGTTCCACTACAAAGCTAGTGAGTCGCAGCTGGCGGATCTTCAGATTGGAAGCGTGGTCGAAGTCTTCTTCCGTAACAAGGCTACCCACGCGGTGGTTCTAGGCTTTCCGGAAAAGTCGGATGTCGCAGAGACTAAGCTCAAAGCGGTCGAGCGCGTGCTTTTCGCCGAGCCCCTGCTCGACGAGCAGACCTTTCGCTTTCTGAAATGGACGGCGGAGTATTACTGCCATCCCTTGGGCGACGTGATGACCTCGGCCCTGCCGAAACAGTATTTCAAGCTTACCGACGCCCGCCGCAAGAAAATCGAGGCGCTTGCCGCCGACGATAAGGGGCTCGCCGAAATGGGGCTCACGGCTTCGGCGGTGCCGAAACCGGTCTTGACCGACGAGCAGGCGAAAGCCGTCGACGGTGTCTGGGCCGAGACTCGCCCGGTTCTTCTGCAAGGCGTGACCGGAAGCGGAAAGACCGAAGTGTACATGGCGGTCTTGGAGAAAGTGCTCGCCGAAGGACGAGGCGCCATCGTGCTCGTGCCGGAAATCGCTTTGACCCCGCAGCTACTCGGCCGTTTCTCGAGCCGGTTTCCGGGCAAAGTCGCAGTCCTTCATAGCGACATCACCCCAAAGGAAAGATTCGTTCAGTGGGAGCGCATTCGCAAGGGCATCGCGCGCGTGGTGGTGGGAGCTCGCTCGGCGGTGTTCGCGCCGCTTAGAGACATCGGCCTCATCGTCGTCGACGAAGAGCACGAGACGTCTTACAAGCAGGAAGATTCCCTTCGCTATCACGCTCGCGATCTCGCGGTGGTGCGCGCCAAGCTTTGCGGCGCGCGCGTTGTGCTCGGCTCGGCGACGCCTTCGCTCGAGAGTTATTACAACAGCCGTCAGGGGAAATACGCCCACATCCGCCTCTTGAAGCGCGTGATGGAACGGCCCATGCCGAAGACCACTTTCGTGGACTTGCGGGTCAAGGAAGCGGCTTATTCCTATCAGCACCCGTGGCTCAGTAAGGTTCTCGTCTCGAAAATGAACCAGGCGCTGACCAACGGCCATCAGGTCATGCTGTTTTTGAACCGCTTGGGTTTCGCGCATTTTCTATTTTGCGCGGACTGCGGGCACACCTGGCGTTGCAAGAACTGCGACGTCGCTTTGACCTACTACCGCTATCCGCCGCTTTTGAAATGCCATTACTGCGCCGTGGAGATAGAGCCGCCGTGCCTTTGCAGCGAGTGTCAGGGAAATTCGCTCAAAGAGCTGGGTCTCGGCACCGAGCAAGTCGAGGCATCGATCAAGGAGATTTTCCCGAAAGCCCGGACCGCGCGCATGGATCGCAGCGTGATCAAAACCCGTAAGGACTTGGAAGACGTCTTGAACGCCATCGTCCGGCGGGAAGTCGACATCGTCGTCGGCACGCAGATGATCGCCAAGGGGCACGATTTTCCGGGCATTGCGCTCGTCGGCATTTTGGTCGCGGACGCGAGCCTGAATCAGCCGGATTTCCGCGCTTACGAGCGGACGTTTCAGATTTTGACTCAAGTCTCCGGGCGCGCGGGCCGGGCGGAAGTTGCGGGTGAAGTCGTCATTCAAACTTTGAACCCCGATCACCCCGTACTTCAAGCGGCCGCCGAGCATCGCGATGAGGATTTTTTCCGATCGGAGCTAGCGGGCAGGGAGCGCTTTGGGTTCCCGCCGTTTCAGCGGCTCGCCATGATCCGTTTTCAGCACTCCAATGCGGCGAAGGTGGAGCAGTTTGCCCAGAGCGTTGCGGCCGGCGTTCGCGAAACGGTGAAAAAGCACGGCTGGCAATGTGAAGTGACCGGTCCCGCGGAAGCGCCCATCGCCAAGATCAAGAATCTCTACCGCTGGCACTGCATGGTAAAGGGCGGCACCGTACGCGAACTGCAGAGCGTGCTACGCATCGTGCAAGATTACGCGGAGCGCCTGAAATACCCCGTCCAAATGGCCATCGACGTCGACCCGGTTAGTTCTCTTTAAGGCGCCCAGTCTTGAGAACTTCTCGCCGTCATGTGACAATGTAATTACTTTCCTTACTTTCCCTTAGGTCATCACCATGAAAATCGTCCTGGGCTGTCTGGTCAGCTTGATTTTTACTTCGAGTGCCTTTGGATCCGTTTCCGCGGCGAGCGATCCGCAAAAGGACTACGAGCGCTCGGTCAACTCCGTCGTTCGCCAGAAGATTTATTACAAGGCGGGTCGGCTCGAAGTGGGCGGCGTGGTCGGCGTCATGCCTTACGATAGCGTCATTAATCACGTCATGGCGGGCGGGCGGCTCACCTGGCACTTGAGCGATCATTATGGCTGGGAAGTCATCGATGCCATGCTCACCTTTCCCACGGTGGCCGGTTTCACCACCAACCTCGTTCAGGCCCAAGGCATCACCAATCTGCAAACGGTGAAGCTCAAGATGATGTTCGGCACGAACTTCGTCTTGTCTCCCCTTTACGGAAAAATCCGCTTCTTCGGCCGCCAGGTCATGCACCTCGATCTCTATTTCCTGGCAGGCGTCGGAGCCGCCAACACGGAGACGCTCAAGTTCGTTTCCACCGGCACGAGCACCGCGCCGACGCAATCGGTAGTCAAAACGGGTTTCGATCCCATGCTCAACTTCGGCATGGGCTTTCGCGTTTTCCTGAACTCCGCCATGGCTCTGAACCTCGACTTCCGCGATTACGTGGTCATGTCGCAGGTGTACGGAAGCCGTTCCATGAAGAGCAATTTCGCCGTATTTGGCGGACTTTCGTTCTTCCTCCCGACGTTCTAAACGGCGGGAAGCTTCATGATGCGCCCCGGTTTGCTAGGGCTCATCAGCTCTGGCACCTTAGGTGTTCCAAAAAAATCTTGGGAAGCCATGGCAAAAGCAAAACGAGTCATCAGCCAGAAGCACAAGCTTCTGGAATTAGTGCGGGTCTATCAGGATCTCGAGCGGACGTTGCGGGAGCTTAAGTCCGTGGCTGGCAATCGGGCGCGGGTTTCACCCCTGAAGCATATCGATATGCGCCACCTCATCGATCGCCTGAGTCAGTCCAAGACCCGTTTGGAGCGTAAGATTGGGAATACGCTGGCGTTGGAGACGGATCAGATGAGGCGACGGATCTCGCGGTTCATTCAGGCGTAAAGGAGTTCGGGCACGTTTCAAGCTTTTGGCGTTATTTGTCCTCCTCTCCGGTCGGGTAGTCCTAGCTCCTTTCCTGGTTTATAAGCCCGGAGTGCTCTGGTAGCGTGCGACCATGAAGTTGCACCAGCTCCTCTACTTCCTGGAGACGGCCAAACAACAGCACATCGGCAAAGCCGCCAAAGTGCTGGCCATCAGCCCGAGCGCCATCAGTCATGGCATCGCTCTTCTCGAAGAAGAGCTGGGCCGCCCGCTCTTCGAGAAGCAGGGCAAGAACATCCGCCTCACATCCCACGGTAAAATCTTAGCCGAGCGCGCGACTCGCCTCCTTCTCGACGTCGATAACATCCGCGAAGAGCTCACCAGCGATGACGCGGAACTTCAGGGCAACTACAAGCTTGCCGCGAGTCATTTACTCGCCAGCGAGCTCCTTTGTCCCGCGTGGGTGAAAATCCAAAACGAAAACCCGAAGCTCACCGCGGAAATTTACACGCTTCGTTCGGCGGCGGTGTACGCCGGCGTCAGCGCCGGTGAGTACGACTTCGGTGTTTGCTTCAGTCCTCAGTCACATCCGTCTGTCGATATCCTTCCCGTATACGAAGGCCAATTAGTGATCGCGGTGCGCAAAGGCCATCCTGTTTTGAAAACAAAAAAGACGAACGTCCTGAAGAAAATAACTGAGTATCCCGCGACGCTTCCTAAATCGTTTCAAGGGATCGAGAACTGCGAGACGCATCCCGTATTCGTGAAGCACGGCATCCAGCCTAAGGTGGATCTAATCTTCGACAACTACGAGATCGCGGTGGAGAAAACCCGTTTGAGCGATGGCTGGACTTTTCTTCCGGACTGGATCGCGAAACGAAGCGCTTTATCGACGATAAACGTGGAGAATTGGAACGCTCCCGTTAACATCGCGGTGCTCTGGCCGCAGAACCGGGTGCAGACACGCGTTACCAGACAGCTGGTCGCCGCCTTGAAAGCATCCTTCTAATCTGCCGCCGCGGATATTTCCCCGCTTGCACGATGATCCTCGCTTATCTATATTGTGAACTTCTTTTTTGAGATTCGACAACAACTTCTGAGGAGGACAACTTGAACAAGAACGACCTGATCGCGAAAATTGCCGAAGAGACCCATCTGACTAAAGCGGATTGCCAGCGCGTGCTGGAAGCCACCATCGACGCCACGAAGAAAGCGTTGAAAAAAGGCGAGGACGTCCGGTTGATCGGATTCGGCACTTTCCTCCGCTCCAAGCGGAAAGCGCGCAAGGGCCGCAACCCGCAAACGGGTAAGCCCATCCAGATCCGCGCCATGTGGGTACCCCGCTTCCGCGCCGGCAAGGAATTCAAAGAATTTTTGGACTAGAGTTTTTGCAAGTCTGACTTTGAGGGCGCTCTCCTTCGGGAGGGCGCCCTGTTTTTTGCGCGGGAGACTACAGGCGGAAGATCAAGCCGCCGACGATTCCGCCATAGGGCTTCACCGGCTTGGTGAACGAGAAGGTGACTTCGGCGTCCATCATGAGGCCAATGGTCGGTGTCAAACGATGAGTAAAGCCTAAAGACGGGCCTAAACGGTAACGCAGGAGCATCCCGCTCGAGTCGGAGGTATCGGCCGGCGCCGCGGACGCGGTTAGCGCGGAGATGGAAGTCTTACTGAAAGACATTTCCACCCGGTTCACGACGCCAATGAGCCAGGTCATGCCGCCGCCCTGGCTCAAGGCATACTGAACGTTCAAGCCGCCTTCGGCCATGTGCTCGGTAATCCCGACTTTGGCGTCAGATTCCCTGCGGAAGAAAAATCCAAGAGAGGGCTTCACATACCAGCGAGGCGCGACGGGCAGGATCAGGAAAGCGCGGCCTCCCATCAGAAGTTTCAAGCCCAGCGCATCGGAGCTCGTCGAGTTCGCCCGGCCGACGGTTCCCACTTCGACGCCGAGGAGCAAGGAAGATCGGCTCGAATGCTCAGGAGTATAACTGCGCGCGTAGCTGGGCGCGCGCGAACGCGGCCGTTTATCTTCCTGGGAGTTCAGAAAAGCAAACCGCCCTTTGGAGGGCAGAGCTTCCAAAGACTCATCCAAAGTCAGGGGCACTTCGGGCTCGCGTTCGGGCATGAGAGGAAGCTTCGGGTGCGCCTCGGCCAAGAACGCAAAGATCAGACAAAAAAGTATCAGCCAGCGGGATTGCATCAGATGCCTCCGTAGCTGCCCAGCCGGGCGTTGTAGACCTCGCGAATGACGCTCTGATAGCGCGAGTCCGCGAGGGACGCTTGGCAAGTGGCTACGTCCTTGAAGTTAAAGGAGAGGCTCGTGCCCGAAGTCGTGCTCGAGCAGGTGAGTAGTCCATTCATCAAACGGATCAGAAAAGTCCCATTGATGTCGAATCCGATTTTGGCGCCGATCTCGTAATTGATGGCGGCGAAAACGGCACCTCCTTCGTGGGAATCGAACTTGGAACCGCTTGCAATGCTCGTAACGATTTCGTCGGAGAAACTTTTGGGTACTTTCAGATCGCGATTCTCGTTGGGATAGCTGCAAAGGAAGAAGGAAGGATCGCCCGACGCCATGAAACCGAAGTAATCGGCGAGGCCTTCGTCGAGAGATTGCAGTGTGTTCATGGTCGGCTTACCCGAGGCGACGCCGACGTCTTTCACAATGCCCGGCTCGTAGAAACGGTGGCGCATCACTAGATGGGTGTACTCGTGCGCCATGATGCCGAGGTTGAGTCCGAGGGGAATGTCTTTAACCGCCACCGTCGGATAGGAGAAAAGGTAGTTCAGGACGAAGCTGCCGGCGCCGGTACCGATACGTTTCGAGAAGTACTCCGCGTTGTCAGTTACTTCGGGATCCTTGCCGTACTCCCCGAACGTCCGTTTCGCTTCATGCACGATACGGGTGCGTTTGGCGAACTCCGGAACGGTCGCGGGCATGTCCGCCACTGGATCGAGGCGAGACATGGTCAAGTGCGCCGTCTCCACCGCGAAATAGAGGCTCGCGGCGTATAGCGAGTCTAGATCCAAAGCCGAGTAAGTCCCGCCCGAGCTCGCGAACTGGGTGTCGACCGTATCCAGGCCGTCTTGTTTTTCCAAAATGTCGGGGCGGGCTCCCACGTTCTCGCCCGAGTGGACTACGGCGCCCAAGGCGCCAGTCATCGTTCTGAGGGAGGACAGGGTAACGAGGGTCGCGGGAGCGACGACGTACTGGCACTTCTGGCCAGCCACGGGGCGAATCACTTCCACGCTCACGGGTCCCGATAAAATATCGGTGGAGCAACCCAGGGTGAAAAACCCCAGGCTCCAAATCAGCCGTCGCAACATGAGCCCACGTATCCGCATCAACAAGAACCTTCTGGAGGCACTACAAAGCACGGGCCGTGCCAGGCGGACGGGGACCCGCTCTCGCGATATCAGCTAGTTGCGGAGATGTATGCGGAAAGTGCCCAGCAAAAGAGGCGCTGGGCGGCACTACACTGACGTCGGATCAGTCGGTAGGTTTTGTTTCAGGCGGCGTGCCGTAAAATGGCTACGCCCGCGGGAGAATCCCGCGGGCGTAGCAAATCGTCGATAGAATATACTTAGATAAGAGCGAAAGGCTCTTACAGAGCGCGTTCGGAAGACTGAGCGAGAACTTCTTCCCGCTTCTCTTCGGCTTCCTGCTCCGCCTTGCAGTTGATGCAATAGGTGGTTACAGGGCGCGCCTGGAGCCGCTTCACGGAGATGGCTTCTCCGCAGGACTCGCACGTTCCATAGCTGCCGTCCGCCATCTTGCGGAGAGCATCCTGAACTTTCCCGATGAGCTTGCGCTCCCGGTCTTTAATCCGAAGCTCGAAAGAACGCTCGGACTCGAGGCTGGCTTGGTCATTCACGTCCGCGAGTGCGGCGGAATTCGTGACCGCATTGAGGTTGCCGGCATCCGCCTGCAAAATCTTGAGCTGCTGCTCCAACATCCCTTTGAGCTTCTCTACATCCGTTTTTTTCATTCTGGTACCCACCCTGTTTGGGAAAAAAGACAGCCAAATCTCGCAAAATACGCGTTCAAAGTCAATCAAGTCAGAAGAGCTTGAAATGTTTGAATTTTTTGAAGCGGTCAGAGAAAGGGAAGGGTCGGCCTCCGCCCGACAAGATATGTGTGTTTCGGGGCCACATATAGGGGGAGGAGGCGAGTCGTTCAGAGGCCGACCCTTCGTATCTCTGTTGCTCGCTCTACGAAGCTCTTTTTTCTACCCAAGCCTCGTCATCTTTTCGCTCCGCGCGGAATCTGAAACCGCGTGGGAGGCGTGGGCACATATTTCGGGTTCGACACCGGGTTCTGAGGAACCGGGGTCGGTACCGGCGTGTACGTCGGGGGCACGTACGTCGGCGGATAGTACGGCGTCAAAGGCACGCCCGGAATTCCCGGGTCATGCGACGGGGGCACAACGCGCGGAGGCACGTTGACCGGCGGATACGTCGTCGGAGGCGTATACGTCGGAGGATAATAAATGGGAGGATCGATGCGCGTGACCGGTCCCGAGGGACAAGTGTACGTGCCGATGCCGCAACCGTTGTACGGAGGCGTGTAAACCGGAGGCTGATACGGCGTCCAGGGGTTCTGGATGTTGATATCGATGTAGCTGCCGGGGGTGCCGTAGTTGTACTGATTGTTGTTGTAGCCGTAATAATTGCCGTAGGTGGTGTCGTAATAATTGTTGTTGCCGCCGTAGTACGGATAGCCGGGCATCACATAAGGCATCTGGCTCGAGCCACCGGAGCAATAGCCGATGGAACAACCCACATCGCCGTAAAGTCCGCCGTAACCGCCATAGCCGCCCATGCTGCCGTAACCGCCGAGCCCACCGGAGCAAACGTTGCAGCTATTGCCGCCCATGCCGCCGAGGAGACCGGAAAGAATATTGATGTTGATGTCGATGCTGATGCCCGACGAGCCCGAGCCGCCGTAGAGGTAGGGCGACATTCCGTAATCACTGCCGTAAAGACCGGCCGAGCTGTAACCGCCGGAGCAGCTGCTATAGAAAGAACCGCAGCCTCCGCCGTAAGAAGAAGAATCGTAGCCGTAGTTGCTCGAGAGGTAGCTCGAGGTGTCGTACATGCTGGTACCGAAATTCAGAAGGTTATAGCCGCCGGTGTTGTACAAGCCGCCGTACGCGTCACCGCCGCCACCGTAACTATATCCGCCACCACCGCCGCCTCCATAGCCGCCACCGAAGCTGAAATCGAAATCAGCGAAACTCGGGGTCGAGACGGCAAGAGCCGCGATAATTCCGAGACAAGAAAAAATTTGCTTCCACATCTTCACAAACGCTCCACATCCGCATCCGCTAACGAGCTAAAACCACACGGGCACCGAGGCCCTACGCCGGTACAAAGCAAGGGGTATGCCACGGCGCTTTGGACGCGGTTGGGTGTAAAGCGGTGTAAAGCCAGTGTCTGTATGCTCTTGGGGCACAGATCGCACTGTCCCGAGGCGCCTTTATTTTTGGGTAGATAGCTTGTACAGTGGAAGAACAGGTCACAGCCGCATTTACGCGCGCGTCTAAGCTTTCAGGCACAATCCGATCTATGGTAAGGAGCGCTCCATGAAGCGTTTGGCGCTAGTTATAGTCATGCTCGGCGGTTTGATGGGGGGAGCACTCCCGGTATACGCGGGGCACGAGTTCGTGCCGATTCAGGAGCGGGCGCAGGGCCAGTCTCTGGTGGGCTCCAGCCAGCTGAACGACAGCCTCTATTCCAACCCCGCCGGCAGCGCTTTCACCCAGGTTTATACGGTCGAAGGCGTGTACGGATTGCCCAAGACCTTCGCCGCTTCCGTTCTCGATACGAAGAGCTCCGCCATTGGGGCGGGCTTGGGCTATTTCCGCCGTCTTGACGAAGGCCAGTCCGATCCCGTGCAGGGCGCGAAGCTCGCCCTTGTGGGAAAGATGACCGATTACATCGGCCTCGGTTTTTCAGGTAAGGCGCTTTGGGGTCCGGATGCGGCGGGCAACAAGACCAGTTTCAAAGACGTGGACGGCGGCTTGCTCGTGGAGCTCACGCCAGTGCACCTTGGTTTTACCATGCGCAATCTCTTCGGTGGCAATGCGGCTTTGAATCAGCTGCCCGAATGGGGTTTCGGCGCTTCGTTCAATATTCAGAACACGCTCATTTTGAACGCGGCTACCCTCGGTGAAATGAAGGGCTTCAAGCCTTATCAGTACGGCTTCGGCATGGAGTACATCTCCCAATACTTTTTCAGCGTGAAGGGCGGTTACCGCGTCCAGCCAGATCGCCACCAGTCTTTCTGGTCGGGGGGCATCAGCTTCCTCGCGCCTAAGGTTTCGTTCCACTACTCCGTGGAAGTTTCCGCGGACTCATCCAAGAAAACCGAGCATTTGCTCGGCACCATGTTCCTTCTTTAACCTCTCCTGCTTCCCCAACTTCCATGAAATCTTTTCTACTGCTGCTTGCGGCATTCGTGTGCGTGTTCGGTCGCGGCGCGGAGGTGGGTATCGAGCTCCTTCCCTCGGGCCGTCCCTTTCGGCCGACCTTCGCCGACCCGAGAGAGATTCGTCTCGCGCTCGGCTTCGAGGGCGATTCCCACATGCATGCCTCCGTGGGAAATTACTTTTCCATCCTGGGCTTTCAGCCGGTGCATGATCCCAACTGGCGCATCCACTTCGGCCTCGAAGGCGCGGGTTACTTCACCATGCGCAGCGAGGGAAGCCGCTTTCCTTTGGAGACCACGGACGGCCTAATCGGAATCTATATCGAAGGGGACTCGGGTCCCTTTCAGACGCAGTTCCGCTTCACACATATTTCCGCGCATCTCTCCGACGGTGCGGCCGCGGTCGGCGCGATTCCTTTTAGCCGGGAAACGGCGAGCCTTCGTTTTGCGTACGCTCCGTCGGGACACGCGCAGGTGTACGCGGGCCTGCATTATCTCGCGCACACGATCCCCGTCGTGCCTCGCGCCGGCTGGCAGCTCGGCGGAAGTTACTTCATTGCGTGGGGCAACAATAAGCTCGTGCCGTTCGTCGCGGGGGACTTGAAGTGGAGAGGCGAGAGCCCCACGAATCCCTCGCTCAGTCTCCAACTCGGGCTCGCGATGAATAATCCGCCGATGGCGTTTAGAAGCTTCCGCTTCTTCTACGCGTACTTCACCGGCGCCGATCCTCGCGGCCAGTTCTTCCTGCGCAACTACACCGCCCACTCCCTGGGCATCGAAATGCAAATCTAAATCTCAGACGCGACCCTGGTACCTTTTAAGAGACTAGAGATTCTTCTTCAGCAAAGCGAAGAGGGCGTCGACTTCCATGCCCTGTTCTTTCGCGAGCAGCTTTCCGTCCTTGCCGAGAACGACGGTCGCCGGAATGTAGAACGGCGGATCGAAGTAGGATTTTCCCGCGTCCTTCGGCGAAGCCGCCACCGTGAACGGGATGTTGTACTTCTTCTGCCACTTCTCCAAGAAAGCTTTGTCGGGCTCGCTGCCGTGGCCATCGCCTTGAGAAGAGAGGCTGATGAAAACCACTGGCTTACCCTGGAATTCCTTCACGCGAGGCGCGAGCTCTTTCATCTCGTCGTTACAAGCAGGGCACCAACCCGTGCTGTACACGAGGACCACTAGCGCGCCCTTCATCTGATCGACGCAGACTTGGTTATCCGCCATGTCGAGGTAGCAGAGATTGGGTGTCGGATCGCCTACGTTCAAAGCGCCGAAAACCGGGAAAGCCAAACCTAGAGCCGCGAGCCAAGAGATGAGCTTCATGAAGTTCCTCCTACCTTTATAGAGTAAGGGTAACAGGGCTTCTCTTCTAAGGAAGGCGCGGTGGGTCCAAGAGCGCAGCGCCCGTTAACGCCGTCCGCGATTTTCGTGGTACAACCCGGCCATGCGTCGGCAAAGGTATTTGGAGCGGTTCCTTCAATGGATGAAGTCCGTGGAGCGCCGCTATTATCTCTCCGATTATGAAGACTTACGCCTGAGAGCCCAAGGCATGGGTGCCGACTCCCAAGGCCTTTATGGAGAACGGGTGTACCGCCCGGTTCCCGCGGTAAGTGAAGTGCGATCGGTCCTCATCTTTAAGCCGGACGACCTGGGCGACGCGCTGCTGGCGCTCCCCGCCATCGGCCGCTTGAAAGCGAAGTTTCCCAACGCCCGTTTCACGGTGCTTTGCCAAAAGGCGACCCGCGTCGTTTTCGATCGCACCGGTTGGTTCGATCAAGTGGTCGCCGTCGACGTGAAGGCTTACGCCCTTAGGTTTCGTTCTTTCTCCGTTAAAGCCGCGCGCGCCGAGTTGCCCAAGGAACCGTTCGACGTTTCGATCTTCTTGCGGACTTACCCGGCTTACTTCAAAGAGTTTTTGAAAATTCCAGCGCGCACCCAGGTGCACCCGCTGGATCCGCGGCTCAAGTCAAAATCCATCGCGGCCGCCCCCGTCTCTCAATGGGGAGAGCAGCGTGGCCATCAGACTTTGCAAATGCTGGAGATCGCTGGTTTCGTGACGGGTGAGAAGTACAGGCCGTCGGACGTGCGGTTTCCCACCTTTCAGTGGACGGAAGCCGATCGCCGCGCGGACTCCATCGCCTTTGGCTCCGAGCCGCCTGCTCGCTATCTCGTAGTGCATCCTTTCGCGAACTTCGAGACTCGCCGCTATCCCTATTGGCCCGAGCTCATCGCGCGGATGGAAAAGACCTACGCCCTTCCTTGCTATCTCATTGGCGGCGCCAGCGACGAGAAGATGGCAGGAGTTCCGGCACATCGGCAACTCCAAGGAAAGCTATCCTTAGGTCAGTCCGGCTATTTCCTCTCGCGAGCGGCGGGCGTTCTGGGAAATCTCAGCGGCCCCGCGCATTGGGCGGCGGCGCTCGGCGTTCCGACGGTCACGATCTTGAGCGGACATTCGCTGGCTTCCGAATGGGGTCCTGTCGGTAAAACTTTGCTTTTGAGCTTGGAGACGGCTTGCACGCCGTGCCATCTTCGCTTCTGCCCGGGCTACGGAGTGAAGTGTCTGACGGAGCTGACCCCCGATCGCATCGCGAGCGGCATCGAGTCGTTCTTCGACGAGCAATGGAAGTCACGCCCGGTTTTCCTTCCGCACACTTTCATCGCGCCCGAAGCGCGTCTCGACGTCTAAAAGGTACCTTTTAGCTATTTAGCTGTGGGGGGACTTTTAGGTCGGGCGAGCGTGGGGCGAGGCGAGTTTGATGGAGCTCGTTGATGATGCGGACCATGCCCCGCTTGAAATTATCTTTCGTGAATTTCTCGGCTTGGCGGCGGCACGCCTCAGGCGTGAAAACCGGGCGGTTCCGCTCGAAATCCACCATTGCGTCGCAAAGACCGTCCACCGTTTGCGGCGAGAAAAGCAGACCCGTCACGCCGTCGATCATCGTCTCGGTGGCTCCGCCGGAATCATACGCAATGACGGGAGTGCCGCAAGCCAGGGACTCCAGCGGCGTGATACCGAAATCTTCTTCACCCGGGAAAAGAAACGCACGTGCGCCCGAGTAAGCGCCCCGCAGCTCCTCATCGGAAACATTGCCGAGGAATTTCACCGTAGGACCGGCAAGCCGCTTCAGATGTTTCGCGTCCTGCCCGCTTCCCACTACCCAAAGGGGACGGCCGAGGCGGTTACATGCCTCGATGGCCAAGCCGACTTTCTTGTAGGGCGCGAAGGCGCCCGCGGTTAGGTAGTAGTCGCCCGGCGGGACGCAAAGATCGCGGCGAAACTTCTCGGTATCGACGAAAGGATAAACGACGTCGCTTTCCCGCCGATACACCTTTTGAATCCGTCCCTGAATCCAATGCGAAAGGCAAACGAACCGATCGACCCGGTTACTGCTGACCGCGTCCCACATCCGCAAATAATGGAGGAGCGGCGTCACCAGGCCATGGGCCTTCGA
>JAYUGC010000172.1:0-8688 GCA_043767805.1 Pseudomonadota bacterium | reverse complement strand
TTTAAGGAGCTCCTCTAAACCCCACCCCCAAATCCCCCGATCATGACCAGATTCGATCAGAGGCTAGGCAGTCACTGCTTAGCCTCTTTCTTTTTGGCCCTCTCCTCCTTCTGTCTCTTTTCGGAGACAGGATGTCTCCCAAACGGCCGCGCCTGCAACAGTGTCGCGTTAGGTTCCAAGGCGAAGATCTTGGCCCCGCGATTGCAAAACTAGAAAATCACTTAACCCCCTTAGGAGATCGTGAAATGAAATCGAATTGGTTCAAAGCGGCAGTAGTAAGCATGAGTTTCGCGCCCCTGGCCTTCGGTGCGACCAGCACCACGGAGTCTTTCGAGCGTCAACCCGTCCGCATCGGCGTCGAAGCCGGTATGACCTTCAGCAACGTCAGCGCGCCGAAAGACGTGACCCCCTCGAACCGTCAAGGTCTCGCCGTGGGCGTGAACGTCGAGGTCCCGGTCGAGGAATATCTTTCCCTTCAACCCGAGCTGCTCTTCGTGCAGCGCGGAGCGAACCTGGCCAAGGTGGGAAGCCTAAGCGTGGACGCGAAGTACAACTCTCTCGAGCTTCCCTTGCTCGCGAAGGTTCGTTTGAACGGTCCCGTGTCCCCCTTTCTCGTGGGCGGGCCAGTAGCCATCTGGAACATCTCTCGTAGCGTAGTAGCGTCCACCCCGAGCGGCGCTACCGGCATCGGCTTCAACCCGAAATCGTTCGACTTCGGCGCGGCCGTCGGCGGCGGCTTGGACGTCGGTCCCTTCACCGCTCAAGTTCGCTACACCTTTGGTCTGACGAATCTCGACGAGAACTCGGCTGACTGGAAATCGCGCGGCGTGCACGTGCTCGCCGGCCTTCGTTTCTAAAACTGAACCTTCACAAAGGAGAACGCCATGAACAGCGAACACGTAAAAGGCTCTGTAAAAGACATCAAGGGCAAGGCCAAGGAAGAAATCGGACATGTCACGGGCAACTCGAAGATGGCCGGCGAAGGCATCGGCGAGCAGGTCGCGGGCAAAGTCCAAAAAGCTTGGGGAGATCTCAAGGACAAAGTGAAAGAGAAAGTCGACCAAGTTCTCGAACACGGCGAAGAAAGCCGCAAATCGGCGAAACACTAACGGCGCAAGGAACGCGCAATTTAAAAGCTAGGAGTAAGTAAAATGAAGATTCAAAATTTGTTGGCCGCGGGCCTCCTGACACTCTCCCTCTCTGCCGGAATGGCGTTTGCCGCCGACAACGAAGCGGAAGTTAAGGCCACTACCGACACCAGCCGTAACCCCATCACGGGCACGGTCACGGTGAAGAAGACCTACAAGAACAAGAAGGCCCTTGATAACGGAGCCAAAGACTCCAAGGAAACCGTCGATACCAAGAAGTACAAGACGGACGGCTCCGTCGAGTCCAAGAAAACGACGGAAACCTCTCAGCAGGCCGGCGAATAATTAAGTGATCGAAGGCGGGGGCCACGGCGCAAGCCGGGTGCCCCCGCCCTCTTAATCAAACTGAAGTAGTTAAGGAGTACCCAATGAAAAAGACTCTCGTATCGATGGGAATCGCGGCCGCCCTTATGGGTTGCGGCGCCGACAAAAATCTGGAACAGATGGCCAAGGAGCCCAAGCTGATGCAAGCCTGGGAGGGTCCGTGCGCGAGCGCCGACATCCTCGATCTCTCCATGCGCACGTATTACGATTTCTCCAGCGCGGATTACAAAGAAGTGCACACGTTCTACTCCGAGAAGGATTGCCGCGGGGAAGCCGCCGAAGTACGTTACACGGGCTCTCTCGCCCTGAAAGACGCGGCCCCGAACGGCTTGCGCAACGTGGATTTCCGGTTCGACAACGTCGAACTGAACGTCCTCGGGCCCGCCGGTAAGGACGTCCTCGAAAAGGCGAAGTTCTGCGGCATCGAGACATGGTCCATGGGCTCGCCGGTCAACTTGAACGGCAAGACCGGGACCGCTGGCTGCCCGCTGCGTAAAGTACCCACGGGTGAGTTCAACGTTCTCTCCATCGAGAACGACGTTCTCTTCCTCGGCAAGTCCGGCCTCCGTGGCGGCGCCGACGTCGAAAAGAATCGCCCGAAGGAAGTCGACCACGACAAAGCCTTCCGCGCTTCCGCTCGTAAGCTGTAACTAGCTTCCCAACGTGCGGGGATCGGGCTCTCTGGAGCCCGGTCCCTCACCCTCCCGCCCCTTTCCTGACTCAAATCGGAGACGCTGAAGGAGATCGGTGCCAATCTCTCCCTGGTTTGACGGCTATCTAAGCTCTCCTCACCTGGCACGGACACTGCACTATTAATAACGCGAAAGACGTGTCTGGCCACGGGGGCCTGACGCGCATTGGATGGAGCATAAATGACCAATCAACGGAATGACGGGAACTGGATCCCTCCCTCCGGCGAGTCCAAAAGCCGCCAGGACACCCCACGGCAAGCTCCTGGAGACGGGCCCGGAACCCAGAAGGGAAAGCAGAGCCCGCACAGGGACCCCGATGAGAGCGAACGGGAGCTCAAAGCCCGCATCGACAGACTCATCGACCGCAAGCAAAGAAACGGCGAGCTCTAAGACAAAGACCGCTCCTCTTCTCGACTACGGCCCCGGCCGGAACTCTTCCCACTGCACGCCATACTTGGTCATCAGACGATAAATATCCGCCCGGTATCGGCCCGAAATGCGGGCGATCTCGGAAATATTTCCCTTCGTCATCTCTAGCAGCTGCTGCAGGTACGTTCTCTCGAAGTTTTTCTTCGCTTCCGACAAAGGACTCGACCAGAGCGCGGCCGCCCCGCCAGCTTCGCCTTGCGGCTCATTGTCGACGATTTCCAGCTCGATCATGTTCTCGAGTTGCAAGGTGCCGTCGGTGGAGAGCACCACGCCGCGCTCCAGAGCGTTTTGCAGCTCGCGGATGTTACCGGGCCAAGCATGAGCCACCAGGCGAGCTTCGAGCTCTCGGGAAGGCGGCTGGATGTTTTTGGAAAAGCGCTGGTTGAAACGCTTGAGGAAAAACTCCACGAGAGCCGGAATATCCATCTTTCGTTCACGCAACGCCGGAAGCTGAATCTGGATTACGTTCAGCCGGTAATAGAGATCCGTACGGAAGGTTCCCTTTTTCACTTCGGCCGGAAGCACGCGATTGGTCGCGACGATGACACGCGTATTGATGGCAATGCTCTCGGAGCCGCCCAACGGCATTACCTGGCGCTCTTGAAGCACGCGCAGGAGCTTCACCTGAAGGTTCAAGGGGAGCTCGCCGATCTCGTCGAGAAAGAGCGTTCCCTTTTGGCAAAGCTCGAAGAGCCCCTTGCGATCGGCTTTGGCGTCGGTGAAGGCGCCGCGCTTATGACCGAAGAGCTCGCTCTCCAGGAGGTTTTCCGGAATCGCGCCGCAGTTGATAGCCTCAAAGCGCTCGGTCGAGCGGTTCGAAGCGGAATGGATGGCGCGAGCCACGAGCTCTTTGCCCGTTCCCGATTCGCCCGTGATGAGCACCGTGGAGTCGATGTCTTTCACCTGCTTGATGCGGGCGAGCACGTCGTGGATGGCCGGGCTATTTCCGATGATGCCGTAGGTCTCGTCCGGACTCGCCGCGCTGACCACAGGCCCTGCTTTCGGCATATGCCCCATTTTTTCCTTGAGGGAAGCGATGAGCTCTTTGGGATCTTTCGTCTTCGAGATGAAGCTCGAAGCGCCCTTCTCCATCGCGTCCACCGCGAGCTCGAGCGTGCCGTGGGCCGACATGATGATGATCTTCGTATAAGGCGACTCCCGCACCAGAAGCGGGATGGCTTCGAGGCTGCTCTCTTCTTCGAGGAAGAGATCCATCAGCGCGTAATCGTAAGTGCGCTGGGAAAGGGTTTGGCGCAAGGTCGCGAGGTCTCTCGCGAGCGTGACTCGAAAGCCCGCTTCCTCCAGCTCCGCTTGGAGCAGTTCGCCCATGATGACGTCGTCCTCTACGATCAAAATCTGGCCGGAATATTTCTCACTCATTTAGGACTCCCCTGGGGGTTGCATGCGTTTAAATTCGTCGGCGCTGACGCCGCCCAAAATCTCTAACTCTTGAACCAAAGCCGGAACCGTTTCGTGACTGGGATCGGCTTCGATAGTGTCTTCCAAACGGCTAATTTGGTCACGAAGCGCGGAAAATCCACAGTTGCCCGCCGTTCCCTTGAAACGGTGGGTCAGGTGCAAAACTTTTTCCCAGTCGCCCTTTTCGCTGGCGTCCTTAATCTCGCCGATGGAGACGGGAATGCTGTCGACGAAACGGTCCAGGATGGACTGAATGCGCGGCGAAATGCTCAAAAGGCGAGCGGCCTGAATGAGGGGCGCGGGGACCGGGATATCGGCATCCTGGTACTGAGCGCGAGACACCAGGATAGCCCGCTTCACGGCACGGACGAGCACCCCGGGATCGATGGGCTTAGTGAGGAAATCGTCGAAGCCCGCTTTGCGGCAGCGTTCTTTTTCTTCTTCCATGGCATGGGCCGTGAGCGCTATCACGGGGGCCGGGTAGTTGCGTTTACGCAGCACGCTGACCGCTTGATAGCCATCCATGCGCGGCATCTGCACGTCCATCAAGACGAGATCGAACGCTTGGGAAAGCGCCTTTTCGGTTCCTTCGCGGCCGTCTTTCGCCGCCGTCACTTTAGCTCCGGCCGCTTCGAGATAGACGACGAAGAGCTCGCGGTTCTCGGGGCTGTCCTCGACGACTAAAATGCGGAAGCCCTCGAGTCCCTGGGACGGCAGCACTTCGTCCTCGGAAGGCTGGGCGAGCGTATCCTTCAACGCCATCTGCTCGACGACGCTGAAGCCTTCCTTCAATCCTGGATCGATGGAGGCGATGAAAATACTTCCCTTGCCGGGCGCACTGTACTCGACCTGCAGATCTCCTCCCAAGGCGTTGGCGAGGCGCTTGGAAAGCGCGAGACCGAGGCCAGAGCCCCCAAAACGGCGGGTGGCCGTGGTATCGACCTGAACGAAAGGCGCGAAAAGCTTTTCGGCGGCTTCCGGCGGGAAGCCGACGCCCGTGTCCTTCACGAGGAACTCCAAAACGTGAGCCCCTTTGACGCGGCTGAGGCGGATGGTCAAGTTAACCTCGCCCACTTCGGTGAACTTGATGGCGTTTCCGACGACATTGATGAGCACCTGGCGGAGCCGTTCTGGCGCCGTGTAAACCGTTTTCGGCAACGAGCCCTCGAAATTGACGGTGAAGCGGATGTTCTTTTCCCGCGCGCGCCAAGATAGCAAAGAGTAAATTTCGGAAACGGTGTCTTGAAGGGAAGTATCCCGCTTCTCGATGTCGAGCTTGCCCGCCTCGATTTTCGAAATATCCAGGATGTCGTCGATGAGTTTCATCAGGATGCGGCCGTTTCTGCGGATTACCTGCAGATTGCCCTGCCGCTGCTGGGGGGTGAGCGTATTGATGAGAAGCAGATCGGCGTAGCCCAGAATCGCCGTCATGGGCGTGCGGATCTCGTGGCTGATGTTGGCCAGAAACTCGGACTTCGAACGGCTTGCCGCCTCCGCGACCGTATTGGCCCGCCGCAGTTCCATTTCCGATCGCACCCGGTCGGTGACGTCATGAAACGAAAGTACGGCGCCTTGATGGTTCCCCGCCTCGTCCACCATGGACTGCCCGGTGACGGTGACATAGACCGGCTCGGTCCGCGGCGAATGTTTGATCTCCATGAGCTTGCCGTTTAGCGCGCTCTGGGTGGAAACCGCGATGGGCGTCTCTTCGAGAGAAAGCGGTAAACCGGTCTCGGTGTCGATGAGGCCTACCGTACGGGTCCAATCGTCGAAATGAGCGCCTTCGCTCCCATCGGGAAAAAGCCGGAGCGCCGCCGGATTTTGCAGCATGACCGCGCCACCCGAGCGAAACACCACCACCGCCTCGCCAATGCTATCGAGCACCGACTGAAGAATACGCTTTTGGACGCCGAGGTTCTCTCGGCTCAGCGCGAGCTCCGCGTTTCGCTCCTGAAGCGAGACCACGGCTTCGTCGTGCAGCTCGTTCTGTGACTCGAGCAGCCGCTTCGTCGGAAAAATGATGTAAACGCCTATCCCGAGGAAAAGCGTCAGGATGAAGCCGTATGCCAGTACCTGAATTTTTTCGAGCTCCGAAAGACGCGCGTTTCCCAGCACCGAGCTTTGGCTTCGCACCGTATCGATGGCGGTGGTCAGCTCGCCCACGGCATCTTTTTGCACATAAGCGAGGCGCGCGCGGTCGAGCGGGCCCCGAGTGCGAACGCTGTCGACGAGCTTTGCGGCTTCCGCGAGATAACGATCGAACTTGCGGGAAAGGCCCAGCTCGGGGTCGAAAAAGACCGCGGCAAAACTTCCCTTGTAACTTCCGGGCTTGGTGGACCTCGCACTCTTTACCTGCTGGAGGGCGAGATGAAGCTTGCCCATCTGATCGTCCAGCCGGTCCATGCGCCCGCGGTGCTCGACCTCTGTTTCCATCGCGGCGGCGAGGTGGTCGGCATCTTGAAAGAGGAGCGCCATGTGCTCCACGCCGCGCGCCATGAAGGTGGTGAGAGCGACCACTTCGTAAATCTCACTTTGGGAACGGATGAGGTCCTGTTTTTTCCACAAGAGTCCGCCCAGGACGGTCGTCACGATTAACGTGGCCATCCAGAATCGGCTGACCAGCTGACGCTGGTCCTTTACTTGGGGCTCCATCAAAACCGAGTTCATCTTTTCCCACAAAAAACGGGCTTAAAACGATCGAGGCGCGAGGGCGCCACCATAGGCCTATTGACTCATTAAGTCAATAATTTAGGGCGCCTGGGTGAGCTGGGGGTGGAAAACTCTGATGAATTCCGGACACTTTCCATGAGGGACACAAAACGGCCCTGTTCGAGGGCCTTTCGGATTTGCTTTTGAAGTCGCGAAAACGAGACAGGAGAGGCCGAGTTCGTAACAGATTCGTTACAGCGATCCGAGCTTTCGGGCCCGGTTTTTTGGCACGCGACCTGCACAAGCGATAAGGCAGAAGACTACTTTTTTTGGGAGGAACGAAAATGAAAATTAGCACCACGAAAATGAACGAGATCATGAAGTCCGAGTCGGGAAAAGTCGGCTATCTTATCGCCTGGCTCATGGGCGTGCCGGCCTCTCTTCTGCTCATCATCTTTTTGCTCCGCGGACACTGAGCCAATTTTCCTAGGGTGAGATGGCCTGCCGATTAATGGGGGCTATCTCACCCATAGGGGATTTCTCGGGGACGCCGAGGAATTTTCTCACTCGTCCTTCGGTTCCCCAGATCGCGGTGCTCCAGGGCGCGAAAGTGTTTCTCACTCACGGGGGAATCAATAGCCTGATGGAGGCAGCCGATTTGGGAGTTCCGGTAGTCGTCGTCCCTCAGATGCCGGAACAAAAAGCCAATGCCCTCAGAGTGGAAGCTCTCGGCATGGGTCTGCGGCTTGAAAACCGAGCCGTCACCCCCGCGGCGTTGCGAAGCGCCGTCGATAAAGTGCTGTCAGACCCCGCCTACGCCCGGCGCTCCGCCGCCGTCGGAAAAATGGGGCGCGCCGCGGGCGGCGCCGACGCGGCGTCCAGAATCTTGTCGGACTACGGGCTCTCCGCCTCGAAAAGGTAAGCCTTTCTTTGCTTGCTCGGGCCGCGCTCTCATGTTTTCGTCTGCGGATGCCAAAAGCTTTTCTCTGGTTACTTCTTCTCGTTGCGGCGAAAGCTTCCGCTTCCCCTTGCCTCCAAGGAGCGGCTTGCCGAGAGATGGTTCCCATGGCCGGATCTTTAAGCCTTCCCGTCTATCGCACCCATCCGCTCGGGACTTATCAAAGTGCGATCACGCGAGCGGTCATCGTCGTGCACGGCGTGCTCCGTAACGCCGACGAGTATTTCGCTGACACCGCGCAAGCGGCCGTGCTGGCAAAAGCTTCGGAACAAACCGTCGTCGTGGCTCCCCACTTTCAGGCCAAAGACGATCACCCGCCGGCGGGCGAGCTCCATTGGAATGACGGCGACTGGAAACGGGGCGATGGCGCCCTTAACGCGCCGGCCTTCAGTTCCTTCACGGCCTTGGACAAGTTGGTCGCTCTCTTCGCCGATCGGAACCGCTTCCCATCGATGCAAACCATCGTCGTGACAGGGCACTCGGCGGGGGGACAAATTCTCAGCCGCTACGCCGCGCTTGGGGCCGCCGAGGAAGCGGTGAGCGGTATCGACGTCCATTACGTCGTCGCCAACCCCTCCACCTATTTCTATCCGAACGCCTTCCGTGCCCGCGCGGGTTCCCACGATACTTTTGAGCTTCCCGACGGATCTTGCCCCGAGTACGACGAGTACCCCTACGGGATAACGAAGCTAAACACGTACGCCTCTGGAGTATCCGTTTCGCAAATGGAAGGCCGGTTGGCGATGCGGCACCTAACTTTGCTTTTAGGGGAATTGGACCATGAGTCCGAATATCTCGACACGAGCTGTGGCGCGAATCTTCAAGGGCCCTACCGCTATCTGCGGGGACTCACTTACGCCGGTTTTCTCGAGCATTTTCTCAAGCCGGCGCGGCTCAAAGTCGCGACCGTGCCCGGGGTCGGCCACTCCGGCCGCGACATGTATCAGTCCCCCGAGGGGCAAGCCGTCCTGTTTCACTAAATGCCGGAAAGCTGTACCGCGGGGATCTCGACTTGAAACGTGGCGCCTTCCTATCTTTTTAGGGCCAGCTTTTCCGCGAAAGCCAAGAA
>JAYUGC010000171.1:0-8715 GCA_043767805.1 Pseudomonadota bacterium | reverse complement strand
ACGTCGAGCCCGCGGGCACGAGAGAAATAAAGCTCGTGACCGGGCCCGTCGCGTCGACGACCCAAGCATGAATCGCCGGCTGACCGACGTTTCCGAGACCGTCCGCCGCGCGGACGGTCACCTGGTGCGAGCCGTCGGCAAGACCCGCGAAAAGAACGGGAGACGTACAAGCGACCGCCACGCCGTCATCCAAGGCGCAAGTGAACGTCGCGCCCGCTTCGTCCGCCGAGAAGACGAGAGTCATTTGACGGCTCGTCGTCGGAGATGCGGCCGGCTCGAAGCTCGTAAGGCTCGCCGCCGGGCCGACGTTGTCGACGGTCCAGCCGTGCGCCTGGGCCAAGCCCGGGCGACCAACGGCGTTCACGCCGCGCACTTCAAACTGATGAGAGCCGTCGACAAGTCCGGTTACGACGAACGGGCTCGCGCAAGCCGCGAAGGCCGCGCCGTCCAACCGGCACTCGAAAGAAACCGCATCTGTTCCAGCGAAGCCCGTGGTGAAGGTGCGGCTCTGGGTGACCGGCGCGCTCGGAACGACGGACGTCAAAGTAACCAACGCTTCGGGTACGCTGACCGTCCAGCTGTGAACCGTCGCGGCGCCGCGATTACCCAAGACATCGATACCGGAAATCGAAAGCGTATGCTCGCCTTCGCCCACCGAGATCGTCAAAGGCGCGACGCACTCGGTTTCGCTGGCTCCGTCGAGCTGACAGCGGAAGGTCGCCGTCTCACTCGCCGAAAAGTACGCCGTCAAAGCGAGGGCGGCCGTCGGCGAGAGGGACGGATTGGTGGACAGGATTTGCACCACCGGGCCCGTTCTATCGACGACCCAGGCGCGGCTTAGCGCTGGGCCTTGGCGATGGGCCAAGTTGACGCCGGCGACGGAGAAAGTGTGAGCGCCTTCGGCAAGGTTGCTATAGCCAATGCCAGAAACGCACGCCGCGAAAGCCGCGTCGTCCAACTTACAGACGAAACTCACCGCATCGGTGCCGCTAAAGGTAACCGCCGCCACTTGGCTCGTGGTGGGCGTTCGCTCAGGGCTGAAACCATCGATTCGGGCGATCGCTTCCGGAACCAAAACCACCCAGTGATAGGTCACCGGCAAGCCACGGTTTCCGAGAGCATCGATACCGACCAAAACAAGATCGTGCGCGCCTTCCGCGACGTCCACCTTATAAGGAGAGGCGCAGGCCGCTTCGGCCCCGCCATCCAAGGCGCAAAGGAAACTGACTGGCTCGTTCGCGACGAAATCCGCGGTGAGACTCAAAGCCGCGACGACCGCCCCCGAAGGCGTGACGTTACCGAAAGCCACCGTGGGACCAGTGGCGTCAACCGACCATTCATACGCGGCCGGATTGCCGCGGTTACCGAGACCGTCGATGCCGACGAGGGAGAACTTGTGCGCGCCTTCCGCGACTTCACTCAAAGCCACCGGAGAAGCGCAAGGAGCTTCGGCGGCACTGTCCAGCATACACAAGTAGGAAGCCGCGTCCGCGGAAGAGAAGGAAAGCGTCAAATCTTTCGAGGCCGTGGGACTCGTCGACGGATTCACGGAGTCGAGAGTCACCACCGGGCCCGCCGTATCGACGGTCCAAACGTGTCCCGCCGCGGGGCCGATGTTGCCCGAGAGATTCAGGCCATGCACTTCGAAGGTATGCGCGCCGTCAGCGAGCTCACTAAATTGCACCGGGCTCGCACAAGCGGTCGTAGGAGCGCCGTCCAGCGAGCAGACGAAAGAGGCCGAGTTGGTGGAGCCGAATTCCACCAGGAGAGAGCGGCTACTCACCACGGCCGCGTCCGGAACGACGGAGGAAATCTGCACGATGGCGACGGAATCGACTCGCCAAGGATGGCGGTAGGCCCGCGAAACGTTTTGAGCGGCATCGACGGCGATGATCTCCAGCTGATGATTGCCTTCCGCGACGCCCGAGGCGAGATACGGAGAATGGCACGGGAGCTGCCCTCCTCCGTCGAGCTCACAAAGCACCGTGGCCGGTTCGCTCGTGTCAAAATCGATGCGCATCGAGTGCGACTCGGTGGCGCTTTCCGGCGGCTCCACCGCGGTCACGCGAATGAGCGGCAGGGTCACGTCCACCATCCATTGAATGGTAGCCGCCACGCCGACGTTACCCACGGCGTCCACCGGCATCACGCTGAACTCGTGCTGGCCTTCGGCGAGATTCGTCACCTCAAACGGGCTTACGCAGGCGCCGCGATCGACGCCGTCGACCGAGCAGCGGAAAGTCGCGTTCTCGTTGGTCATGAACTCGAAGACGGCCCGCGTGAATTTCGTGGGAAGTGACGCCGGGAAGGTCATCTGGGCCTTCGCGCCCGGAGCCTGGCGATCCACCGTCCAATCGTATAGGAGGGCGTCACTTTCATTGCCCGCCGCATCGGTCGCCACGACGGATAGTTCGTGAGCGCCGTCGGCAAGCCCGGTCACATTGACCGGGGTGCCACAGTTAGTCGCCGACGCGCCATCCAAAGCACAGCGAAAAGTCGCGGATTCCGACGAAACAAAGCCCAAAGACAGAGTCGAAGCGCTGGTCACGAGTTCCGCGGGAATAACCGAGCCCAAGGTCAGCTCGGGGGCCGATTGATCCACTTCCCAGCGAAAAGACACCGCATTGTTAAATACGTTTTCGACGTAAGGAATGACTTCAAAAACATGGATCCCTTCGCTCACGTTAAACTGCACCGGCGAAACGCATTCCACGGCGGCGTTTCCATCCACGCGGCACTGAAAGCGCGCCGTCACGTCGGAACGAAACTCGAAACGGGCGACGGACTCTTTCGTGAGCGCCTTCGGCGTGGACACGAGCTCCGCCGACGGGATTCCGCGCTGCACGACCCAGCTATAAACCACCGGGTCCGAGTAGAGGGGGCAAATCGCCTGGAACCAGGCGAACTCGCCGAGCCAGTGGCCGAGCAGCGTACTGTAAATCCAATTGGGGCGGCGGAAGATCGCTTTGTGCGCGCCTTCGGAGAGGCTCTTAAAGAGCACCGGCGAGCTGCACCAAGCCCAGGCCTTATTGTCGAGATTGCATTCCACGTAATTGCCGCCCGAGCCGTTCAGCTGAAAACCGATCTGCATCGTGGTACTGGTCGTCGGGTTCTCCTTGGGAATAATGGACGTGAAGATAACGGCCGGGTTCGGAGCGTCCACGTAAGTGCGGTAACGCGTGACCGGCCCTACCCGTCCCAACTTATCGATGGCGCGAAACGCGAAGTGGTGGCGGCCATTTTTTAAATCAGTGAAAACCTTGGGAGACGAGCAAGACATCCAGTGGTCGGAGTCCCGCCGGTGCCGGCACTCAAACAGCTTCGCGCCTTCCACGGAGCTGAAGGTGAACGCGAGTGTGCGCGATTGGATCACAGAGTCCGCCGGATCGACCTTAGTCAATTGCACCGTCGGGAGCGGCGGAGGCGGCACTTCGTACTCAAAAACGAGCTTCGCCGTTCTCAAAGCGAAAGGCGCGCGGACATCCAGAGCCAGCGAGCCGTGATGACGAATGACATCACAAACCTTGTCCAGGAAAGGCTCTTGGTTACCAAAGCGAAGGGAGTCCATCTCGAGGACGAGCTTGCGAACGCCTCCCTCGAACTTCCATTGGGCGAGCGCCCGGATCCGATGGGACGACGCCGTACACTGGAGACCATTGGTGATGATGGACACTTGCTCGGCGGAAAATTCCGAGGCCGTTTGGAAAGTGAGCTCGAGGGTGGCGGAGAGTTTCTTCGCCACGAGGATCTCGTCGGAAAGCGCCGGGAACACCGCGCGATTACCCGAGACTTGGCCAATCACGTTTTCGCCGGTCATTTCGCCCGCAAAGGCGAAGGTCGTTAGGAGGCTAAGCGCGAAAATCGCGAGGGCCTTGGAGCTATGAAGGATCCGCGTACGTACCATAAGAACTCCTTCGGGCTCGGAACCAATAACCGGGAATTTGACTACTCGGCGGGTAGCGTGAGGTGGGAAGTCCTGGCGATCACTTACGTTCCGCTTCCACTTTTATTCGCCAGCTTCTAGACTCAGTATACGCCACTTCAGGTTAACTGATGGCCAAAATCACACGTATATTCCAATGGTTACGAGTTAGAACGTGCCGCTATTGTGCCGAGAATGTGTTGCCGCCGCCATAATCGTCATCCGCCGCCGCGTACGAGCGAGGAAAGCTTCCACATCGGCAAGTAGATCGCGACCGCAAGTCCAAGAGTCAGCGCGAAGAGCACGGAGAGAATGATGGGCTCGAGCATCGTGGGCAAACGCTTGAGCATCATCTCGGTGTCGTTCTCGTAGAGAAAGGCGATGCGGTCCAAAAGCGTATCGAGCGTGCCCGCTTCTTCCCCTACCGCCACCATAGACGACATGAGCGGAGGCACGACCTCGACTTTTTCCATCGCCGCGCTGACCGAGCCGCCCGCTTCGATGAAAGGAACGATTGCGGCCATGCGAAAGCGAAAGTAAGAGTTCCGCATGCCGCGGATAGAGATCTCCGTCGCGTCAGTCACGCGAATACCGGAGCGCATGAGAAGGGAAAAGGTCGTACAAAAATGAGTGAGCTCCACTTTGGCAAAGAGCGGCCCGAAAATGGGGACGATCAGAAGCTTCTCGTGGACCCAGAGCATGACCTTCGCATTTGACTGCAGCTTTAAGAACACCACGTAAAGCGGAATGAGCGACAACAGACCGACCCACCAGTAGGTCTGGCAGAAGTTCGAAAGATTGACGAGGATTCTCGTCGGAAGCGGCAGTTCCGATCCGAAGCGCTCGTACAGCTTTTGAAACTGGGGAATGACGAAAATCATCATGATGATGATCGTAAAAAAGATGGCTCCCACCACCAGCTTCGGATAAAGCAAAGTGGAACGAATGCGCTCTTTGTGAATGAGCTTTTTCTCGAGGAGACCGGCCGCGTAATCCATTACCTTGTCCAGGTTTCCCGAGACTTCGCCGGTGCTCAAGATCGCCAGATACGTCGGATCGAAATAGGCCGGATAGCGCTCGAAGGACTCCGTCACGCCCTTACCGTTCTCGATCGCCTCCGAGATGCGCTCGACCGATTCCTTGAACGTCTTGTGCGTCATCTGTTTGGTGAGCATCGCGAGGATTCGGGGCACGGCAATGCCCGCGCCGTAGGCCGCGGCGAACTGCCGAGTGAAAGCGATGAGCTCGTTCTCGAAGAGCTTGCGGCGAAACCGGTCAGCCAGAGAGGTGAAAACCGCGGCAACGCCATGCGGTTTGATCTCGTTTACCCGGAGCGGAACGAGATTCTGCTCGAGAAAGTAGGAATCGACCTCTTTCGAGCTTTCGGCTTCGAGCTGCCCTTCGATGGAGCGACCCGTGTCGTCCATTGCCTTGTAAGCGTACTTTCTCAAACGACTTCCTCTGCCATGTCATCTGAGTAAAAGCCACTCGGGCAGCGCGCAAGCATCTCGTTGATGGACGTTTCTCCCGCCAACACGCGCTCGATGGCGTGATCGCGAATCTCCTGGAAGCCCGCTTCGCGGGCCACTTTGGCGAGCCGGGCGCGATCGCGGTTCAAGATGGCCTCCGCCATCTCTTCCTTCAGGATCAAAATCTCCATGGCAACGAAACGGCCCGAGTAGCCGAGCCCGTGGCAGGTGTCGCAGCCCAGGGGCTCGAACAGGGTGATCTCGGTTTCCTTTTCGATGCCCAGAATGAGCGCGTCTTTCACGGTGCTCTTGCGCGGCTGTTTGCAGCGGTTGCACAGCTTTCTGAGGAGGCGCTGTGAGATACAGGCCTTCAAGGACGCGATGAGCATGTGCGCGGCCACGCCCATGTCGGTCAGACGAGACACGGTGGCGAGCGCGGTCGGCGCGTGCAGCGTCGAGAAGACCAAGTGACCGCTGATGGCGGCGCGAAGGACCATCTGCGCCGTTTCTTCTTCGCGAATCTCGCCGACCATAATGATGTCGGGATCTTGTCGCAAGATGAACGGTAGAATGTTCAGGAAGTTGATCCCGATCTTGGCATTCACCTGAACCTGATTGGCCCGCTCCATCTCATACTCGACCGGATCTTCGACGGTGATGACGTTGTGGGTTTTTCTATCCATGCTGTTCAGCATGGAATAGATCGTCGTCGTCTTACCGGATCCAGTGGGACCGGCGCAGAGGATGAGCCCATCCGACTGCTTGCACAGGCTCTTTAAGAGCGAAAGACGCTTTTCTCCGGGATCGAGGAATTCCAGAGTCGGCTGGCGGCTCGCCGAGCGCAAAAGGCGGAGCACGAGTTTTTCGCCGTAGATCGTGGGAAGCGTGCTCGCGCGAATTTCACTGTTGCCGCCGGGCATCTCGAACTTCATGCGGCCGTCCTGCGCGAGGCGCTTCTCGACGATATCCATGCCGCACATGAGCTTCAGGCGTGAGAGCACCGGGCTATAGGTCTCGATGCTCACCGCCTCGACGTCGTGGAGTATGCCGTCTATGCGCTCGCGTACGAGCGCCGTGGTGGAACCGGGCTCGAAATGAATGTCACTCGCGCCGCGCTTAAGCGATCGAAAAATGATGCGCTCGATGTGTTTCGCGGCGGAGCCGGCTACCTCTTCCCCACCCTCGGGTGCGGCACTCTGCAAGCGGGAGAGAGCCTCGCGCAGCGTGGACTCGGTCACGCAAATCGTCTTCACCTTGAGCTTGGTCGAGCGGCGGATCTCGTCGGTGGCGAGCAGGTTGCCCGGATCGGTGGTGGCTACCGTGATCTCGTCTTCCGTTCGGCTGACCGGAACGATCTGATACCGCCGGAGCGTGAACGCGGGAATCTGAGCGAGTAGCGCGGTGTCTAAGGTCAGCGGGCCGGCGAGATATCCCACGCCGTGGAACTTCGCCAAGGCGCGCGCGATTTCTTCGGCGCTTACCTTCGCGGTTTCGAGTAAGGCTTGCGAGACGGAGATCTTTCGACGCTTTGCATCTTCCAAGGCCGCACGGAGGGCCTCTTTCGGAAAAATCTCGTTCTTCACGAGAAACGTTTCAAAACTGACTCGCGCGGCCACGCCTACTTATCGGAATATTCCGACTAAAGGGTAAGCGCAGCCGACTCACGGCTTTTAGTTACTGAGGCGGCGCGATGGAAGGCGCGACGGGAGCGGCTTTGGCGCCTTGGGGCGCAGTAACGACGGGAGCGAGCTCCCCCCCGATTTTCGGGCCAGCGTTGGCACTGTCCATCGGATTAATCGGGCCTAGAAGATCTACGAGCTCTTGCTTACCCGACTGTGTCTCGAACACCGACGGCTCGACTTTCGGCGGGGGCGGGCTGTTTACCGGCATGAGCGCGGGCTTCGCATTGGGAACCGGCGCCTGATTCGTCGGCATCTGCAGGAGCGCGCCTTCGAGCGAGTTCTTGCTGCTGCTCGTGGGGGGCACAGTCCGTAAGATGCTCTTCGGCGCAATCGGAGCCTCTTTCCCCACTCCCTGTTGCGGCATGAGCGACGACGTCGCGCCGATAGCCGGCAGGCTCAGGCCCGAGGGAGACGAAAGATTCAAAGAATTGAGCGGCGAATCGGCCGGCAAGCCCGGAGGCGCACCCGTGGCCTGCGAGTTCAGACCCGCTGGAGGCGCTCCCATCGGCGGCAAGTTCAGTCCGGTCGCGGGCGGGTTCGATATCGTCGGGAAATTCAGTCCGGAAGTCGGCGAATTGGGAATCGTCGGAAGCGTTATGGGCGCGACGCCGGGAAGCACGGGTTTGTCCGGCGCGGACATGTCCAAGATGAGCGTCGCCGGTTTCTCCGGGGACCCAATCGACGGCATTAACGAGCCTTCTTTGGGAAGCAGCGAAGCGGGTACATCCTGCGAAGCGGCCGGCATCGCCGGCGCTGGGAAAGCGAGCGATTTCGGTTCCGCGGGCGCCGTCGAAGGAGACGCGACGACTCCCGGCAGATTGAGCTTCAGGCCCTGCGGGATGACGAGCGACGGTGCCGCGCCGATATCGGTCGCAGTCGCTGGGCTGACCAGACGGCCCGTATCCGATTCGGAAATCTCTTCTGCGGTGGAGAACGGAATGACCCGCGCGGATCCTTTATAGACGGAAGGCATCAAAAAGATCATCAGCTCCGTCTCTTTGTGGCCCCGGTCGGTCGACCCGAAGAGCCAACCGAGGATGGGAAGCTTATTCAGGAAGGGAACGCCCGCGTTAGCGACGGAGTTCCGGTTACTGACCAAGCCGCCGATGGAAGCGATTTGACCGCTATCGACAATAAGAGAGGTGGAGGCGGAGTTGTCGGTGACGCCGGGGATACCGTCGATTTTCGAGGAATCGTCCGGATCGCTCTTCGTAACCTGAATCTGTAAGCGCACGCGCTTGTCGCTCACGATGTACGGCGTGACTTGCAGTTGAAGACCAGCCTTCACCTGCTGAACCGCGCCGACGGAAGCCGAGCCCGAGCCAGTCGCTGCGAGAGTACGGATGTTGAAGGTGATGTTACTGGAAATATTGGCGGCAACCCCGTTCAGGGTAGTGATCTTGGGCTGAGAGATGATCTTCACCTCGCCACTCTGCTCACCCGTCGTCAAACGAGCCTGCAGTTGCGAGCCAAAAAGTCCCGAGGTAAAGCCTACCTTCAAGGTCTCGTTCGTACCGGGCGCCTTGAGGCTCACGCCATTCACTGCCGGACGCGCCTGCACGTTCGGTCCCCAGTCGATGCCGAGGCTGCGAGAGAAAGTAATCGAGGTCTCGACGATTTTCGCTTCGATGTAAACTTGCGA
>JAYUGC010000170.1:0-21778 GCA_043767805.1 Pseudomonadota bacterium | reverse complement strand
TCACCCCAAATGGGGCATTAGAAAATAAACCCGAAGGGAAGTCACAGCAGACACTTATCGCAGCGCGATAAGTGATCAATGATGAGCCCCGGGGAACGCGTTTTGGTCATTGCGCGGCCCCAAGCCGTCGGAACCTTCGCAGCTGGTAAACCTGCCGGCATTGATATGCGTTCGACGAAGCACAGCTCCGAGCCGTCCCGTTCCAAAAGCTATCGCCGTGGAAGCAATTTGGCGCTGGAAAGGTTCCGACGGCTTGCTACGTCAGCGTTCAAGCTTCGCTTGAACGCTGACGTGGGCCGCGGAATGACGCAGAGAATGGACCTAGCGAACGCAGACGCGGTTACGGCCTTGCGTCTTGGCGTCGTAGAGGGCCTTGTCGGCGAGAGCGATGAGGTCTTCGGGCTTCTTCGACGTTGAGTCGAGCGTCGCGACTCCGATGCTGATGGTGACCGGGATGCTTTTGCCGTCGAACTGGTAATTATGCTTCTCGATGGTCGAGCGGATACGCTCGGCGACGTCGACCGCGATCCGAAGGGGCGTTTCGCGTAACACCAAGGCGAACTCCTCACCGCCATAACGGCCGAGGGCGTCCTTCTGACGAATCAACTTGTCCTTGATGATGTGGCAGGTTTCTTTCAAGACGTAGTCACCCGCCAAGTGGCCGTGCGTGTCGTTGATCATCTTGAAATGATCGAGATCTAGCATGAGCAAAGTCATCGCTGCCGGACGAGCCGTCGCGCGCTGGAACTCTTCGTTCAGGAGCTCCAAGATCGCCTTCTTGTTCAAAGCGCCCGTCATCCCATCCATGGTGGCGGCTTCGTACATCTTGCCGTAATGGACGTTCTCGATCTGTCCCTCTTTGAGGAACTTCAAAATCGTATTGCCGCAACGGATGAGATCTCCGTCTTTCAAAAGACGCGAGCCTTCGAGCTTCTGATCGTTGACGAAGGTGCCGTTGGTGCTGCCCAAGTCCTTGCAGTTCACGCCTTCGGGAACGACGCTGAACTCCGTGTGCCGGCGGGAAATCGCCGTTTCACCGATGCTGATGTCGGCCGTCAAATCACGGCCGAGCACCATCTGCTCTTTCTGCAGATAAAAGGATTTGCCGAGCGGGCGGCCCGAAATCACCACGAGCATGGGGGAAACCGCTTCCGCTTCTTGAAGGCGGATATTTAACGTGTCGCTATCGGCGACTGCGGTCTTATCCGACTCGACGATCTTGGATTTCGTGTTGGTGTTCGACATTGCTTTTAATGGGATGGGCGAAAGGAAGTACCCCGTTATTATAGCAGTGAAGACGCCCGAGTGCCTATCCGTGGGGATAAGCCCAGCAGTTACTGAGCCTTAGCCCAGTTACAGAGACTGCCTGAGCAGGCGCTTTGCCTCTTCCACGCCAGGCTGATTGAAGGCATCCACGCCGTAGAGCTCCCCCGCGAAGGCGCAGGAGGCCTCTAGGAAGAAAAACAAGGCACCCAAGGCGGACTCGTCCAGACGAGGCAACTCGATCCGGTAAGTCGGAACGCCCGCGTTGTTCAAGCTCTTCTCGGCGGCGGCACTCGCGAGCCGGCTAAGGCGCGCGAAACTCTGTCCCACGAGGAATTTCTGATCGCCTGGATCGAAAGACGGCTCGGCGACTTTCAGATCGTTCGAGTCGGGAGAGACATCGAGAAATCCCACGATTTTGTCGGACGGTCCCTCTTTCATGAGCTGAAGGAGGGAGTGCTGATCGGTCGTGCCGAGCGCGCCCACCGGAGTAAAGCCGACGGCCTTCTGCGGATCGCGCAAAAGGCGCTTGCCGAGACTCTCGCCGAAGAGCTGAACGTACCAATCCGCCACGAAGGAGAGATTGCTCCAGTACGGCATGAGGTACTGTACCGACCGGTGCTTGAAATCCCAATGGTGAAACGCGGCCGCGAGCAAATAAGCCGGATTGTCTTTCGGCTCGCAACGATCGAGTCGCTCGCGCATGTGGCTCGCGCCCTCCAGGAACTTATCCTGGGAAAGTCCGGCCAGCTCGATGGGCAAAAGGCCGACCGCGGTGTGCACGCTGAACCGCCCGCCGATGGCCGGAGGAACGGGAAGGGTGGCCCAGCCTTCTTTTTGCGCCGCTCGTCTGAGCCAGCCCGCCGAAGGATCGGTGACCGCGACGACGCTTTTTGCATCGAGTTTTTGGCTAAAATGAAAAAATCCCGCCAGGGTTTCTGAAGTTCCCCCCGACTTGCTGACGACGATGGCCGCGAGCTTCTTCTTTTTCAAAAGTGCGTCGGCCGACCGAATGGCGGCGGGGTCGACGTTACTGACCCAGCGAACGGGAAACTTATCTTCCTCTTCGGGGCTGCGAAGCGCTTGTAAGACCGCGGCGGGCCCGAGATGCGAACCACCGATGCCGAAAATGAGAGCGCCTTCGTACTCCTTGCGAAGCCGCTGGGCGATTTGGCGGACTTCCGCTTTCTCCGTCGCGGTTTGAGTCACGGGCCAATCGTAAAAGCCGACGCTGCCCGACCGGTACTTCGCTCGCACGGCGAGGTCGGCATCGACCATCCGCCGGTCCAGCTCGCCGCCGGCACGGGGTCCTTCGGGGTGGTCCCAGAGTTTTCCCATGGAAAGATGAAACGAACTTAAATCAAATTGCTGCTCACTCATTTGAACATCCCATCCATTTCGCGGGCGATCACCATGCACTGAATCTGATTCGTACCTTCGACGATTTGTAGCGCCTTGGCATCTCTAAAAAGCCGTTCCACTTCCCATTCGCGTCTGGCGCCGTCTAGCCCCATGGCCGTGATGACCTCGCTCGTGGTGCGCATGGCGAGGTCGCTGCCGAGTAACTTCACTTGGGAAGCCAGCAAGGTAATCGGCTTGCCTTCCGCTTTGAGCTGGGCCGCGGTGGTCACGAGATTTTTTACGCTCTGGGTTTCGGCGAAGCGGATCGCAAGCCCGTGGCGCACGCCTTCCTCGATGTGCCCGCCCTTTTTGGCCCAGGCCCACGCCCGGTCCAGAGCTTCGATGGCCAGGGCGACGCCGACCACGCCGATGGTGATTCTTCCCGAGTCGAGCTGGGAGAGGGCGACCTTCAGGCCGTCGCCCTCGGCGCCGAGACGCTGACTTTCCGGTATGAAACAATTTTCGAAAACTAATTCGGCGAGCGACGACGCCCGCATTCCCAATTTCTTCTCCTGCTTGCCGACGCGAAACCCCGGGGTGTCTTTCGGCACTAGGAACGCGGACACTCCCGCGGAGCGTGCCTCTCCCGTGCGCACCATGAGCAAGTACAAGTCCGCGAAGCCCGCGTTACTGCACCAGCTCTTGTTGCCGTTGATCTGGTATCCCCCGTCCACTTTTTTTGCGGCACAACGCAAAGAGGCCGCATCCGATCCGGAGCCGGGCTCGGAGAGCGAAAAAGCGCCTAGCCACGTTCCTTGAACGAGGGGCTTTAGGTACTTTTCCTTCTGCTCGGCGTTTCCGAAAGCGGCGATGCCGCCCAGAACCAAGTTCGTGACACCAACCGTGACCGCGGAAGCGACGCTTGCGCGCGCCATCTCTTCGATGGCGGCGTACTGCGCGTAAGGTTTGAGCCCGGAGCCGCCGTACTCTTTGGGAAAAGCGAGAGAGTGCAAGCCCTCTCGGCAAAGCTCGTCAAAAAGTTCGCGGCGGAAATGGCAGTTCTCATCGTCCTCGATGGCGGTCGGGCGAAAACGGCGGTCGGCGAAAGATTTGGCGCGCGCGCGGACGGAACGTTCTTCTTCGGACGGCTCTGGGAAAAAGGTCAAGGTCAAAGGTGCCTCAAGAATGCAAGCCGAGCAGCTCGCGGGCCACGATGACCCGCATGATCTCGTTGGTACCCGCGCCGATTTCCATGAGTTTCGCGTCGCGCATGAAACGCTCGACGGGATACTCTTTCATGTAACCATAGCCGCCGAGAATCTGAATGGCGTCGAGCCCGGCCTTCGTGGCGATTTGTGCCGTGAAAAGCTTGCTCTTCGCGCCGAGAGACATTTCCCGGGATCCCCGATCGTACGCCGCGGCCGAGACATAAGTGAGAGCCCGTCCCGCGTCGAGATTGGTGGCCATCTCGGCGAGCCGTTCCTGCACCATCTGAAAGCTTCCGATGGTCGCACCGAACTGCGAGCGCTCCTGGGCGTAGCGGACGGAGTATTCGAGAGAGGCCGCCGCGATCCCCAGCGAAATGCCGGAGATGGTGATGCGCTCGATGTTGAGATTACTCATCATGTGCGAGACGCTGTCGTTCTCGTTGCCGACGCGGTTTTCCTCGGGCACTTCGCAGTTGTCGAAGATCAGCTCGGAGGTGGGCGAGCCTCTCATGCCCATCTTGCGCAATTTCTTGCCGACCTTGAAGCCAGCGAAACCTTTTTCGACGATGAAGGTGGTGACGTCCTTCTTGCCAGGCCCGGTTTTCGCGTAGACCCAGATGACATCGGCCACGGGACCGTTCGTAATGAACGTCTTCGTGCCGTTCAAGACGTACTTGCCGCCTTTTTTCACGGCCTGGGTCTTGATGCCGAGGGAATCGCTGCCCGCCATGGGCTCGGTGAGCGCCATGGCGCCGATCCACTCGCCCGAGACGAGCTTCGGCAGATACATCGTCTTTTGCGCGTCGGAGGCGTTCTTGGCGATGTTGTTCACGCAAAGCATGGAGTGCGCGAGATAGGAGAGGGCGGTCGAAGCGCACGCCTTGCCCAGGCCTTCCATCGCGAGGGTCGCTTCCACCGCGCCGAGCGCGGCGCCGCCATAGGCTTCCGGCACGGTAACTCCGAGCAGCCCCAAGTCGGCGAGCTTACGGAACGCCGCTTCGTTGAAGCCTTCCTTCTCGTCGATGGCTTCGGCGTGGGGCGCGAGCTCCTTCGCGCTGAAGTCCGCTATCATCTTGATCAAAAGTTCCTGTTCGTCGGTCCAGAGAAGCATCAGCTGGCCTCTCCTTTCTCCGCGGTCGCGGCCTGAGGCGTCTTCTTGCCGAAGCGAAGACGGTTGATGAGCACTTCCTCGATCTCGATTTTTTTCGTCAGCCGGTCGAGCAGGTGAACGGCGTCGTCAAAAGCTTCCGGTTTCCACTCCCCCTTCAGCCGCTGCTGAAAGACCCTTTCCCCGAGTCGGAGCATCAGCCGCCGCCTTTCAGCGAGAAGGTAGGACCCCTTCGTCATCAGAATCGCTATGCGCCAGCTCTTGAAAAGCCACAAGCGAAGGCTGAAAAGGGAACTTCCGATTCTCTCCAGAGCATCCGTGGGCTTGCCTTCGCTCATGGCCGTCCGTTCCGGGTAGTGAAGGGCCAGAAAATGTAAGGCAACCGCTTAATCATTAAAAGAAAAGTTGTACCCCCGGTATAGAGCAGGGCCCAGGTAAGGTAAAGGATCTTTGCGGCGAGGCGGAGCTCGCCGCGAGGCATCGCGTTATGCGCCTAGCGGGAGATGATTTCGGCCGTTAGCTCGCGCACGGGACTGCCGGTGGACTCGCGCCATTCGAGCCGAATGCGGTTTCTGCCTTCGGCGAGGGCGAGGGTGTCGGTGAGAAAGGTGTTGTCGTCGCCTTGGAAGAAGATGGTGCTCTCCTGCCCAGTGGTGAGGTTGCGCACTCTCAAGCCGCCAAACGAGCGCATCTCAGATTTGGAGAGATGGCAGAACTGGCCAGAGAGACGGGTTTGGCGTCCTTCTCCGTTTCGTTTTTCGGTGAGAAGGGTCTTCTCCAAGCAACCCAGCTCGACGGTGGGCGTGGAGTGGTGAACCGAGCTTTCGGCGGCGAGGACGCGGGTCGGCGTCTTGTCGAGATCGTGGCTCTGCACGTAGCGCTGAACGCTAAAAGTAAAGCCCATCCCAGTGATGGCGACGAAGACTAGGATGTCCCAGGGGACTGGGCCAAAGGGGTTCTTATCCACGAAACGTGCCTCCAAAAAGTACCCGAATCTTAATGGTACGTGGTTTGACGCGTAGAATCAAACCAGTCACTTAGCCCTTGCTGTCGGCTTTCTAGACAACCCTCGCGCCAAACGGTTGAAATCAGACGATGACGCGGCTAGATTGGGCCGTTCTTGAGCACGCCGATTTATGCCCGGATGGCGGAATTGGTAGACGCGTTAGACTCAAAATCTAATTCTCGAAAGGGAGTGCCGGTTCGATTCCGGCTCCGGGCAGTCTTCGCTGGCCGACCTTAGGGTTGGCTAGGCTACGACTGCCAAGGCAGTTTGAGGTGTGACTTAAGAAGACGACTGCCCGTCGCGGCGTAGCTCGAAGAGCGAAGCCGGACCCTAGTCACGCTAGACAACCTCGGTACCCATTTTCTTAACCACGGTACTTGACGCGAGATCGCGATTCTTCCATAAGACCGGATGCCTTTTTCTCCCCCACTTTCGTACGTGAAGGGTGCAACGGATGAACCGCTACTCACCGGCACCATCGGCCGGGAGATCGCGCGCGTGGTGGCCCAGTTCCCGGATCGGGAAGCGCTAGTCGTTCGTCATCAAAAGTACCGCGCCACCTACGCTCAGTTCTGGGATGAAGTGACGTTGGCCGCGAAGGGCCTTCTCTCGCGCGGCATTCACATCGGTGACCGCGTGGGCATCTGGTCGCCCAATCGCTACGAATGGGTCATCACCCAGTTCGCGGCCGCGCGAGTCGGCGCCATCTTGGTCAACTTGAATCCCGCGTACCGCGCGGCGGAGCTCGAGTACGCGCTCAATCAGTCGGGGACGCGCCTGCTGATTCTCGCCGAAGGTTTTAGAAAAGCCGACTATCGCTCGCTCCTCTGCGAAGTGAAGGGCAACTGTCCCTCACTCGAACAAACCCTCGTGCTGGACAAAGACTGGAATGCGCTTTTGGAGCGAGGCCGCGCCGTTTCCGATTCCACCCTTCGCTACCGGGAGGCGGAACTGCGCGTGGGCGATGCCATCAACATTCAGTACACGTCGGGGACGACGGGCGCTCCCAAAGGCGCGACGTTGTCTCACGCCAATATTTTGAATAACGGCTGGTTCGTCGGCGAGCGCATGAACTATACGGAGCAGGACCGCATCTGCTTGCCGGTACCTTTCTATCATTGCTTCGGCATGGTGCTCGGTAACCTCGCCGGATTTACCCACGGCGCTTGCCTCGTGCTCCCCGCGGAAAGTTTCGATCCCCTCTCGGTGCTGGAGACCGTGGCGGAAGAAAAATGCACTTCGCTCTACGGCGTACCCACAATGTTCATCGCGGAGCTGGGACAGCCGAGGTTTTCCGAGTTCGATCTGACCTCGCTGCGCACGGGCCTCATCGCCGGCGCGCCTTGTCCGCGCGCCGTGATGGAGCAAATCCGCGATCGCATGCACATCAAGGAAATCACCAATGGCTACGGCATGACCGAAACGTCTCCTATTTCGGTGCAGACTTTCCCGGATGATTCGCCGGAGGTGCAAGTCGCCACCGTGGGCTCGGCGCACCCGCACGTCGAAGTGAAGATCATTTGCGGGGAATCGGGCGACGTCGTTACTCTCGGGCAAGTAGGCGAGCTTTGCACGCGCGGCTACAGCGTCATGAAGGGCTACTGGAACGACGCGAGCGCCACCCGAGAAGCGATTGATTCCGAAGGGTGGATGCACTCAGGCGATCTCGCGAGTCTCGATGAAGCGGGCCATGTCCGCATCGAAGGCCGGTTGAAAGACATGATCATCCGGGGCGGCGAGAATATTTATCCGCGCGAGGTCGAAGCGTTTCTGCACACTCATCCAGGCGTGGCCGAGGCGCAAGTCGTCGGCGTGCCGAGCCCGCTCTACGGGGAAGAGGTCATGGCTTGGGTCAGGGCGAAGCCAGGTTGCGAGCTCTCCGAGGAGGGCCTCCGAGAGTTCTGTGCCGGAAAGATTGCGGCCTACAAGTTTCCCCGGTACTGGAAACTCGTGGACTCGTTCCCCATGACGGTGACCGGCAAAGTGCAGAAGTTTCTCTTACGCGAGCGCGCCGCCGAAATGATCGCATCGGCGTGAGCCCTTAGAACGTATAAGTCACGCTCATCAGCACGCTGTCTGGCACGCCGTTGCTCGCGACCGCTTTGACTCCGGAGAGATCCGCGCGCACCGCGGAGTTGAGATACTTCCAGAGGTTCGCGCGCACCGCCTTGTCGCCGAACACGTAACCGAGTGAGGCGCTCGGCAGCGTGCCCTTGGATTCTTTCCACGAGTTTAGGCTCAAGGCTTCCAGGCGGCGGCTGCTGAAAACCTGACCGAAGAATTTCTGATGGTAAAGCCCAACGCCCGCCGTGCCTTTAAGATACTCGAGGCGGGCGGTGTCGCCCAGTATGTCGTAACCCCAGCGCATTTCGGCGGGAGGAGAAGCAGGGTCTTTCGAGTCCGAGACTTTCACGCTCTGTACGCGAAGCGCTTCAACGAACTGCTGGGCGCGGCGGAGGTTCTTCGCGCGGTCATCGGTCATGAGCTTTCTGATGAGGGCGTCGATGCGCATGCGGAAAGCGGCGCGGGCGAACTCTTCGCGCACATTGGCTTCGCTCGGGCCGATGCTCGGATTGGAGAACGTCGCGATGTCCAAGTGAATGTCGGTCGAGCGGCGCTGATAAAAGCCGGACTGAATTTCGTGGTAGCGCCAGCGATCGGAGTAGCTCGTGCGGATGGCGTCGTCGGCGCCGGAGAAGTAGTCGCGGTAGAGCTTATCTTTCACTTCGAGATGGGCGGGGCGAAAGAGCGTGGAGGAAACGACGGTGGCGGACGTGACGTCTTGGGAGAAAGCAGTGACCGCCAGGCAAAGGATCGCGACGGCCATGGCAAAAGCCAGCCTTCCGATTCCGGTGACCATTTTTGGCGCGTCCCGCATCAACCCCCGCTAAGTATTCCCATGTCTCGGTCTCGGCGTGGCCTTAGAGCAACATCTAGGCCAGGACCGGGTAAAAAATTCCCGCACCAAATGACGAGATTTAAAACGTCCCCTGTCTAAGAGTTGGACACCCCGGTCAAAGAGGGGCAACGGCGCTCTGGGAAAGGGGACTAAGTAGTGGGAGTTCCGGGCTATTGGCCCGCGTGCTTGAGGGTGTCGATCTTTTGGTCGCCCTCTGTCTCGATCTTAGACACTTGGGCGAGGGTGGCGCCTCGGTGAGGCACCTTGATGCCTTGGTTCTTGCGCCGGCGGATGGCGCCCTTTTCGGTGGAAAGCTGGTGATAGCGGAACGAAGCGTACTCGAAAAGATTGGGCGGTTTTTCCTCCGGAGCTTGCGTGTTGAGCGTGATGACTTCTAGACCGCCGCCGCCTTCGCCTGCGGCGGGTCCGCCCATCATCTGTTCCATCAAAGCCGAGAGATCGAAACCGCTGCCGGATTTTTCAGCCGCGCCGCCGCCTTCGCCGCCCGTGCCTGCGGTGATTACGCCGCCGCGCTTACGGCTACTCGCCAAGGATTCGGAATCGGAAATCGTGGGCGCGTCGTTACCGCCCGAGCCGCCCTTCGCGGGAAGTCCAGCGACTCCGCCTCCACCGAAACCGAGGCCTGGCTGAGATCCCGCGATGCCTTTTTCGCCTTCGCTCGGAACGGACGCCGGATTGCGATTGATGGCATCCAGCTTCGAGCGCTGCGTGAACTGCGTGACGGGATCTTTCAAGTCGTCCGTGGTGGACGGTTTATTGAAAACTTGTTCCCCGGCCTCCGGCTTGGCGGCCGCCACCGCGGGAGCGGCCGTGGGAAACTCGACGAGGCCCGAGCCCTTGGTCGCTTCGTCGTTGAAAGTGATGGTCGGAATCTCGGCTTCCTTGATCTTGTCCTTGCCGAGAGTGACCGGCGCGATTTTCATCTCCGCCATTTTCGGAATGTCGGCGGCGCTTACCTGTTTGATGCCTTCGTCGTTCTTCATGGCGGAGGCCATGCTCTGATCCGCTTGCGCGCACATCTGTTGCGCCATTGCCATCATCAAGCCTTGGTTCTTCTTGTTCTCCTCTTTCATCGACTCGTTCATCATGTTGAAGCAGGCGATCTTTTGCTGCGCGGCCGCGGCCATGCCCATGGCTTTCGCCGCGACCTGGCTCTTCATGCGATCTTGAGTGGGAGCCGGAGGTGCGCCCGGAACGAAAGTGGGTGATTGCGGCATCGAGAATCCGCTCTCGACGCTACCGGAATCGAGCTTACCGAGCCCGGAGGCTCCCGCCATGGGATTGCTTTCCGCCAAGGTGAACGGCGCGTAGAAGAGCGCTGTCCACAGAAAGAGGGCTTTAATATTTGATCGACACGTTGTCATGCTTGGTTGCCTTACTAAAACTCAAATATTGCAACTAGGGGGCCAAGCTTTAGCGCTTGGACACCACCGCTGTTTTCTTCAAGCTCAAATCTTTTTTCTCGGAGGGCACCACGGCTTTCGCTTTCGTGGAGGCCGGCTCTCGTTTCGGGGAAGCACCCGTCAAACTGGTTTCCGCTGTCGCTATCCGCTTCTGCGGGCGAGCGAGTAGGCCGTCATCCCGCTGGGCTTTGCGGTAGCGAAAGCTCGCGTACTGAAACAGCGTGACCGACGAGCCATCGGGATTTTTCTTTTCGATCTGGATGAACTCGAGGCCCGGGCCAGCGGCTTCCCCCGCGGGCTTGCCGCCCAGCTGCGCCATGAAGCCCGCCAAATCGAATGTGCTGCCCGAGCTGCTGGCCGCGGGAGCGTCGCCGGCGCCACCACTGGGACCGCCCCCTTGAAGGCGAGAGGCGCGCGCGGTCTTGCCCGCTTTGCCGTCTTGTCCTTGGAGCGGGCCTTCGTCGTGATCTTGAAAAGCCTTGCCGTTCGGCGCGCCGGCGTAGCCGACGATGCTCGAAGAGTTGCCGAGCGGAGTTTGCGGCGTGGAGCCTTCGCCTTTGGACTTATCGTCAAACTGCACGCTGGTCCCGTCGATGGGATTGAGCGGTTTCCAGCCCGCGTTGAGCGAGCCGCCGTAACCGCCGTTGCCGCCGCCAGGTTCGGTGCCGGGAGGCGCCGCGAAGGCCGACTCGTCGATGCCTTTGAACTCGGCCGGGTTGACGGTCTCCGAGGGCCCGTTTTTCTCCGGCTCGGTGCCGGGAGGCGTAAGGGCGGCGGTCTTCGTCTCGCCTTTTTTCGATTCGCCCTCGGGCAGATCGTTCCACTTGGGTTGACCCGGATCGCTTTGAGAAATCTTTTCTTTGCCGTCCTGGTTCTGGGCGGCGTTGGCGAGGTTCGACGCCATTTGCGCGCATTGCTGCATGCCCATCATCTGGTACATGGCCGCTTGCTGGGTCTCTCCCGCCACGCGCGCTTGCTGCGCTTGTTTCATGAGCATCGCGCAGCTCGCTCCCGCCATGGCGGCACCGACGGCCGCGGCGGCGATGGCCGCGCCACTGCCTTCCTTACGATCGGCTTCGGGTTGAGTGGGCGGCGGAGAGTAGATGGGCTTCGTATCGGCCGGCGGAGGAATATCGCTCTCCCCAATGGCTCGCCCGGGCGCCCATAGGAGCGCCGCCATCAAGGCGACTGAGGTATGTAAGCGAAGTTGCCGATTCAAGGACGCACTCCTTCCCTATGTATTCTCTCCCTGTATTCTGCAAGCCGAAGGCCAGGCGCCTCGCACGCCTGGGAGGACACCCCGAACCGGCTAGGCTTGAAGGGGCGGCACGAGAGGGCGTCGAAACTAGGCGTATTTCCAGAGGTAAGTCACCTGTCAGTGGATCTCTCGGGTGTACGGGCAGTATACAGTCAGGCGCCGGGCCCGCCGCTTCGGCCAATCTCTTTGACATATTTGAGAAAACCCACTAAAACACCGAGGTTTCTTTTAAGGATCGCTAACAACGTTCAAGCGAAGCTTGAACGCTGCCAGCCCGGAACAGAGGATTTATGGAAAGACATCAAAACGCAATCAAGGCGGCCCGTCAGGCGGAGAAGCGCAGGAAGAGCAATAGCAGCGCGCGCGGTACGGTTCGCTCGGCCGTGAAAGCTTTCGAGACGCAGCTCGCGGCTCTTCCGAAAAACAAGGAGGAAGCGAAGAAAGTCATCGAGCCTATCTTCAACACCCTTCAACAGATGTTGATGAAGGCGGGCAGCAAAAAGCTCATCAGCCCGAAAGCCGCCTCTCGCAAGGTTGGCCGTCTCGCGAAACGCGTTTCCACCGCCCTCGGCGCCTAAACGGTTTTTGCGAAATTAAGTTTAGAGAGCACGCGAGCCAATGGTTCGCGTGCTCTTTTTATTTCGTATTGAGACGATAGCGGGCGCCCCGCCCGCCGCCCGCCGTTTCCAGTTTGCCTTCTCGGCACCATTTTCTCACTCGTCTCGCGGCTCGCGAGGGACTTAAATTCAGACCGGTCTGAATCTCTCGGAGCGAAAGCAGGGGACGGCTTGCGAAAAGCGGCGCCAGGCGATCGGTCTCGGCGCCGCGTTTGCGATCGAGACGAATGCGGATGCCGAGACTTGCCGGCAAGTCGAGGGAGTACATGCCGCGGATGAGACGGATGTGACAGCCGAGCTTGGAAGCTTTCAGCCCTGCCCGCGCCCGTTCCACCGCTTTGCGGATGCGCACGGGGGAAGTCTCGACGTTGAATTGCTCTTCGGGATAAAGGCTTGAGAAAATTTCCGCCATTTTCACGGGGCGATAAAAATCCTGGCTAAGCGCCGTGATGAGGCGGTGGCCCAGTTGTTCGCGCTGCAGGGAAGGGCCGCTCAATCCCTCGTCGAGAGAAACGATTTGAGTGGGATTGCCGTGACTCCACACGTACTCGGTCTCCGTGCTCAGGTGCGGAAAGCTATCGGCGAGGCGCTCGCGGAATGTCGAGTGCGGGGTGCCGAAATAGACGAGCCGCGCGAGGGTTTCGTCCTTCGTCGCGACCGAGCGGTGAAAGTCCATGCTGCGGACGGTTTCCCACTCACGGCGTACTTTGGCTTGAGCGTGCAGGCCAATGAGCTCGTAAAGAGTCAGCGAATGCCGCGCGGGATCCGAGTAAAGGGAAACGATGGTCGACCACTTTCTCACTAGGAAGTGATCCATCGAGTCCTCTTCGGAAATCTTCAGCGCCTCGGTGAGCGCCGAAAAAGCGGCGGGCCACTGGCGCGCGCCGACCTCGAGCTCTCCTTTGCGCAGAAGGAGATATCCCAAGAGCCGTCGATAACTCGTCTTCCTCACCCGGGCGAGAAGGCCTTCCAGCACGTCACGCGCGTCGGGACTTCTCAAGTAATTGAGAGCGGCGACCAGGTTCGCCTCGCCCGTACTGCGCTGGTAATCCGAAAGATCGGGTAGGGCGACGTAGCGCCTCAAATAGATCGCGGCCTGGGTGTAATCCCACTGCGTGATGAAGTTGAACGCGCGAAAGAGAAGGCTCTCCGGATTTTTTGCGGGGTCGACTTTCTTCAAACGCATATCGATATCCGCGGCAGAAACCCGGAAGACTTCGAAATCGTCGGTGTCGCGCTCCCGATTAAGTTGGCCTACCAGGAGTACGCGTTCTTCCGCGTGCGTTTCAATCCGAAGGCCGCGCTCGGTGGTCGCAATGCGACCGTCATTATTTCGAGCGACACGGGAAGTGTCGAGGCCGTGCGGGTGCAAGCGAACTCCGCGCCGGACAAGGGAGAGATTTCCATTTTGCAGAACGGTTATGAAGCGTTCAACATCGCGACCCTGCGGCGGAACGGTAGTTCCGTTGCCATGGCAGCTCCGAGCTACGCTTACCAATCGGGAAAATGTCCGAAGCCTTTCGATGGCCTCATCCCTGTCGAGCTTAAGAACCGAGGCCCCGGCACATTGCATATTGATCGCGCTCAGTTCACTCTGGATGAGAAGAACGTGTTCACTCTGGACGCGAGTGTGGTTTTCCCGTTCGACATCGCGCCTAACCAATCTCAAATGGTGAATATCATCTTGAGTCCCACGGCGGCGACGGGCTCCCACTATTGGGGCACTATCGAGTTCACTTCCCAGGATACGAACGAGTCCAAGTACGAGTTTGGCTTCGGACTCTATAAGCCCGCGCCGGCCCCCTGTCTCGCGGTCTTGCCTCATCCCGAGGGACAGCCCGCGGATCCAAACGTGGATACCTGGAACTACGATCTGGGCGCCATGGGAGCCCAAAAGCGAGTCGGACTTACGCTTCAAAATGGCGGTACGGCCCGTCTCACCGTGGATGAAGGCGTGCTCATCGTCGGTCCTTTCCCCGCGACTGGCTCGGGTTGTGATGGGCCGACGGCGACCATCGATCTGGCGAACGGCGGCGGCCCCGTCATTCTCGAAGCCGGTGAGTCTCACGAAACGACTCTCATCCTGACGGGATTGGTGAATTGCCCGGCTCAGGACTTGGGAGGGGCTTTCCCCGCCCAAGTCATGATCTTCAAGGACGATGCGAAGTCTTATCCGATCATCCAAATGCGAGGAGCGTTCATGGCGGTCGGTCAAAGCGCTGTTGCCCTGACGTACGGTCGTAACAGACTTGGTTTGAATAGCGGTGACACGCTCCCCATTCCGGACGTCGGCATGCCGGTAGGAATGCGCAGTAAAGGGTCCGCGCCGTTGCGGTTGGTGGGTATCGATTTAAGCAGCGGAGAGTTCAAGCTGCTTCCCGCGCCGACCGGTCCCGTGACTCTGTCGAGCACGGCAGATTACTCATTCGCCATCACGAAAGCCGTGGCGACTCCGAAGCCGACCAAGATGAATCTGCTCTTTGATAACAATGAGCGCGTGATTATCAACTTGCAATAGTCAGCACCAGCTGCCTTCGTACCGGCTGACTTTGGGATCGACGTCCTGAGACCAGGCGTCGATGCCGCCCTGGAGCACATGCACGTTCTTGAAGCCGCGATCGAGAAGCTGTCCGGCGGCGTCCTGGCTGCGGATGCCGAAGTGGCAGTAGAGAAGAATCGGCGTATCGCGGTCCCAGTCGGCTAAAATCTCTTCCCACATTTTAGCGTCCATCGGCCGCGCTTTGGGAAGCCCACCGAACTGGTACTCCCAAGGCTCTCTCACATCGAGCACGCGCCACTCGGGCGCGATGACCTTCTCCGCGGCGACACGGGCCGCTAGCTGCGGCACTTGCTCGGGCCGGTTATCCAGCTGCAGCTCCATGAAGACCACCTGCGCGGGCGGCAAAGCGTGCAGGCGCACCACATCGCCCAAGGTAAGGCGATCGTCGGAAGCTTTCAGCGTCACCGCGTACCGGCGGTGCAAGAAATCCGGAAGGGTAGGGTAGAGCTTCGCGATTTGACCCAGCGAAGAGCGTTCCGTGACGGCGCCTTCGGAAGGCGCGCTACGAAAGAGTCCCGCCAAGCGAGATTTGAGTTGAGAGAGCACTTAACCCAAAGGTTAACGCTTATAGTTCAGGTAGTCCATGACGTGCTTGTCCCGGTCGATGACCGAGTACTCATACTCTTTCGTATGGTACAGGCAGTCCGTGGGGCACGCCGCGCTACAAAGACCGCAGTAGCAGCAGAGCGAGATATCGATGTCGAACTTCTTCAAGTTCAGCGTCTTCTTGACGCCGCCCTTGGTGAAGTCCTGGGGCTCAGAAGCTTCCTTCTTGTCGGCTTCGATGTAGATGCAATCGACGGGGCAAACCGCCGCGCATTGCTTGCAGGAGATGCAATCCTCGACGTCGTTAAAAAGCAGGCCGCGCGATCCCAAGGGAAGCTGGTCTCTCTGCTCGGGGTACTGAATCGTAATCGCCCCTTTTTGCGTCACTCTCGCCATCTGCGCGAGGGTGATGCCCATGCCCTTCATGGTGGTGAGTACGATGTCTTTGATGGCGCCGGAATATTCCAAAAACGTCATGGTAGTCTCTCCTAGCGGTCCACTTCGCCCAGCACGATGTCGAGACTTCCGATGGTGGCCACGAGATCCGAGACCATCTGACCGGGAGCGAGCTCCGCCAGCGTGCTGATGTTGAGGAAACAGGGACTCTTTACGCGAACCCGGTACGGGGATTTCCCGCCGTCGCTTTCCACGTGGAAGAAGAGCTCTCCGCGCGGGCATTCCGTGCGAGAGTTGCCTTCCCCGGCGGCCAGCTTGATGACTTTACCGACGCGGCCGCGGTGCGTGCCTTCGGGAATGCCATCAATGAGTTGCTCGATGATGCGGACGGATTCCTTCATCTCGAGCATACGGACGAAATGCCGATCCCAGCAATCGCCGAGGGTGCCCATCTGGCCTGTGCCGAGCGGAACGTCGAAATCGACTTCCTTGTAGATGGAGTAGGGCATGTCTTTGCGAAGGTCCCACTTAAAGCCCGCCGCGCGGAGCGGTACGCCGGTGAGGCCGTACGAGAAGCACATGTCGCGGTCGACGACGCCGATGTGTTTGGTGCGCTCGACGAAGATCTTATTGTAAGTGACGAGGTTATTGTACTCCTCGATCTTCGGCTTGAAGTAGTCGATGAAGCGCTTGATGTGCGCCACGATGTCCGAATCGATGTCCCGGGACGTTCCGCCGATCCACATATAGTTGTAGAGGAGGCGGGCGCCGCTCATCTTCTCGAAGATATCGAGAATCATCTCGCGATCGCGAAAGCCGTACATGAAAGCGGTGAAGGCGCCGAGATCCAGGCCGTAGGTGCCGAAAGCCATCAAGTGGCTCGCGATGCGCTGAAGCTCGCTGGTGATGACGCGGATGTACTCCGCGCGGCGGGGCACTTCGACGCCCATCATCTTTTCGCAGGCCATCGCCCAGCCCATGGCGTTATTCATGGAGGCCAGGTAGTCCAGGCGATCCACGTAGGGCATGACGCCCATCCAGTCGACCGCTTCCGAGTGCTTTTCCATGCACCGATGCAGATAACCGACTTCCGGCATGGCGGTCTTTACGATCTCACCGTCGGTGACGATGACGACTTTGAGTACGCCGTGGGTGGAAGGATGCTGAGGGCCCATGTTGATGAGCAGCTCGTCCGTCCGGAGACTTTCGGGCGTGTTCATCAGGTGCTGAGGATCTTCTTGGTCGAGCATTAGTGCTCTCCTCCCGGCGTGCCGCTCGCGGAATCATCGAAATAGAGCGGAACCGGCATGCCGTTATAAAAGTCGGGTGTCACGAAATCTTTGCGCAGCGGGTGGCCGACCCAGTCTTCCGGCATGAAAATGCGGCGGAGATCCGGATGGCCCTCGAAATGGACGCCCATGAGGTCGTACGTCTCGCGCTCCTGCCAGTTGGCGCCCTTATAGAGGTCCACGAGGCTGCGGACCAAAGGGGCTTCCCGGGGCAAGTACACTTTGAGGCCGACCAGCACCTTGTGCGTGTACGAGTGCAAGTGATAGACGACCGCGATTTTCGCGTCTTTGGGATAGTCGACGCCCGAAACGCAGGTGAGCGTCTCGAAAGCGGCTTCTTCTTTCAGGTAACGCACCACTTCGTGGATCTGCTTGGCGTCTACCTTGATTGCGGGATCCGGTTTGGTGTCGAGCTTCTCGACGCCGCCAGAGAACTTGCCCTGGAGCTTTTGAAAAACATCGTCGAAGGTCATTTGATCTCCCACTCCCTTAAACCGACGCTTCCTTGCGCAGGAAACCGAGAGGCTTCAAAGCCGTCTCCTGAACCCGGATTTTTTTCTGCAACATCATCACCGCTTCGAGAAGCGTCTCGGGGCGGGGAGGGCAGCCGGGAACGTAGATATCGACGGGAACGACACGGTCGACCCCTTTCAATACGTGGTAACCCTCGTGCCAGTAAGGCCCGCCTTTGTTCGCGCAGGAGCCCATGGAGATGACCCACTTCGGGTCGGGCATCTGTTCGTACAAGGTGCGGATGCGGCTCGCCATCTTCAGCGTCACCGTGCCGGCGACGATCATCAGATCCGATTGCCGGGGAGTGGCGCGAAACACGCCACAACCAAATCTCTCGAGATCGTAGTCGGCGGCGCCCGTCGCCATCATCTCGATGGCGCAACAAGCGAGACCGAAAGTCAGAGGCCACAAAGAATTGCGGCGTCCCCAATTCAGGACCTCGTCTACCGAGGTGAGCACGACACTGTCGCTACCGATCACCGAAACCTCCTACGGGCCTTGAAAGTCTCTCGCGGGCAAGCTGCCCGAGAGGACTTAAGACGTGAATAATCAATCGCTTAAAAGCGAGCCGAGGTTAGCAAGATGGTTAAGGAAACGCAAATGAATCCCCGCTCAGCGTTAAAGCTTCGCTTTAATGCGGATGGGCTCTGCTGAGTTCGAAATTAACGAGAAGAGAAAGAAACGCGGAATGCGGAGAAAGAGGCGAATGGATCGCGCTAGAGGACGCGATTTTAGGAAACGCGCGCAAAGGGAGCGGGAAAAGAACGTGTGAAACGTTCGCTGAAGCGGAAAAAAATCATGAAAGGGAAGCAAAGATCGGGGTTTGAAAGAAAAAAATGAAAATAATTCTGATCGCTCGCAGCATTTTTTTCGAATGCGCCGGATCGTGATTTATCGTCGATAAAAACGGTTTTTAGCGCGATCGATTCAGCGGCGCTCCGCCGTAAAATGCAGAATTCAAACAAGTATTCGCTTGATTCGGAAAAAAATGTGGTTCAAACTGAACTCAATGAACGCGGCATCGCACGTTCATAATCGGATAAACGTAGTAACGAATAACTGGGGGAATCACTATGGCGAAAAAACGCGCTAAGAAGGCCAAGAAAACCGCGAAAAAGGGCAAGAAAAAGGCCGCCAAGCGGAAGTAGTTAGCTCTTCAATCGGGGCGGGGGCAGTTCCTTCTGGGTTTTTAATTCAGAAGTTTCAGAACCGCACTTGGACTGTTATTGGCTTGGGCGAGGACCGCGATTCCAGCTTGGTTGAGAATATTCAACTTGGCATACTCGGCCGTTTCACGGGCGATGTCGGCATCACGGATCTGAGAAAACGCACCTGAGGTATTCTCCTCGTACTGAGTCAAGCTGCGCAGGGTGGTTCCGAGACGGGATTCCCCAGCCCCGATTTTTCCTCTAGTACTCGCGATAGTCTTCAAAGCCTCCCCAATGGGGTCGAGAGCTTCCCGGGCGCCATCACGGTCCGCAATGTTCAAGTCCGCGAGACCCATGGTCTCGGGCGTGACTTCGAAGTCCAAGCCGACGCGAATACGGTCGACGCCGTCGACGTTGTTCGGTCCCACTTGAATCTCAATTTCTCCGCCTTGGCCGTTTAGGAGAGGGCGGCCGTTGAAAAGCGTGGTCTCCGAGATACGGCCGAGCTCTTCTTTGAGCGCTTGGTACTCTTCGTTGAGTAATCCGCGCTCGTAGTCTCCGTTCGTGTCGGAAGAGGCGGATACCGCGAGCTCCTTCATGCGGATGACCATGTTGTTCACTTCGTACAGGGCGCTGTCCGCCGTCTGCAGCATGAACTCACCATTCAGTAGGTTCTGAATGTTTTGGCCCGTCGCTTTGAGGGTGGCTCGGAGGTTCTCCGAGATGGCCAGCCCGGCGGCGTCATCTTTCGCATGAACGATGCGGGAACCCGTCGCCAGTTTTTCCTGGGTATGGTTCAATTCCCGTGTCGTCGTGTCCAAGTGATGCTGCGCGAGCAGCGACTGAACATTGGTATTAATCCGCAGAGCCATGACATCCTCCGTGAACGTCTCGCCCAATCTAGGGCTATCGGTCATATCCTTATGACCGGCTGGACTCTAGGTGAGTCCTTTAGCTGGTCCATCTTGGACCAGCAGTGAGAAGGGACGGTGATCCGTACCTGCCTCAACTTGCTCATCGTCTGATTGTTGGGGAAACTTGAAAAAAAAGTGCGAAAGGCTACACAATCTGCGTCGACGCTTCGTATCATGATTCCGACGCGGCGTTGGAGAAGGGTTCGTGCTTAGCCAGGACGCTGCTATACTGAGGCAAATGAAAAAGCGCGTCCTGCTCATAGATGAGAGTCTGACCGTACAAAAAGTCGTGGCGCTGACGCTCGATAAGAGCCGTTACAGCGTCGCTTACGCGAAGTCCCGCAACGAGGCGATGACCTTCGTCGCGGACAGCCCTCCGAATCTGATTCTAGTCAGCGATCAGGTAACGGATGTAACGGTGCCCTCCTTCCCTAAGGAAGTGGAGGCATGGCTAGGCCGCAATCACCGGCCGCCCCCCATCATCCTCATCACGGGGCAAGACATAAAGGAGATGCGCCACTACGCGGGCGTTCTCAAAAAACCGTTTTCTCCGCAAGCGTTGCAATCTTTGGTGACCGAGCACACTGCGGGCGCCGCCCCCGAAGCCGCTCCGGTTAACCGGCCCGGCGCGCAGAGCCGGGAAGCGGAAGACGCGAACCTGCAATCGCGTTTCAACGAAGCGTTTAACGACGACGCGAAGCTCACGCGGGAAACCTTTGAAGCGGAAGCCGAAGCGGGCGATCGCACGCTGCTCAATATTCCGGCGCCGGCCCCCGAGCCGCCTCGCCCCGACCGCCGCCCGCCGGCGCGCGAGCCGCACAATGAAGATAGCCTTTGGTCGGCGGCGCCTCCGCCGCCGAAGCCCCCCGCGGCGCCCGCTCAGGCGCGCCGCGTGCCGGAAGCTCCCATCGCGCCTTCGCCCGAGATCATGCGCGCCGATGATTCCATGGCCTATAAAGGAATGCTCGAGAGCCAGGTGGAAAGTACCCTCGCGAAGGAGAACTTAAACGAGATCGTTCAAAAAGTGCTCGACCGTATCGTGCCTCCCATCGTGGAGCGCCTGGTGCAAGAGCGCCTCGATCGCCTCTTGAAGGATCAAGAAGACTTCGTCGAATTGAAATCATGATTCCTGAGAGCTTCACGCCCCAGATTTTACGGTTCGATACCTTGGATTCCACCAATCTGAAGGCGCGCGAGCTTGCCAAAGCCGGGACCGCGGCGGAAGGCACGGTCATCGTCGCTCGCTCGCAAACGGCGGGGAAGGGACGGGGCAATCACGTTTGGCACTCTCCCGAGGGCGGTCTTTTTCTTTCGGTGCTCCTCTATCCGCGCCAAGCGCGGCGGCTCACGGACTTGCCCATCTTGGTCGGGGTGGCGGTGGCCCAAGCCGTGAAACAGATTTTGCCCAAGCATTGCGATGTCACCCTCAAATGGCCGAATGACTGCCTGGTGAGCTGGAAAAAGGTGGGAGGTATTCTTTGCGAGGCACTCGGCGAGGATTGCTTCGATCTGTGCGCGGCCGGCATTGGCCTCAATATCAATGTCGCTCCCAAGGATCTCCTCCCGTTTGCCGGTAATCCCTTCGGCGCGACTTCCTTTCAGGCGGAGTCGGAGGGCGGGTTGTACGAGATAGATCAGGTCCTGCACGTGCTCACCGCGAAACTCTTCACGCTCTACCGCCTCTACCAAGAGGAGGGCATGGAGCCCATCCGCTACCTCTGGGAGCATAACTGCGCTTTCGTGGGTAAGAAGGTTGAGCTTTCCGAATCGGGCGTACGGGCGCCCACGAAACCGCAGGGGACTGCCCCGGTTCCCGTAAACGATCCGGGCGTAACGGTGGGTACCGTACTGGGAATTGATGAGTCCGGGGGTCTCGTGCTATCCAACCCCAAGGGCGATAGGCGCTCTTATTACTCGGGCGCAATCACGTGTTACTGGCCCTGAGCTTGAGCGCTTTATGCTTCTGGCCATAGACATCGGCAATACTCAGACCTCTTTCGGCCTCTTCGAGGACGATCGCCTTCGTTATCACTGGCGCGCGGAAACCCGCGTGACCCGTACCTCCGACGAGCATGCGGCGTTTTTCTTTCCGCTTTTGGAAAGGGCGGGGCTTGGCGGCGGTGAATGGGAAGGAGCGGTCCTCTGCTCTGTGGTGCCCGCGGCGGACACCGCACTCGAGCGCTTTTGCGGCGACTTCCTGAAAGTCCTGCCGTTAAAAATCGACCACACGCTGAATCTCGGCGTTCGCTTAAACGTCGACATGCCGAGTGAAGTGGGCGCCGATCGCC
>JAYUGC010000169.1:0-21878 GCA_043767805.1 Pseudomonadota bacterium | reverse complement strand
CGGCTCTTTTCATTGCCGGTGCCGCGCTCGGCGTGAACAACGTGAAGTTCATCGCGTTCTTTCAGGAAGTGGTCGCGCCCGAGTGGAAGGGCCGGTTCTTCGCGCTTCTGCAGGCGACCGTGAGCTTCACGTTTCCCATCGCCTATTTTCTTTTTGGCGCGCTCACCGATTACGTGAGCCCGCCGACGGTGTGTCTCATCCAAGGCGTGGGCGTTTGCACGCTGGCGCTCTATTTCCTGAGCCTAGCCAGTGAAGAGCCCGCCCCGGTGAAGGTGGCTCCGTGCCTCTAAAGGGTGGCATCAATTACCGGCGCGCCCAGCCCGAGGACGCGTTTCCGTTGATGAACCTGTATCAAATCTCGTGCAATGGCACGCCTTCGGATCCGGTGCTGCTCAACTACCGCGCCTTGGTGAAAGAGATCGAATCGCCGCTCGCCAAATGGCTCGTGGCCGATAAAGACGGAGAGCTTCTCGCCGCGTTCTCGCTCATGCTCGATCCGGACAACCGGCTTGGCAAAATGAACCGCGTCGTGCTCCATCCCGATTGGGAAGATTCCGTGCATCTTCTGAGGGAAGCGCTACCGCTTCTCATCGAGTACCTGCGCGGGCAGGTGGAAGTTCTCTACACCACCACGCGCTATCTTACGCTCGAGCAGCAGGAACTTACGCTCCAGATGGGTTTCAAGCTCCTCGGTATTTTCCCGAACGCCATGGGAGCCGATCAGTTTCGCGTAAACGGCATGTCGGCGTATTTCTTCGACGGGCTTCTGAAGGAGCGCCGGTTCGCCACTTTCAAGTTGCATCCCGTTTTGCAGCCGTTTTACGAAACGGTCCGTAAGCAGACGGGGCTCGAGCCCTTGGCCCCCTTTGAGCCGGACCAGGAGACGGCGTACGAGACCGTACCGGTGCCGCCGCTGGAGATCATCTTCGCCTCGCGCTTCGTTGCCGATCGCTTCGAGTCGCTCCGTGAGAAGAAATCCATCGCCGTTCATTTCTATCCGTTTCAGGAGCCCAACGCGCTCATCACGGGTCTCCGGCAAAAGGTCGAGATTTTCGTGAAAGTGATCCCCGAGATGCGCTTCGCGGCCATCATCGGCGAGCGGCTCGATCATCCGGTCGATCCCACGGAGCTCTATCAGGCGGCGTCGCTTTTGCTGAATCAGCACAACATCACCTACATCGAGATGATCAACGACGCGGGCGATTCACGCGGCATCGATTGCTTGTTGAAGGCCGGTTATCTGCCGGTTTGCTACTTTCCTTGCTTTAAGCGGCAAGGGGAGCGGCGGCGCGATTACGTCATTCTTTCGCGCAGCTTCGATCGCCTTTTCGCCAAGGGGCCGAAGTCCGGTACGGTAAACCCGCTGTATAAAGAATATCTTACGAACTATTTCCGCCTCGAAGAGAAGGCAAGCCTCGATCCCTTTTTGGGCCACTAACGCGCTGCACGGCGTTTCTCGCCGCTAATTGCCGATAAGAAGGGGAGATGTCTCGGCTTTTTCTCCTATTTGCGGTTTTATCTTTTGCGGGCGCGCCGACCGCTGCCCCTCCCAAAGCGCCTCGCGCCACCGCGGATGAAGTCTTCAGCAAGGTCAAAGGCCTCGTCTATCAGTTAAAGACCGCGGTCCGCGCGGACGCGCCGAAGCGTTCTTACGGTTCTGCGTTCGTGGTGGGAACGAACGGCCGGCTCATGACCAACTACCACGTCGTCTCCGACGTCGTGCAGTACCCGCAGAAGTACAAAATCTTTTTGGAGACGGAAGAGACTTCCATCGAAGCGAAGCTCCTTGCTCTCGACGTGGTTCACGATCTCGCCGTCATCCAGGTCCCGATGACGTTCACGCAGAAGTTCGAGTTCGACGAGAAGTCGCCGCCGCAAGGCTCACGCCTCTTCTCGCTCGGTCTGCCTCAGGATTTAAATCTTTCCATCATCGAAGCGACCTACAACGAGTCCATCCAACACGGGCTTTACGAAGAGCTGCATCTTTCCTCCCCCTTGAACTCCGGCATGAGCGGCGGGCCCACGGTGTCTCCGGCCGGAAAAGTCGTCGGCATCAACGTGTCGATGCTGAACGATTCCCAGAACGTCTCTTTCGCCGTGCCCGCCTTTTACGCGGTCGAGCTCCTTGGCGTGGCGACCCGCCATCTCGCGAGCAGTAAACCGGTGGATTGGCAGCCTGAGATCACGCGCCAGCTGATGGGCGTTCAGGATCAGCTGACCGAAGATCTCATGGAGGCCGGCAAGGAAACGACTTCTTTCGAAGGCTGGCGAGTGCCCAAGCCGCCGGCTTACTTAAAATGCTGGGGCGACGACGCCACCGAGCGCAAACAGGCTTATTCCGGCTACCGTCAGGTGTGTTACTTACCGTTCTCGTCGTATTTGGCGAGCTCGCTCACCACCGGCACTCTGGAATTTCGTTACGAAGTTTACTCTCCGGGCACGCTCAATCCGCTTCAGTTCGCGACGCTGCTCAGTCATCGTTACAACGACTTCTTCGAGGCGACGAGCGATTTCATCCTGAGCCTCAGCGACGAAGAGCATTCGCTTTTGACCGATGCGCAGTGCCACGAGAACCGTTTCAAGAACAAGGCGGGCGTCGATCTCAAAGTGAACTATTGCTTACGCGCTTATCTCCGCCATCCCGACATGGTGGACGCCGATTTCAAATGGATCACGCCCGTGAGCGACGGTCCGGCCATGATCGTGAAGGGAACCCTCCGGGGCTTTCATAGGTCAGCCCTCGCCAAGATCCTCGAGCTCCAGTGGGACGGCTTGAAGAGGGAGGGCAAATGATTCTGAAGATGCGAGCCGGCGTGCTCTCTCCGCCTGAGTACTTTCGCGTGACTTCGTTCCCCGCGGTTTTGGGCCGCGGCTCGCACGCTCACGTTTGGGTGCCGCACCCGCAGATTTCCATCAGCCACGTTCGTTTCGAGCGCCGGGAAGACGGCATCATCTGGGTCGTGGACCTTGGGGCGGCCAATGGCGTGCGTCTCGACGGGAAAAAAGTGGACGCGGTTCCGATCAAAACAGGCTCCTGCTTTGATTTGGGCAGCCTTCGCTTTGAAGTCGACATGGAAGACCATGCCGAGGAGCACACCGAAATTCTATCGACCCATAACCTGAAGCCTCAATTTTTGGGAGAGTCCCAGCGAAATTGGTTTTTTAGTTTCGCCTGCCTCTGTTTGCAGGGCCTCGTGTTCTGGGCGGGGGCTTATTACCGCTATGCTGACTCCGAGCCGATGAACCATGCTTTCGCGCAAGCGGTTCTGTCGCTGCCCGCGGGCTTTCTGCTCGCGCTCGCTTTATCGCTTCTCTCTCGTTTGCACGGGGGAGAGTATCGCTACTGGGCTTTCTTCCGCCGGTGCAGTCTCGCGCTGACGGGGGCCTGGAGTTGGTGGGTCGCGGCCGATCTCGTCGTTTTCAATTTACCCGGCACGCAACCGCTCTGGATCATCTCGGGCGTGCTGTTTGCGCTCTGGGTTTTCGGGGCGGGGTACTCCTTATCCCGCTTGGTGTTTGCCGAGCAGCCGGCTCAAAAAGTTTTGCGCTGGGTCGCGGTCGGCGATGCCTTGCTCCTCATCTTCGTACTGCTTGCGGCCGGAGTCGCGAAGGACACGCGTTACGGCTTTGACGGCGTCTACAGCGTGCCAGTCCTCGAATGGCGCCGCCCTTCGACCTCCGACGCTTTAGCCACTCTCGACGCCGACCTAAAGTCGGTAGCCTCCAAGCGCCTTAAAGCCATCGAAAAAGAAAACGACTAAAAGCCAAAAGGTGTGTGGATACTTTTAGCCAGCGTCGGCACGGGATTTGCCGTGGCTAAAAGTATCCACACACCTTTTGGCTTTAGGTTTTGCCGAGGATGGGCTTGATGTAGAGCTCGTGGTAGTGGCGGAAGTACGCTTTTAAGTACTTCAGATTGTCGCCCTTTAAGACGCTTCCCGTGAAATCGAGAAGGCTGAACGTGCGGCTCACGATGATCACGTCATCGCGCAAGCCATCCGCGCCAAGCCGCATCGCCGGGAAATACGCCGACGGAATGTAGCGCGCGGTGAACGCCTGCTGCTGCAGCCGGTAATCGTGAGAGTCGATGAGAAACTCGACGTACGAAGCGCCATGCCGATGCAAAGCGCGCGCGACGGAATCGAGCACGTCTTGGATGTCGACCATGTCGGTGCGGTAGCCAAGAATAGCCGCTTGTCGGTGCCGGCCTTTGAGCGACACGAACACTTCCGTGTGGCCGCTCGGGCAGCGGAAGATCAAGTTCGGCGAATGAAACGGGAAGAAGCTATTGGCGAGCCGCTTTTCCAAGGAAAGCTCCCGAAAACGGGAGATGGCGACCGTTTCGTCGGTTACGACTTCGAGCTCCATCGGAACCGGGTTGAGCTTCAGGGTGGCGTACTCGGACACGACTTGAGCCCGCTCGAAGCCCAGACGGCGGCGCGCGATTTCGTAAGTCTCGTGGTACGGCTTGAAAATGAAAGGCTTCTTGCGGCGTTTCGGCAATGCGCGAGTCGTGAGGTACACGTCGAGATTCAAGTGCTCCATGCTCTCGACTTGAACCGCGTTAGGAAACAGACCGACTTGATGGTACCCAGCTTCGGCAACGATGCGGGAAGGCGCTTCGCCGACCGTGCGGCTCGTCGCGTACATCACGTCCACCATCGCGGCGTCTTCCGCAATGTAGTGGGTTCCGAGCTTCAACATCTCTCCGCCAAGACCGCCGCGGCGGTAATCGGGATCGACCACGACGCCCGCGGTTTTTCCCAGGCGATGGGCCGCATCGATACTGAATAGAATCGAGCCGACCAGCCCCGCGCGGGCCGGATCTTCCGCCACGAGAAGTAAGTAACCTTCGGGATTGGCGAGCTGGGCTTCGAGCTTACTGGGGTTCGTCGCGAACTCCATGCTGTAGCGGCCTTGATAGACCAAAGCGTAGAGCGCCTGGATTTCAGGCACGTCCTTTTCGGTCGCTTCGCGGATGACGACTTGCTTGCCTTTAACCAGGCAGGAACCCTTGATCCGCTCTCCCCGAACGACGGCAACGGGCGGGATCGCGGCGCCCGAGCGCGCGAGCATAGGTATCACGTTATCTAGATTTTCTTTACCCATGTACACCCTACCGAAATTAACCCCTTCGGCCGGAAGCGACCCTACCTAACCCAGGACAGAGGAGCAAGCAAAGGGATGAAAAAGTTACTTAACGTACGGGATGGCGTAATCGCCCGAAACGAATACCCGCACGCCGCACTGGTGGCGGGTGGAGTAGGCGAACGGGGAGCTGAGCCCGAGCTCGATTTCGCTCATATCGGCGCCGCGGTTCTTGTTCACGGCGTAGATGTAGTGCGTATAAAGGCCGTCGTTATAGGTGGTGACCAAACGGCCATGGACGCGGCCGTTGTCTCCGCGGGCGACGATGGTATGCAGCTGAACCGCGCATTGAGCGGGCATCCGCAGGCGCAAATGGGTGACGTGCCGGTTATCGAAGCTCAAGACTTCCGTCCGGTAGCCGATGCCGACATAGGGAACGACGCCGACGTCGACCGAGTCCGCCACGACGGGACGGGGCAAGGCGGGGGAGGTCGCAAAGCTCGGGGCGGCGAGGGCGCAAGACAGACCAAGGCAAAGAGAAGCAATAGCTTTCATGAGGTGAATCCTTTCAATTGTTTTAAAAAAGAATGAGGAAGGGCTTAGCCTTCGTTGACCGGAGTCCGGCCTTCATTCACGGGCGTGCGGCCTTCGTTGACCGGCGTCCGACCTTCGTTGACGGGGGTTTTCGCCAGAGCGGGAACCACCGAGAGAACCATCCAGAGTCCGAGGAATGCTAATTTCGTTTTCATTTTAATTTCCTTCGAATCAAAAACTCAGAACACGCCTTGTGCAGAAGGCGTGCCAAAAAAAGCGTGTCTAAATGGAACCGAATCTGTCGGCGAGAGTGGTCCCAGTTTGGAGCTGGTGGTGCCGCTTAGCGGGCGAGGGCGACGCGGCCCTTGGTCGGCTGGGGCTGGTCGCGCCACTTGCTGTAGTCGCGGAATTGGCGATGGGCCATTTTGAAGATGTTATTGCCGTGGCGAGGGGCCGTGATGCCTTGGCCCTGGAGCTGGTAGTAATCCGTGGCGGTTAGCTTTTTCACGCCGGCTTTACGGGCGGCAGCCGAGTCCGCCACCCCTTTGCCGTTTACCGGCACGGTGGCGACTTTAGCGTCCCGGCGGCCTTTGCCCCCGAGGAGATCGCTCAAGCGGTAACCCATGACTTCGCGATTGATGAGACGGATGGCGATCCCTGCGAGGCCCGGCGTAGTCACTTTCGAAGGATCCTTCTCGTCCGTCTTACCGCTCTTGTCGGTAGCGGACGCAAGCTCCCGCGTTTCTTTCAATTCAGAACCACCTATTTCAATTCCGGCTCCGGCCGCGGCTTCCGCCGCGCCCCCGCCTTCGGCAAGTTTCGCCTCGGCGAGCGCCTGCACTTCGGCGAGCTCCGCCGAAGAAAGTTGGCGCGTGTCGTTCAAAGCTCTTAAAACGGAGTTGGGATCGGAGGTGTCAATCTCGCCCGACAAAAGCCGCTCGACGAAATCTTCAGGATCCACGCCCCGATCTTCCAATTTCTTTCTTTGGTCGTCCGAGAGTCTGTCCATCACCGCGGAAACGAGACTCGGATCGGGCGGCGGCGCTTTGCCCGCTCCGTCGCCGTCCTCGGGATCATAACGAAGGCGGGTAAACCCATTGCCGTTGTTCACCTTCGCGACATTCATGTCCTGCTGAATCTTGGCGTATTTCTGCGCGGCGTCTCCGTACGTTTTGGAGTCTGCCGTGGCTTGCGCCAGGACGGCCGGGTCGAAGGTGCCCGCGATATTGGAGATGGCGCCAAACTGAGCGATCGCCATATCGGCCGCTTGCGCGGTCGCGGCGTTAAAGCCTTCCTGCGCGAAGCGTTGCGCGTCTTTCAATTTCTCGGCGCGATCCACGGTGCCTTGCCCCGTGGCGACGTCGTCGTGGGCGACGGGAGGCGCGGTGATTTCCGTATAAAGATGGCTCGTGCGCTCGCGATAAGCGGCGTCCCCTTCACCCGGTTTCTGGGCCATGGCCTTTTTGTTTTTTTGAATCTCGGCCGAGTAGTCGTACATCGGATCGTTGGAAGCGAAACCGTTGTCTCGTCCGGGATAGCCGGGTTCGGCGTGGGAGAGAGAGCAGAGGAGCGCTAAGCCGAGAAGGCCTAAAGCTCTTAGATTGTGTTTAGCCAAACCGAACATCGTTGCTGCCTCAAAGCTGTGGAAACTCTACCCACTGCAATTGCAAGGGGTGGGCCCCGGCGTTTGAGCCTATCCTTAGGCTCACAGGTGTCGGAATCTCAGGCAGGCCGTTTTTCAAAAGGGCTGAAAAACTAAGCAATACCTCTAGTTAAGGTGTATTCAGAGTGTTCAGTGGAAGGGGAGAGAGCTAAGGCCTTGGATCTTTATCGAATTTCCCCGAGGTGGGCGCATTCGGTAGCTCGTTTTCATCGTCCGCTTTGCGAGGGAAATGCTCGCCGAGCCTTCGTCCCATGAGCGCCACGGTCTCGCAGACGGCTTCCACTGCGCGCCCCGCTCGGATGCCGGTGACGATGGCGTCCGCCTGCACGGCCCAGTAGCCCGCGCCAAGGATCTTGTGGATGCCGGCGTCCGCGATGATCTCGACCCGTCTCTCGAACTTCGAAAGATAAATGAGAACGCCCGTGCGATCGCGCGTCGTCGCCACACCCGAAAGAACGAACTGAGCGAGTGCCCCCATATGCACCCGGCCCGCCATTTCGCTCGCGCGCACGAGCTTTCTGCGAATAGGAGCCCAGCTCGCGAAACTAAACGCGACGGCGGCTGACAGCGCTTGCACCTCGATGAAACGAAGCGCGGAAAATTGCCAAGACTCGCGCCACGCGAGTCCCCACGTCAAAAGCGCGGTCAGCAAACTGCTGATGAGCGCTGCCCCCCAGGGAACCCAGCGGTAGCCCGCGCTTTGGTCGACGAAATGCACGACGATCTCACCCGAAGTGTGGGCTTCCGCTTCTTCCACCGCCATCTCGATCTTACGAAATTCGCTTTCCGTGAACATACTCACCACCGGCTCGAGGAGCCGCCTCCGCCAAAGCCTCCGCCGCCGCCTCCAAAACCACCTCCGCCACCGGACCAGCCGCCGCCCCCGCCAAATCCGCCGAAGCCTCCGCCGCCCCAGCCGCCGCCGCGGAATCTTCCGCCCCCGCCGCTACGGCGAATGGCGGTGAAGAGAACGTAGAGCAAAATGAAAATGAGGGTCCAGGGAAAGTTGGTGCGTTGCCGCCGGGGCGCCGCGGGAGCTTGGATGTCTTGTCCCTCGACGCCGATTTTTTCAGCGACCGCGGCGACGGCCGCGAGAAGTCCATCGCCGAAGCGGCTCGCTTTCAAGTACGGCGCCACGACGTCATCCAAGATCCGTTTTGTCGCGAGATCGGTGAGCGTGCCTTCGAGCCCGTAGCCCACTTCAAAGCGCATGCGCCGCTCGTTGGGCGCGACCACGAAAAGAACGCCGTCGTCCTTGCCCTTTTTCCCGAGCTTCCACTTTTCGACGACCGCGATGGAGTAGGGCTCGATCTCTTCTCCCTGTAAGGAACGGGGAATGAGAATGGCCATCTGCGCTTTGCCGGAGGCGTTCACCGCTTCGACCGAGGAAACTAGGCGTGCTTTTTCGGTCGCCGACAAAGCGCCGACCTCATCGACGACCGGTCCGCTCAGGAAGGGGACTTCGATGGCAGCCGAAGCCGCAAAGCTCAAGAGGAACGCTAGGAGCGCAAGTCTCAAAATTCCACCTTCGGAGTGGCCTTCTCGGCGTCCGTCGCGGCGAAGGTCACTCGCTCTTTAAGGCCGAGGAGAAACTTCGCGGTGAGGTTCGTCGGGAAAAACCGCACACCCTTGTTGTACTCGGCGACGGAATCGATGTAGCGCTTTCTAGCGACCGTGATTCGGTTCTCGGTGCCTTCGAGCTGCGCTTGCAGATCGCGGAAATTCTCGTTCGCTTTCAAGTTCGGATATTGCTCGGCCACGACTAAAAGGCGAGACAAGGCGCTGGTGAGGCCGGATTGCGCATTCTGATACGCCTTCATCTTCTCCGGATCGGAAAGGGAATCGGCGTTGATGGTGGTAGAGGTCGCTTTCGAGCGGGCCTCGATGACTTCCGTCAGCGTCTTCTCTTCGTGCTTCGCGTACCCTTTCACCGTGTTGACGAGATTGGGAATGAGATCGGCGCGGCGCTTATACTGGTTTTCGACTTCCGCCCACGAGGCTTTGACGTTCTCATCTAAACCCTGCAGCTGGTTATAACCGCAGCGGGGCAGAGAGACCAAAAGTACGAGCGAAACTACGAGCGAACGAAGCGTATGTTTCATAGAGGCCCATTGTAAGAGGTTTCGCCCGCAAATCAAGGAACCAGGCTGGCTGGGTACTTGCGCCTCAAGGCCTCTAGGGTGGGCAAGAATTGCGTCGCCGACACGCCGAGATTCGCTTTGTCGGGGCTATACGCGGGCAGGTGCAATCCGGGAGTCTCGTCGGAAAAATGCGAGTTGGTGATGCCGACGATGATCGGGTTTACCGCGTCCAGTACTGGCCCGCCCGAGACGCCCGCATACCCATCGCAGTCGTGATAAAAGACCCCGTCGGGAAAAGACGCCATTACGTGGCAGCCGGTGTGGATGGCCGGGGCCGTTCCGCTTTGAAAATCTTGGGAATACCCCGCGACCGAAATGAGATCGCCGCCTTTTGGCGTGGCCGGCGCTACCTCGAGCCAGCGAAAATGCCGCCCGAAGTTGCCGACGGGTGCTTCGTTCAAGACGAGAATCGCCCAATCTTCCGTGCGAGAGTCGTCGTCGGTTCGCCAATATCCGCCGCGGGCTTCGACGGCCTTTAAAACATTCACCGAGCTTTGGCTCGTGCTGCGGGAGTTTAAAATGAAGGTGACCGAACGGCGCCGGTCCAGCTCGTTTCCGTCCCAGGCGAGGCAGTGGGCGGCGGTAAGCACCAAGCGCTCGCCAACGAGAGCGCCGGAGCAGAGCGACTCGCCGTAGACGATGCCGAGAGCCGTGCCGAGAGGCTCGGCGAAGGTCAGCTCAACGCGATCGTCGTTGCCGAAAACGTTGCAGCCCCCGCCCCACGCCGAGAACACCAAACTGAGTGCCAACCAAACCCCAACCATGGCCAAGGGTTAGCTAGTCTGTCGCATGGAGTCAAATGATTCGCGAGAAGCCAAAAAAAAGCGCCGGGCCCCGAAGGACCCGGCGGCTGAGAAGCACTCTCAGACTTAAACGACTTACTTTTGCTTGATGAGCGTCTTGTCGAGCAGGATGGACTGAGCCACGCGCTTCCAAGCGTCCGGCGCGAGACAGAAGTAACCCTTCTCGTTGGAGTCCGGGCCCCAGCTGTTTTGAACCGCGATGCACTCACTGACCGCTCTCTGATCCATGTAACGGTTAAAACGAGCGCAGATCTTATCGACCGAGTTGTTCTTGTCGCAATGAGCGACCGCGACTACCGCGTGCGGGCCGTTCGCGCCCTGACCGACCGGAGACAAGTCGGAGTCGGTGATGACGCCGTACTTATGGAACTTGTCCTTGGTCAAAGCCGCGTTGATGGCGAGGTACACGGGATGCCGAGAGCTGAGCTGCGCGATGGTCGCCTTGTAGAGGACGTCCGGCTTCACGACGCCCATGCGCGTGTCCGTTCCCATCTTCTGGGCGAGGAGCTGCATGTTCTTCGCGGTGCTTTCGACGTCTCCGAGGCGCAAGCGGACGTCGACCGGCTCTTCGTCGTTCGGCGGCGCGTTTCTCGTCGTTTGTTCTTCGTAATCGGTGTGAATGCCGATGAAGTTACGCATGTCGATACGAACGACCTCTTTCAAGAAAGAAGGGCCGGTGAACTCCTGGCGCTGACGGCCGAAGACATATTTGGCGGTGAGCATGGGATCGGACACCTTCGTGTCAACGAGCTTCATGTTCTCTTTGCGCCAATTCAAAATGGGCCACTGCGTGTTGGCGACCTCGATCTTCGATCCTTTGGGGATCGCGCCGAAGATGGCCGTGGTGACCGTGAGCCAGGTGGGGCTCGTGCCCATGGCGGGGCTTCCGACCACGCGGTTATACGCGAGGCTCAGGTAAGACTCGTCGATGGGCGGGAAAAGATAACCCGTGCGAGTGGCGTCGCCCCAGATTTCGAGGAACGTCGCCATGGCGAAGAGACCGCAATACGGGAAACGTTTTTGGTTTTTCACTTCCGAGGCGATCGGCGTGGACGCCTCCCAAGTCTGCTGCTGATCGAGAATCGGGAACAGCTCGAAGCCGTTCAGGATGTCGGCGCGGGCCGGGACGGTGAAGAGAGAGACGAGGACAAGAGCTCCGAAGAGACGGAGCCGAGCACTTACTTTGCGCATTAACGTAAACCCCCCACTAACATTTGGTAACCCAGTGCTTCAGCAATCTATCGACGCCCTGCGCTCGTCAATCGTGCCTGTGCTAAGATGCGCGGAACTGAATACAAAGGATCTCACTTGACGCGAACGGTCGAAATATTGGCGGTGGTTCTCTTCGGTTTAGCGATCGTTCACACCTTTTTGGTGAGCTATTTTCAAAGCATCGCGTCGCATTATGCTTCGGGGTCCCTCGGCGAAAACGTTTTTCACTTCCTGGGCGAAGTGGAAGTCGTATTCGGATTATGGGCGGCGGTGCTATGCCTCGGCATTGCCCTTCTTCTCGGTGAGGCCCAAGCGCTGCACTTTCTGGAAAGCTCGAATTTCACCGAGCCCGCTTTCGTTTTCGTGATTCTCGTCATGGCGTCAACGAAGCCCGTGCTCTTCGTCGCGGAGCTTCTTATTTCCGGCGTGGCGAAACTCGTTCCGCTCCCTGGCGCGGCCTCCTTCTATGTGTCGGCCCTCATCATTGGGCCACTGCTCGGCAGTTTCATCACCGAGCCCGCCGCCATGACCGTGACCGCGCTTCTGCTGAAAGAACGATTTTTCGATAAGGTCGGCCATACGAAGTTTCTCTACCTCACTTTGGGAGTGCTCTTCGTCAACGTCTCCATCGGAGGCGTATTGACTCCTTACGCCGCGCCACCCGTCTTGATGGTCGCCGCCAAATGGAATTGGGACTTTGCCTACATGTTCGAAAACTTCGGCTGGCAGTCCATCGTTGCCGTGGTGATCAATGCGGGAGCCGCCACGGCCTACGGCTTCAACTATTTTCCGAAGGCGGAAAAGAAGACCAGAAAAACGAACGCCACGCCTTTTTCTCTTTCTCTGATTCACCTGGTCTTTTTGGCCGCTGTCGTCCATTACGCGCATCATCCGCTGGCTTTTCTGGGCGTATTTCTTTTCTTTCTGGGTTTGGTCGCCGTGACGAGGGAGTACCAAAACCCATTGAAGCTCAGGCAAGGTTTGCTCGTCGGATTCTTCTTGGCGGGTCTCGTGGTTTTGGGCTCCCTTCAAGGTTGGTGGTTAAAACCTCTGCTCGAAAGCTTGAACGAAGTGAAGCTCTATCTCGGCGCCGTGATCTTGACCGCCGTGACCGACAACGCCGCGCTGACCTTCCTCGGATCTCAGGTGCCGACCTTGACCGAAGGAATGAAGCATTCCCTCGTCTCCGGCGCGGTCGTGGGAGGGGGACTGACGGTAATCGCCAATGCTCCCAACCCAATTGGCTTTTCCGTGCTGCAACCCAGCTTCGGGAAAAAGGGCATTAGCCCGCTTGGTCTTTTTTTCGGGGCTCTAGCGCCGACGCTCGTGGCTCTTTTGGCGTTTTGGTTTCTGCCTCATCGCGGGTGAGGGTTTCCGTCGACGCCATGTCTCGCCGAAGGGCAGCGAGCCGCCCCGGATCGGACACGATGAGCCGGTGAATGGCGAGCTCCAGCCCCGCATAAAATTTCCGTTCGCCGCCGAAGGCGTTTCCCATGACGGCAAAGAGCGCCTTCCAGACGGGATGCGTGTCGGGGTTTCCGCCGAGGCTGCGCACCCGGATTTTCGCCTGTTCGCGAGAGAGCACTCTGCCGCCGTCCAAAAAGATCACGTGGCGCACGGCTTGCGGCAGATCGGAAAGGGCGAGAACGACCGCTTCACCCATTTCCCCGAGAGCGGAGTAACGAGTGGACCAAATCTGGAAATTTAAGCGTTGGGTTTCGCTAAGCTTCGTCGTGGGGGACACCGGCTCGCACTCGGTGTGAAAGTCGAGACGGCACAAGGAAGGCGAGTCGGCGAACACCAGGCTCGTCGTGAAAACTAGAGAGGCAAACAGGATTCTAACGGCACCTAACAAGGAAGCGACCCTCCGCCGACACTTGAAGAGCACGGTTCGAGCCAAAAAGGGCACGGGCCGCGCTCGGCCGGTAGGCTCGCGCAAGTGAGCGAACCGCCGACTCAAATCGGATTTTGTCGACGATAGGAGTATTCGCGCGGAACACGGGCGAAAGGTCACTTTTGGGCTCGGGTGGATACCGCTTTGCGATACACTGGAATCAAGAGCACAGCCTATGCGACTCAAGCTACTCGTAAAGCAAGGGCACCCCGAGGGAATCTCCACTCAGTTTCTAGAGATTGATTACTTCTTTTTGGGAGGCGCGGGCACAGGCCCGGGCAAAGGTTTGAGATCGGAAGCCGGACCCGAGTAGTCCGTCTTTACTTCAGGGCCCTTCGCGCGCTCGCACTCTTCCTGGCTATCGGCTTCGAAGGAGATCTGAATCGAGCTCGCGCTCGCCTCCTTGATGAGCTCCACGTTGCAGTTGGCTTTGCGCTTACCCGCCGCGTGGACCGCGCCGGAGAAGGTGAGAGCTAAGGCCAAGCCAAGTTTGAGATAACCCATGGTGCGTACTCCTGTGGGGCAGCGTTGAAGCTTCGCTTCAACGGCGTCCCGGATGTCGTAAGGGGTTCAGATTGCAAGCTGGAGACCACGGCCTCCAGCCTAGGTTGGGGCTTCGAAGTGACGACACCCTAGCCAGGCCGCGGGGGATAGCCGAAAGCCTCATGGAGCCGGGGGCTTAGGCTGACGGGAGAGTGGACACTCGCGGAATACTCCTCTAAGTGGCGAAATCGCCGAGGTTTTTGCCTGCGGCCCGCGCCCGGTGGTATCGTGTTTCCACTTTATGGAAGCCCTTCGCTTTTTCGACGGCCAGGAACTGAAAAACCAAATGCGAGCAGAGCTCGGCCGGCCTTCCCGCCGGGTCATCGCGAATTTCGGGGAGGGGGGCGCGGTCCTCGATTCGCCTCGCGGGCGGATTGGCCTTCAGACCACGCTCTTCGTGGAAGACATTCATTTCGATCTCACCTACACCACGCCTCGAGAAGTCGGGCACAAAGCGCTCGCCGTCGCGCTCAGCGCGCTGGCCGCCGCCGGAGCGAGCCCCCTCTATGGAGTGATGGCCTTGGGCCTCAAGCAGGAGCAGGGCGAGATTTTCGTGGCGGAGCTCATGGCCGGAGCGGCGAAGCTCGCCCGCACTTGGGACATGGATTTAGTCGCGGAAAGTTCCACGGCCTCTCCTTCGGGCACGACGATCTCGGTGACCGTCGTCGGTCAGGTGGCTGGGCGGCATTTTTCTCCCGAAGGCGCGAAGCCCGGCGACCTTTTAGTGTTGAGCGGTCCCGTGGGCTCGTCGGCGGCGGGGCTCGCGGTCTTGAAACGCATGGGCCGCTCGGAAGCTTTTCGGCACGAGACGTCCTTCCGCGCGCATTTGACGCCGGCGCCGCGGCTCGCGGAGTCGGCTGCGTTGGTGGCGACCGGGGCGGTTACCGCCCTGGTGGACGTGCGCGACGGTCTTACCCGTGATTTGTACCGGATCACGGAGGCCTCTCGCGTCGGGGCCCTTCTCGACGAGGGGAAGCTTCCCATCACGAAAGAGCTTTTAAAAGTGGAGCGGGCCGTGCAATCGGACGCGCGCGCTTGGGCCCTTTTTGGCGGCGAGGATTTCAGTCTTCTCTATACGGTTTCGGCGAAGCACTGGCCGAAAGTGCAGGCAGCGCTTGCGAAAAAGAAGTTGCCCGCCGCCGTCGTCGGCGAGATTACCGACGCTCGCGATAAAGTGCGCCTGAGGAATTTGTCCGGTGAGATTTCGCCTCTGCTCCCCAAGTTGTGGAGCCATTTCGCCCGAAGGAGTAAGTCCCGATGGAGATGACCTTGGAAAAAATTCTCTTGTTCCTGGATAAGGTGGTGTACGGCAACTCGCTGCAAGCCTGGATTTTTTCTTTTTCCGTCATGGTCCTCCTCTTCTTCGGGCTGAAGGTGCTGCGTCGGCTGCTTCGCCGGCGTTTGCCACTGCTGCGCGGGTTGGGCCACGCCAATTGGGAAAAAATCGGCGAGTACATTCTACGGAGCACGAAGACCAGCTTTCTCTTTCTGCTCAGCGTTTGGTTCGGCGCGCGCTTTTTAACGCTTAGCCCGTCGGTCGCGGGCCTCGTTCAGAAACTTCTGGTCCTGGTCTTCCTGTATCAAGCCGCCATCTGGGCGAACTTCATCATTCAGTATCTCGTCGAGGATTACGCGACCCGCAGCGCGGATGGAGATGCCGACAAGGCCGGGACTTTGCGGGCGGCCAGCGGTCTACTGAAGCTCATCGTCGTGGTGGCGCTGTCGCTGTTTGCTTTGGACAATATGGGCGTCAACGTAACGACGCTCATCGCGGGTTTGGGGATCGGCGGCGTGGCCATCGGTCTGGCTTCTCAAAAGATCCTGAGCGATCTGTTTTCCTCCATCAGCATCATTTTGGATAAGCCCTTCGTGCAGGGAGATTCGATTACGGTGGGGCCCGACTCCGGCACCATCGAGCGCATCGGGCTAAAGACCACGCGCATCCGCAGCACTTCGGGCGAAGAGCTTTCGTTTCCGAACTCGGATCTTTTGCAAAGCCGCATCCGTAACTTCCGGCGCATGAACGAGCGGAGGGTGGTGCTTCGTTTCGGTGTGACCTATCAGACCAAGGTTGAGCAGCTCCGGGCAATTCCGAAGCTAGTGGCGGAGGTCGTGGGCAAGCAGGAGCAGGCGCGCTTCGACCGGGCGCACTTCTACAATTATGGGGACTCGTCCCTCGATTACGAAGTCATCTACTGGATTCGCCGCCCCGATAATCTGACCTACATGGACACGCAGCAGTCGGTGAACTTGGACCTCTTCTCGGCGTTCGAGAAAGCGGAGATCGACTTCGCCTATCCCACGCGCACGGTGTTCGTCACCAAGACGGACGCTAGCGAGGCGAGGCCTTGAGCGATCCGCTCCACGGCACGCACCTTCCCTCTTTGTACTTCTGAATGTACACAGGATTGAGGTTGTTGATATGCACGATGTGATCGTCATCGTAGAAGACGGGCTCGCCCTTTAAATTAATCTTTGCTTCGCCTGCGAGATCCCGCCCCTGACGTCCCTTGTAGTAGTCGGGGTACATCTGAGCGAGCTGTTTCCAGATGTCGTAGGAGGCGTCGTAGGCGAAGCGCTCCGCGCGGAAAATCTGAATGTCCTGCATCTGATCCATGGAGCGCTTTAGTTTGGAGAGCCGCTGCAGATCTTCGGGAGGGATGTCGGATTGCGCGAGCTGGTCCGGGCGCTTGCGGAATTTCGTCGCGGCAAGCCCCGCCACGCGATCCACTTCCGCGTCGAACGCCTCGCGGACTTTGCTCTGTTTTTGGATCGCGTTGCCGTAATCGCGATCGAGCGAGTGGATGATCTCGTGGAGTAGTACGAACGCCACCATGCCCACTTCGACGTCTCTTTGGATGCGAATCAACCGGCGCACCGGATCGTAGAAGGCGAGGGCGGCGCTCTGGGACTCATCCCGAATAGAGCGCGTGTCACTCATCTCGACTTTGATCTCGGTGCCGTACTTCGGCAGAAACTTTTTGAGAATCGCGCGACCCAGAGTGGTGGCGCGGATGGCGCGAAAGGCGTCCAAGGGCTGGGTTACCGGCGCGGCGAGCACCACCGCTTCGGCCGGAGGGGCGGGGCGCTTCAGCTCTGCTTCGTCCAGAAACTCGGATAGCACCAGGGTCCGCCGGCAAGTGCTCGCCGAGACGGTATCGGAAGGCCCCAAAAGGAGGGAGCGTTCCGCGCTCTCGATGAACTTGCGGGTTTTGTAAGCGCCCACTTCCTCCCGGCTGGGGCTTTCCCATTGTGAGAAGATAGGGGCGTACGGACCCGAGACGTCGGCGTGCGCCGCGGTGAGACCCGCGACGAGACACCAGATTAATGCTATGCGTCTTTGGATCTGATCCATACGGTTAGGTTAACGGCAGGGGCGACCCTTCCATTGAGCCCCGCTTCCGAGGTAAAAACGGTGGTGGTGTGGGCTCGAATCGGTTAAGCATTCTGGTAACTTGCCGAACGAGAACAAAATGACTTCAGAAACCGACAAAGCGCGTCGGCAGCGGCGCATCCAATTAGAAAAGGCATTATCGGAGCGCATTCTTGTGCTTGATGGTGCCATGGGTACCGCCGTACAGGCGAGAGATTTGACGGCGGCCGATTTCGGCGGCCCGGATCTCGAAGGCTGTAACGAGTATCTGGTCATCACCCGCCCCGACGTGATTCGCGATATCCACCGCGCTCACTTGGAAGCCGGAGCCGATATCATCGAGACCGATACCTTCGGCGGCACGCCGTTGGTGCTCGACGAGTTCGGGTTAAAAGAACGGCACCACGAGATCAACCTCGCGGCCGCGCGCATCGCCCGCGAAGAGGCGGACAAGCTTTCGACGCCTGAGAAACCGCGTTTCGTCGCGGGCTCCATCGGTCCCACCACGAAGGCGATCTCGGTCACCGGCGGCGTGACGTTCGAGTCCCTCATCGAGAATTTTTACTACCAAGCCAAAGCGCTCGCCGAAGGGGGCGTCGATTACTTTTTGGTGGAAACCTGCCAAGACACGAGAAACGTGAAGGCGGCCATCCTCGGCATTCAGCAGCACCTCGCGGAAAGCGGAGAAGACATTCCGATCGCAGTAAGCGGCACCATCGAGCCCATGGGCTCCATGCTCGCCGGCCAAGCGGTGGAAGCGCTCGTCGCGAGCCTCGCCCACGTGCCGCTTCTCTACATCGGTTTAAACTGCGCGACGGGCCCGGAGTTCATGACGGATCACATCCGCACGCTCGCCGGCATGGCTCCGTTTCGCATCGCTTGCGTTCCGAACGCGGGCTTACCCGACGAGAACGGCTGCTATTTAGAAACGCCCAAGATGATGAACCAGGTTCTGTCTCACTTCGTGGACAGCGGCTGGGTAAATCTTATTGGCGGCTGCTGCGGCACGCGCCACGATCATACGAAAGGCTTCGCCGAGCTCGTTAAGGGCAAGAAGCCTCACGTGGTGGCCGAGGGCCCCGGCTCTTTCCTCTCGGGTATCGATTATCTCGAAATCACGGACGAGATGCGCCCTGTCATCGTCGGCGAGCGCACCAACGTCATCGGTAGCCGCAAGTTCAAGGAGATGATCGTTGCCGAGCAGTTCGAGGAATCGACCGACATCGGCCGTCACCAAGTTAAGAACGGCGCTCAAATCCTGGACGTCTGTCTTGCCAATCCCGATCGGGAAGAGATGCAGGACATGAAGAAGTTCCTGGAACTTCTCATCAAGAAAATCAAAGCCCCGCTCATGATCGATTCTACGGACGCGAAAGTAATCGAGATGGCGCTCACCTATTGTCAGGGCAAAGCGATGATCAACTCGATTAACTTGGAAGACGGCGAAGAGCGCTTCGAGGCGGTGGTTCCGCTCGCGAAAAAATTCGGCGCCGCCCTCGTCGTCGGCACCATCGACGACGATCCGACTCAAGGCATGGGCGTTACCCGCCAGCGCAAACTTGAAATCGCGCAGCGTTCCTACGATTTACTGACCAAAAAGTACGGCGTACGGCCGGGCGATATTTACTGGGATCCGCTGGTGTTCCCTTGCGGAACGGGCGACGTGAACTACGTCGGCTCCGCGGTCGAGACCATCGAGGGCATTCGCCTGTTAAAGGCGGCCTTCCCCGGCACGAAGACCGTGCTCGGCATCTCGAACGTGAGCTTCGGCTTGCCGACCTCGGGCCGCGAAGTTCTGAACTCCGTCTTTCTGTACCATTGCGTTCAAGCGGGGCTCGATCTCGCCATCGTGAACTCGGAGAAGCTCGAGCGGTATGCGACCCTCTCCGAGGACGATAAGCGCATTTCGGAAGATCTGCTTTTCACTCGCGGCGACGATCCGGTAGCGGCGTTCGCGGCGCATTTCCGCGTCAAGAAAAAGGGCCCGAAGAAGGACGTCACCAAGCTCCCTCTCGATCAGCGGCTCGCGAACTACATCATCGAAGGATCGAAGGACGGCCTCGTCGCCGATTTAGAGCTGAAGCTGAAAGAGGCGAAGCCTCTCGATGTCATCAACGGGCCTCTCATGGCCGGCATGGATACCGTGGGCCGGCTTTTTAATCAAAATAAGCTCATCGTCGCCGAAGTGCTGCAAAGCGCGGAAGCGATGAAGGCGGCCGTGGCCTATCTCGAGCCGTTCATGGAAAAGGCGGACGCAGCCTCTCGCGGTAAAGTGCTGCTCGCGACCGTCAAAGGCGACGTGCACGACATCGGCAAAAACCTGGTCGAGATCATTTTGTCGAATAACGGTTTTCAGGTCATCAACCTCGGCATCAAGGTCCCGCCGGAAAAGCTCATCGAAGCCATCGAGTCTCATAAGCCCGACATCGTCGGTCTCTCAGGACTCCTGGTGAAGTCCGCGCAGCAGATGGTGATTACGGCGGCTGACTTCTCGAAAGCCGGCATCCAGACGCCGATCATGGTGGGCGGCGCCGCGCTGACCTCCAACTTCGTCGATAAGCAGATTGCCAAGGCTTACACCTCGGGCACGGTGACCTATGCGCCGGACGCCATGCAGGGGCTCGATCTCGCGAAAACCATCGTGGATCCGAAGCGCTTCGCCATATTAAAGGGTGAGCTTTCCGAGCGCCGCCGGAAACTTGCCGAAGCGGCGCTCACCGAAGTCAAAGTGGCGCCTGAGCCGATTTCCGAAGTCAGAAGCCCCTCCGTCGATATCTTGTCCGGCGTGCCCCCGGCGCCCGATCTCGATCGCCACGTTCTCGCGGGGAAAACCCCCATCGATGCCATCTGGAGTTACATCAACCCCATGATGATCTACGGACGCCACTTGGGCGTTCACGGCGGATCGGTCCGAAAGCTCGGAGACGCGGCGAAAGATCCCAGAAAGCTCGCGGAGCTCCGTCAGGAAGATCCGAAAGCGGTTCAGATTTGGGAAGCGGTCGAAGAGGTTAAAGCGGCCTACCATAATAGCGAGGCCATCATGCCTGGCGCGGTCTATCAGTTTTTCCGGGCCACGGGCGAGGGCAACCGTATTCATGTTTGGTCTCAAGACGGCAAACAGAAGCTGCAGACCTTCGAGTTCCCGCGCATGGATAAATCTCCTGGGTATTGTCTGAGCGATTTCGTTCACCCTGAAATCGCGATGGGCGACAACCTGGGCTGTTTCATCGTGACCATCGGCAAAGGCATTCGCGGCATCGCCGAAGAGATGAAGGCGAAAGGCGATTACCTCAAGTCCCATATCATTCAGGTCTTGGCCCTCGAATCGGCCGAAGCCTACGCCGAGTATCTCCATACTCAGATGCGGCGGATGTGGGGTTTCGCGGATGCGCCCGCGATGACCATGCTCGAACGGTTTCAAGGTAAGTACCGCGGCAAGCGTTATTCGTTCGGTTACCCCGCGTGTCCGAATCTGGCGGATCAGGAGAAGCTCTTTCAGCTTCTCCATCCGACGGAAATCGGCGTGGAACTGACCGACGGGCATATGATGGACCCTGAAGCGAGCGTCTCGGCCCTTGCGTTCCATCATCCGCAAGCCGCCTATTTCTCCGTGAAGGGGGCGTTATGAGTGGACCGGCAAAAGGATGGCAGACGGCGCCCAAAGGGCTTTTGACGACGGGAATCGGTAGTCTCCCCCACGCCTTCGTGGACGCGGCTCTGAATTTTTCGTTCTCGCTGAGCATTCCGTTTCTCCCGCAGGTGCCCATCCGAAATCCCCGCGAGTTCATGATCGCCCAGGCCATCGATGGCATGCCGGGCGTGGTGGAAGGGGAGGCCGGCTATGTGACGCTCGATCTCGCTTCCTGGGAAAAGGGAGCGCTGGCGCTCGCGGCCAAGCTCGAGACCGCGTTTCGGGACGGGGAAAAGAACCAAACGGCGTTCGAGTCTTTCGAGCCTTCGCCTGAGTCGTTTAGCTGCTGGAAGCCGTTTCTGTACGAGCTCGAAGAACGAGACATTCATTTCGCCAAGATCCAGGTGTCCGGTCCGATGACGGCGCAGTGGGCGCTTCGTTTTACCGACGGGGGATTCGCGGATCGCAATCCCGAAGTGGGCACTCAGGTGTTTCGTCTGGTGCTCGCGCGCGCCATCGCCATGGTCCGGCGCATGAAGGTGAGCGGCGTGCAACCGCTTCTCTTCTTGGACGAGCCCGGTTTCTACGGCTTCTCCGCGAAAAATCCCCGCCATGCGATGGCGCTACAGGAATTGCGCCTTTTCTTACAGACGCTTCGTCGCGAAGGCGCGCTGGTCGGCATTCATTGCTGCAGCAATACGGACTGGGCCTCCATTCTCAGTCTTCCGCTCGACGTGCTCTCCATCGACACGAACTTGTCTCTGAATCTTTTGCTGACCTTTCAGGAAGCTTTGCGCACGTTCATCCTGGGCGGCGGACGCCTCGCTTTGGGGGTGGTGCCGACCGGAGGACACGCGGTCAAAATCCGCTCGCATCGCCCTGAGCTCCTGCTCGAGCGTTTGCTCGAAACGTTCGAAGCGCATTTGCAGGACGATCCACCTTTGGTGGCTCAGATCCTCGGCACGGCGATTTACACGCCCGCGTGCGGTCTCGCGC
>JAYUGC010000168.1:0-51631 GCA_043767805.1 Pseudomonadota bacterium | reverse complement strand
TGCTTTTAAACCGGAACTTCATGAACGGGATGCTACTCGTCTCGACGTTCGACGAGAGCGATTTGGATAGCGCCGAGAATCACATCTACACGTCTTTTTACGGCGCGACGGTGCAAGCGGGAACGAAGTCGAATGCGCCTTACGATCACTACAGCCTGCTGCGCACGATCGAGGAAGCGCTCGGCGTCGGCTCGCTAAACCGCAAGGACCGGACGGCGCGCTTGATTACCGACGTCTGGCGCTAGTTTTTCAGGTGGCGGAAATCGGGAGCGCAGCCGTAGATGTGTGTGCCGTGCTCGTCCTGACCGATGTGTTTGGTCTCTAGGAAACTTGCCAGTGCGCGAGGAGAATCGGTGGTCATGCCGTCGACCCCCGCAATGAGCATGAGCTCCCATTGGTCCGGGCGGTTACAAGTGTAAGGGATCACCCTCGCGCCGAGCGCGTGCAACTTGCTCACCAGCTCCGGCGTGACGTCCTCGATACTGGGCGCGACGACTTGGGGGCCGAGCTCGCGCACGACTCTCTCGTAGTCGCCCTCGAAGCCCAGAGCTCCCTTGTGGCCGAGGGCCGCGATTGGAATACCCTTATCGATTTTACGAATCTCGCTGAGGGTGCGGTGGTCGAAAGATCGAACGGCCACGCGGGGGGACATTCCGCTCGCAGCGACCGACTTCATCACTGCTTTGGCGAAGGGACCCGGAGGCAAGGTTAAAAGCGGGAGATCGGGCTCGCTCTTTAGCTCCACGTCCACCACGATGCGCTTCGCGTTCGGGTGAGCCGAGCTACGGACGGCCTCAAAAACCTCACCGAGAGTGGGAATCTTTCGCTGCGCGGGGGTAAGCTTGTTGTCGACCTTCATTCGCCTCGGGTCTTCGACGTAGTACTCGCTAAGCTCCGCCAAAGTTAAGGAACGAATGGCGATGGACCCGGTTACGGGCTTACCGTCATAACGGCGTACGCTTTCCGGGCCGATCTCGAAATCGTGAAACACGGCGAGATGGCCGTCCTTTGTCGGAACTACGTCGAGCTCGATACTATTGGCGCCGCTTTCTATCGCCTCCAGGAACGAGGGAATCGTATTTTCCATTACGTCCGCGCAAGCCCCGCGATGGGCTTGAATGTGAAGCAAAGGACGTTCAGCTCGGATAGGCAAAGACGTCACCAGAAAGAGAAAAGCCAGGCTCGCCCGGAAGGCCGGCACTAGAAAATCATACCGCGCGTGAAGGCGACGTTATCCGTTCCGATGATCCGGATACTCTCGATCTGCCACGCCCCTTGAGTGCGCGTGAGCTCGACTTCACGGCTATTGATTTCCTTGGTGGTGTCGGTGCCCTGCTTGTTCTCCAGGGAAATCTGGTACTGGACCTTGGCGCTTTCCCCTTCGACCTTGCTCTCCAGAATCTTCAATTCCTGGATGGAGACGTTGTTGCTCAGATAAGACATCTGGAAGAGCTCATCCGTCATCCGGTCGAAGGCCCGGCGAAGCTCTCCGACGCAGAGGGCCTGAATCTTGGCTTTGTCGGCTTTGTCCTTAGCCGAGGCGGAAAGCTCCACGAAGGCTTTTACCGTCTGTTCCGGAGTTGAGCCGCCCTGCAACGAAGGGTCTTTTTTCGTGCAGCCGGCGACCAAGAACACCAAAAGGGCGAGAGTGAGGATTTTCATAGGAGTGTGCTCAATTTTACACCATCGGGCGGCGTTTCAAAAACCCTCTTCCCGGGGCGGGCGCGAGTAGTTTAATCTTCGACTCAATGCGAGGAAATGGACTCATTTTAGGCGCGGGGCTGCTCGGCAGCGCCATCGCGGCGGAGCTAAGCCGCCGTGGCTTGACCGATCTGCACGTGGTCGACATCGATCTCGAGGGGTCGCTCTCCTCCACGGAGCGAAACGCGGGTGGCGTGCGCCACCTTTGGCAGCAGCCCATCAACGTGGAGCTCGCCCGGCACACCATCGCGTATATCCATCAGCATCCCGTGGAGACCGGGTTTCAGAATACGGGTTACCTTTGGCTCTATGACAAGGAGCACCTGGATGACGCTGAAACAATGGAAGCGCGTACCGAGAAGCTGCGACTTCGGTACGAGGCGCTGACCCCGGATAAGATCCAAGAGCGGTATCCCTTCCTCGATCGCCTGGACAACGTCTCGGTGGGCCTCTACGGCAGAGACGATGGCCTCATCAACTCCAACGGTTTCAAGACCCATTTCCGCGAGCTCGCCAAATCCCGGGGCGTGACCTTTCACGACAAACTTTGGGTGAAGAACCTTCGTGAAACGGCCGGGGGCGTTCAGGCGGATCTCGCGCCGGTGGAATCTCAGCAAAAGGCTCTCGAAGTTTTGCACGATCCTCTCAAGGCCCCAATGGCCACGCAAAAAGGCGATTTCTCTTTCGTGGTGCTCGCGGGTGGCGCTTGGCTCCAGGGACTTCTCGCGCAGCTCGTCGGCAAACCTTTGGTGAAGCCGGTGCGCCGGCAGATTTGTATGTTCAAGTCGGAAGAGTTCGATATGACTCCCTATGGGATGGTGGTCGACACCTCGGGTGTCTATTTCCACCCGGAAGGCGGCAACGTGCTTTCCGGATTCGTATTGAAGAACGAGCCCGAAGGGTACCGTTTCGATTACGACGGTGACTTTTTCGAAAGCCACATCTGGCCTGCTTTGTATGAACGGTCCTCGAAGTTCGAACGGCTGAAATGGGTGACCGGCTGGGGCGGTCTCTATAGTTACACGCCGGACACTTCGGGACTTTTAGGGCGGCTCACTGGTTTTAGGAACATTTTCGAGGCGCATAGTTTTACCGGCCGCGGCGTCATGCAGTGCCACGGGGCTGCGATTGCGATTTCGGAGCTCATCGTCGACGGGGCATATAAGACTATCGACGCGTCGGTTTTGTCGCGAGACCGGTTTGCGAAGCTGCCGTCGAAGCAGTGGCTCCACGAAGGCCTCCATATTTAGCGTTGGGTGACTGGAGTGGAGCTTGAATTCAAGAGTCCCTTCGGGCCCGCCGTTGGCGGCTTCGCTCTTGAGTTCAAGCTCCATTCCAGTCGGGACGGTTGGTATGGGGGAATGGTATTCCCCCATTTCCTCGAGGAAATGTGGCGTGGATTTCCTCACGCGCTCCCCTGTTTTTATTGACAGGCTTTCTGGGATTTTTGGGCGTGGCCGGGCGTTTTTCCGGGGTGGCGTTTAGTGGCCGTTGAAAGGGCCACGGAGTGCGGTCTGGTGCGCTGTCGCGACAGCTTGAGTGACTCGCTCCGCGCTCATTCCGCGCGGGGATTCAGAGCCGCCCTAAGGCGAAAAATCGTCGATAAAAAAGCCGTGGTATTTCTTTATTCATGAATGAACTTGCTTTGAAGTACGACGAAAAATTAGTGGCGATGAGCACGGACTATTTGGCGAAGGAGGCTCAGATTTTGGAAGAGTTGGGCGAGATGCATAAGCAACGGCTTTTCACTCCCCTCGGTTACTCCAATATCTTCGACTACTGTGAACGCCGACTCAAACTATCGAGCGCACAGGCGTTCTACTTCAAGACGATATTCGAAAAGAGCCAGGAGGTGCCCGAGATTGGCCAGGCGGTTCGCAGCGGCGAGCTCTCTGTATCTCAAGCGCGGCGAATCGCTCCCGCCGTCACCAAAGCCAATTGCAGAGCATGGATTGAGAAAGCCAAAGATTTGAAGCAGAGGGATCTCGAGCGGGAAGTGAAAGCCGTGAATCCGAAGGCCCATGTAAAAGAAAGAATCCGGCCGGTCGCCAAGGACCTGGCGGAGCTAAAATGTCCCGTCGATCCTAAGACAGAGGCCAACCTCAAGGCTCTCACCGACCTTCTTTCGCAGAAGCGCAAAAAATCGGTAGCGCTCGCGGAGGTCATCGCCTGGATGGCGGAGGAAATGACCGAGAAACACGATCCGCTCAAGAAGGCAGCGAGAGGCAAGACCATTTCCTCAAGAAATCCCCCAAAGAGCGGTAGACACCCTGTTCCTACGTCCGTCGTCCACCCCGTGCAGTTGAGAGACGGAAATCAGTGCACCTTTGTCGGCCCCTTTGGCGTCAGATGCGAGCAGAAACGATGGCTTCACCTACATCACGTAAAGGAAGTGGCGAAAGGTGGGCTAAATAGCCTCGATAACCTTCGGATCCTTTGCCAGGCCCACCATCGGCTCACCCACGCTCAAGGACGGCGGACCGCTGGGTAGGGATCTTTCACTTTATTCGGTTCTCTTCACGTTACGCTCCGCGCCAAGGCACCTCCGGTCTTCGGCTTCAAGTCACCGCGCAAAACGCCCGATAAAACCTAGGCAAGAACCCAAAAGGGTTTGCGCGCAAAATTTTTGAAACGCCCGGAGGATACATGGCGACGAAACCGACCGAGAAAGCCAAGAAAACGACGACGACGGTGAAGAAGGCCAAAGCCGCGAAGAAGCCCGCTGACAACACCGTTCGCCTGGCTACCTCGGGCAAAGCAACGAGCAAACGAGCCACGAAACGGGCCGCCAAGCCTCCTTGCCGCGCGGCCAAGTGCAAACGCACCTACCGGGCCAAAGGTTACTGCGCCCACCACTACGCCCTCTGGCGCCACAACGAGTACGGCAATGGCCGTTACAAACAATGTAGCGACACGAGCTGCGCGAAGCCGAAAGCGGCCAACCGCTTCGGCTACTGCGAAGAGCACTACACGAATTATTACGTGAAGGGCCAAGTCGTCGCGAAAGTCGCCCCGGCCGCAGCAGTCGCGAAAGAAGAAAAGAAAAAAGAAGCCGCGGCTTAGTTTAAGCCTACGCGGGACAATAAATCCGGGTGAAAACCGTCGCGGACTTGCGCCAGCCGGGCTTCCACGACGACGTACTCGATTTTTGAAACCTCCCCGTGCAATGAGCACGACTTGGCTTCAAAACTCTCCGTGCGCCGTCGTGGAAACCCGTCTGACACATTTTTACTCGGATTTATTGTCCCGCGTAGGCTCTAGTTTCCAACTAGCGGGGAGTGCGCTACCCTCCGCTCCATGGGAAAACTCGCGGATAAGCTTGCCTCGGGCCAGAAGGTCATCACCGCCGAGATCGCGCCCCCCAAGGGGCCCGGTATCAAGCGACTGCTCGAGCACGCCGCCCTCATCGGCCCCAAGGTCGATGCCATCAACATCACCGATTGCCAGCGCGCGCTGGTGAAGATGTCGAGCCTTGCCGCGTGCAAGGTGCTGCTCGACGCGGGCCACGAGCCGGTCCTCCAGCTCACCTGCCGCGATCGCAACAGCATCGCGCTCCAAAGCGATCTGATGGGCGCGGGCGCTCTCGGCATTCCCAACGTGCTTTGCCTCACCGGCGATCCGGTGAAAGCGGGCGACTGCCCGCAAGCCAAACCCGTCTTCGAAGTGGAGTCCGTGCGCGAGCTCGAGATCGTCCGAAAGCTGCAAGGCGGCACTGACTGGAACGGCGAGAAGATGAACAAGAAGACCAAGTTTTTGGTCGGCGCGGTCGTCAATCCCAGCCAAGCGAGCGCGGGGCAAATCGCCCGCATGGAAAAAAAGATCGCGGCGGGCGCCCAGTTCTTTCAGACCCAAGCCAATTACGATATCGAGGATTTCCGCGCCTTCATCGCCGACGCGAAGGCGCGTTTCCAGACGAAGGTGCTCGCCGGGATTTTACTTCTGCACTCGGCGGAAGTGGCCCGCTACATCCACGACAACATTCCGGGCATCCGCATTCCCGATTCCGTGCTCGCGGGTTTCGAGTCGGCGCCTAACGCCGAGCAACACGGCATCGACTTCGCGGTGCGGACCATGCTCGCCCTCGAAGACGTTTGCGATGGCTTTCACTTGATGACCATTCGGACCGAAGAACTGCTACCTAAAATTTGGGACGCGTACCATGAAAAACGAAACGCTAAATAGAACTCCGCTTCACCGCTGCCACCTTCAGCTGGGCGCCCGCATGGTGCCCTTCGCGGGTTACGAGATGCCCGTGCAGTACACGGGCGTCATCGAGGAAATCAAAGCCGTGCGGAAAGCCGCGGGCCTCTTCGACGTCTCCCACATGGGTCAAGTGAGCGTCCGCGGGACGAACGCGCTTTCCGAGGTCAATAAGCTCGTCACCAATAACGTCGAGAAATTGGCCCTCGGGCAGGCTCAGTACAACATGCTTTGCAACGAGCGCGGCGGCGTCATCGACGATCTCGTCGTCTACCGCCGCTCCCCCGACGAAGTTTTCATCTGCGTGAACGCCGGAAACCGCAAGGAAGACGTGACGTGGATCCGTAGCCGCCTGGGTGGCGGCGTCGAGTTCAAGGATCTCTCCGACGATACGGCACTGCTCGCGCTCCAAGGCCCCAAAGCGGAAGCGATTCTCTGCCGGCTTTCGCCGCCGGATAAAGTGAAGAACCTCAAATATTATTGGGCCGTGGAAACCACCGTTTTCGATCGCCCCTGCTATCTCTCCCGCACGGGCTATACGGGCGAAGATGGTTTCGAGCTCTATCTGCCGGCCTCCGAAGCCGCGGTGGTCTGGGATCGACTTCTGGAGCTGGGACGAGCGGAAGGCCTTCAGCCCATCGGGCTAGGCGCCCGCGACACGCTTCGCCTCGAGATGGGGTATCCGCTCCACGGGCACGAGCTCTCTCCGGAGCTAACGCCCCTCGCCTCCGGACAAACCTGGGTGGTGAAGCTCGATAAGCCGGTGCCTTACGTGGGACAAAAGGCTCTGCAAGCGGAAGCCGCCGCGGGTCCCGAAAAACAATTGAAAGCCTTTCTCGTGGACGATCGCCGTATTCCGCGCGCCGGCTACCGTATCTGTCTCGAAGACAAGACACCGGTGGGAGAAATCACCAGCGGCTCGCTCAGTCCTCACTTGAATCAGCCGATCGCACTCGGTTTTGTCGGCAAGAAGTGGGCGGCGTCCGACAAGCTTTTCGTGGAAGTGCGCGAAGACCTAATCCCGGCCCGCGTCGTAAAGCTTCCGTTCGTGCCGTCCCATACGAAGAAAACGCCGAAAACGGTGTAGGGGCTTTGGTCAGCTGAGCCGGACCCAAACGATTCGCGAATTAGATCGTGATATCAACGACGAGCCCGCGTATGCCGTTTGGTCTCAGGGCAGCGTACCCAGCGCAAATGCGCGAAGCCATTTCCCGCCGTATTCTCTTTCGGCTATTATAAGAGCGGCGCAAATCGTCACCTCGTCCCATCCCAAGGCTCTACCTCTCTGGCACCCTCGTTGCACTTACGTGTGAGTGGGAGTTCCAGGCGAAATAGATGTGGGCCAAGCGCGGAGAAATGCGATGAAACGGCATTACTTATTTTTCTTCATAGTACTGACGGCGGTCGCCCTAGCTGAGCCCCACGCCGAATCCACCGACCCCAAAGTAACGGCACCAAAGGCAGATGAAGCGGGCGTCGAGCGGCCAAAACAAGATCCTACGACTTTGAAGCCTGAAGAGGTCTCGCTTCTCTCCTCGATGTTCCGCATCCCGAAAGACACGGTGGCGGATCTCTACGGCGGCAAACACCCCGAGCTCAGCATTCCCAAAGGAGTCGACGCCGCCAAAGCCGGCGACGAAGCTCCCATGGCGCGCCTACTCGCCGATTTGTACGGCACTTTGGATCGCCCGCAAGCGGACCTCGCTCTCGGTCTCGTCGAAAAGGCCAGAAACGCGGAGCTCGCCAACACGCCGCCCGACGCGCGCGCCATGGCGCTGCTCGATCGGCTCTTCTGGGCCGGCAAAATTTTAGACGGAAACCCCGCTCAGGTGGAAGGCTCCGAGAAATATAACGAAGCCTTCGGAACCGCTTTCAAGGGCCGGCAGGATCGGATTGCCGACATGAAGGAAAAGGTAAAAGACGCCCTCGCCGGCAATAACAAAGCGAAGGAAGCTTTGCGCGGCAGACTCAATCGCAAGATGCTGATGGCGTTCGTCGAAGCCCAGAGAAAGGCCGGCAACGTCAAGCTCGCCAACGACATCATCGATGCCGTCTCTTTCGGCGGACAAAACGGCAAACAAAAGTTTTTGGATTTGAAAGTTGGCAAAGAGAACCAGCGCCTGAACCTCGGTCTCACCCGCGAGTCCATGGAGCAAGCGTTGAACGCGTTTAGCGACGCGCGTGGCGGTCTCCACACCACCACTTTGTCGGGCAAAGCGTTTTCGATCCCCGATAGAACTTTCAGCGTAGATACGGGCGGTAAGCTCGCAAGCTCGGCTTCCAAGCCGCGGGTCGCCAGGCAGCGCCCGGCCGCTCAGACGAAGTCCACCCGAGTCGCGAACACGCAAACGGAAACTCAAGCGAAAGCCCCCGAGAAATCCGCGAAGCCTTCCGCCGACCCGGCGACACCGCCCGCGAAAGGCACGAATCCGCCGGCTAAATCCGGTGAGGGAGACGCCAAGGCCCTGAAGGACGTCATTTCCGCCAATTGCACGGGCTGCCATAACTTGGGCGACCCCGAAGTCGTCGGCGACGGCAAGATTAAGAAGGGCAGCAAAGAGTACTCCGTGGCGGACGCCATCGCGGCCACCAAGCGAGTACCGGCCATGCGGGGAGCGGTCTCCGATGCCGTCCGCTCCAGCCTTCAAGCGTTCGTGAAGTAAAGCAGTCAGGAGATTCGCCTTACTTCACTTGGGCCTCGGTGCGCCGCGCGTTTCATCCGCACGGGCGCCACGAAGACTTTCTGTCTTTGTTCCCCTGACCAAAACCTCGTCCCACACGTCGTGTATCCGCCCGTTACAGCAAGGCCAAAACTCGGCACCCCAGTTGCAATCTTTAGGGCTCATAGCGAGTCGTTGCAGCTGAAGTGGACCGTAGTTGAGGTAGCGCATGCGGTATTCGAAGTTTCCCCTGTGTCTTTTTTCCATTCTGATCCTTCCTTCCTTAGCCGTATTCGCGGAGACTGCCGATCACAACTCGTCTTCAGGTCCCGGTCCCATCGTGCGCCGCACGGGTGAAGCCTCTCCCCTTTCCCTCGATCAGTTAAAGAGCGCGGTGCGCGAAGGGCAAAACGCCGGCGCGCCCGCCTGGTGGAAGTCCGTCGAGGATCTTATGGATAGGGTGTCCCCGGTGGAGGCCGCGACGTTTTCCCAGGAAATCGCCGACGAGAAGCGCAAGGCACTCTTTCAATTGGCCGACAAAGCCCGCCAGGGGGACGCGAAGGTTCTCAAGGAAATGCTCAAAAAAGCGGGAGGCGATTCCTCGCGAGAGGCCGCGGCCAAGGAAATCGAGCGGCGGCTCCAAAACCCGACCCTGCAGTTTCTCGCCGACCATTTCTTCATCCGGCCTGAGCGCGCGCTCGATCTCGCCGATGAGCTCAAGCGGACGGGAGGCGATCCCAAAAAGCTCGCCAAAGTCCTTGCCCGGCACATGGGACCTCTCAACCGCGCTCAACGGGAAAAATTATGGAATGCCGCGACCAACGCCAAGACGGAAGGCCTCGATCTCGCGATATTCGAAAAGATCGCCGAAGCCGCGAACGTGTCCGTGGGCGGGCTCGCCGATAACGATTTCAAAAAAGACTTCAAGGCCGCCTATGACGGCGTCTTGAACCGAAACCGCGATTTCGACCAGCTCCTATCCAATGCGTTATCGGGAGACGAAGGATCCCGCGCCCAGCTGGTAAAACAGTTCGGAAAAGACGCGGTTCTCGACTTCATCAGCGCGAAGCTGAAGAACGGCGAGGACGGGCTCGCCGTGGATCTCGCGAAAATCATCGGGCGCAAGGACTCGGCGGGAAATCTCTTTCTCGATTTGGATCCGGACAACGCCGCCCTAGCGTCCGATGCCAAGGGCCAGTCTCTCTTTTTAGGTAACCAGAGCGCCAACGACAATATCCGGGCGGCGCTCGAAGCTTTCGACCAGAGCCAAGGCCTGGATCACGGGGACGGCACGAGCTTCGATCCGAAGACCCGGGGCCGCTTGCAGCAGACCTCCCTCGCTTCCGCGCCCAGTGAGGGGAGTCGCAAGGTGTTTGCTTCCGCGGGCCCCAGCGGAGAACCGACCCTTTCCGAAATCCCGGCGGGGCAAGGGCTGCCCAGTGAGCTTGCCAAAAAGGCGGTAGAAAGGCCGACCTCCCTTCCCGCGCCAAAAATATCCAACACCGAGCCGTATCCCAATCCAAAGCCCGCGGCGGGAAAGCTCGTGGATGACGCCGCCAAAGGCCTTCTCGAGAAGAAGTGCTCGAAATGCCATGCCCCGGGCGGTAGCCAGACGGCCGCGTTCCTTTTCATCCCGGCCGACTTGGAAAAAAAGCCGGTACTGAAGAAGATGGCGACCGCCATGCGCAAATCCGGCGTGAAAGCCATGCCGAAGAACGATACCGGCTTCAGCAAGACGAGTGAAGGCCAGTCCTTACTCGAATGGCTCGATGAAAAAACGAGATAACCCGGAGCGTTGCCAGACTCACTTTAGGATTGACTAACCCTCTATAAATTCTATGGTATTGCCCTATCAATCGCGGCAGGATCTCGCCCATGGGGGTCCCCCGAAATGAGGAGAGGCTCCAATGAAGATCCCCGAGGGACTGCACTACACGAACGAGCACGAGTGGGTTTACCTGGATGACGATAGCATCGCCACCATCGGTATCTCTGATTTCGCTCAGGAGTCTCTTGGCGACATCACCTACCTCCAGCTTCCCAAAGAAGGCGAACAAGTCCAAAAGGACGACCCCTTCGGCGTGGTCGAGTCGGTAAAGGCCGTCAGCGATTTGTACGCTCCGGTCACCGGCCGGGTGGTCGAAGTGAATCAGCCGCTTCTCCAAAGCCCTGAGCTCATCAACGACGATCCTTATACGGACGGCTGGCTCATTAAAGTCGAAGTGAAGGATCGCTCGGACATCGAAGATTTGATGAACGACAAAGCCTACAAGGCTTATGTCGAGGAAAGCGCCTAGTGCCTTCCATCCCGCTCACAGCCGAAGAAGAAAAGAAAATGCTCGCCGTCATCGGCTTGAGTAGCCTTGACGATCTATTTTCGACCATTCCCCCGAAGATTCGGGAGAAAGCCGAGTTCAAGCTCGAGCTTCCCGATAGCCCGCCGTCCCGGACCAAGGGGCTTACCGAGCACGAGCTCCGCAAGTACTTCGGCCGCCAGGCGGTCAAAAACCAGAAGTGCGACGTCCACTTCATGGGCGGCGGCATCTACGACAATATCGTGCCAGCCATCGTCGATCAGCTGGCTTTGCGCGGCGAGTTCCTGACGACCTACACGCCCTATCAGCCCGAAATCAGCCAAGGCACTTTGCAGGTCATTTTCGAATTTCAGACGATGATGAGCCGAATCACCGGCATGGAAGTGGCGAACGCTTCCATGTACGACGGCCCAACGGCCGCCGCCGAAGGCGTTCTGATGGCCCAGCGTCTCGCCATCGGCGAACCTAAGAATTACCTCGTGGCCGCGAGCCTTTCGCCGGACACAAAGGAAGTCATGAAGACTTTCCTTCGGCATCAGCCCGGCAAAGCGACTGAAATCGGCTGGACTAAAGAAGGCGCGCTCGATCTCGATGCCCTCGCCAAAGCCGCTAAGGAAACGTCTCCCATCGCCCTCGTCGTCGGCTATCCGAACTACTTCGGAGTCGTCGAAGACCTCACGAAGATCCGCGCCGCGCTTCCGCCCCGCACTTTGCTCGTCGTGAGCTGCGCCGATCCGTCCGCGCTGTCTCTCTTTGAGTCGCCGGGAAAATTGGGCGCAGACATCGTCGTCGGTGAAGCCCATCAGTTTGGGACTCCCATGCTCTTTGGCGGCCCGCATCTGGGCTTCTTCGCCACGAAGAAAGAGTACATCCGCCAGATGCCAGGCCGGCTTTGCGGCGAGACCACGGACGCCCATGGACAGCGCGCTTACACCCTGACGCTTTCCACTCGCGAGCAACACATCCGCCGCGAGCGAGCGACTTCCAACATTTGCACGAACCAAGGGCTCATCGCGCTGCGCGCGACGATTTACCTGAGCTTTCTCGGGAAACTTGGGTTTATCAGTCTCGGCGAGACGAACTATTCGCTCTTTGATTATCTATCGAAATCCCTCGAAGCGGTCGGCATCCGCCGGACATTCAGCGGCAATCACTACCGCGAAGGCGTTTTCGAGATTCCGAACTTGAAGCATCGTTTTCAGAAGGCTTTGAACTCAGGCATTTTGCCGGGCATTCGTCTCGAACAGCGCTTCCGCTCGGAAGTGCCTGGCGCAAACGAGCTCGCGAACGCGCTTCTCATCTGCGCGCACCCGAAGCTCACGCGCCAAGACATCGACCGCCTCGTGGAGGTTATTTCCTGTGACTGAGAACCACGACGCACCCGTCAGCCAGGCCACTCGCGGCCTTGCCATGCTCGAAGGCACCATTTTCGATCGCTCTTCGAAAGGCCGAGTCGGCTTCGAGCTGCCCCCCTTGGAAGTGCCCTTGAAACATCCCTCGGAAGGTCAGCGCACGAAGCCCGCGGAACTTCCTGAAGTGTCCGAGCTCGATACGGTTCGCCATTTCACGCGGCTGTCCAGCTGGAACTACTCCATCGACACCGGCACCTTCCCCTTGGGGTCGTGCACGATGAAGTACAACCCGCGCATCAATGAAGAGCTCGCGGCCTTGGCCGGCCTGGCCCACATCCATCCGGAAATGCCGGAAGAGATCTGCCAGGGCGCTCTCGAGATTTTGTACCGCTGCGAGCGCGCGCTTTGCGAGATTTCCGGGCTCGACGAATGTTCCGTGCAGCCCGCCGCCGGCGCACACGGCGAGTTCACCGGGCTTGCGATCATCCGCGCGTTCCATGAAAGCCTCGGTAGCCAAAGAAGCCTGGTTCTCATTCCGGACTCCGCTCACGGCACGAACCCCGCGACCTGTACCTTGGTCGGCTACAAAGTCGTCCAGCTGAAAACGGGCGCGTCGGGCATCGCCACGGTGGAATCGGTGGAAGAAGCCATCGAAAAGCACGGCCGGGACATCGCCGCCATGATGGTGACGAACCCGTCGACTCTCGGCCTCTTCGAGTCGAATCTTCCCGAGATTGCCGAAAAGCTCCACGCCATCGGCGCGCAAGTTTACATGGACGGCGCCAATATGAACGCCGTGATGGGAGCCGCCAAAGCGCGGGACCTCGGTGTCGACGTTCAGCATTATAATTTACACAAAACTTTTTCCACGCCTCACGGAGGCGGTGGTCCTGGCGCCGGCCCGGTGGCCGTGCGCGCGCATCTGGCGCCCTTTCTCCCCAACCCGCGCATCCGGCACGTGGAAGGGAAATATGTCGTCGAGAACCTCGCTCAAAGCATCGGTAAGGTGAAGGGCGGTATGGGCAATTTCGGCGTCGTCGTGCGCGCCTTGGCTTACATCCTCCACCACGGAGCGCCGGGCTTGAAGCGGGTTTCGCAGGCGGCAGTACTCAACGCCAATTACCTGCGAGCGCGCCTTCAAGACGTGTTCCCGACGGCCGTCGAGCGCCCGAGCATGCACGAGTGCGTGCTGACGGATCAGAAATACGCCAAAAGCCGCGGCGTTAAAACTTTGCAAATCGCCAAAGCACTCATCGACCGGGGCTATCACCCGCCCACCATTTATTTCCCTCTCATCGTTTCCGGCGCCATGCTCATCGAGCCGACGGAAACCGAGAGCTTGAAAGAGCTGGATGGGCTAGTGGCCGCGCTCCGCGACATCGCCCGGTTAATTGAAACGGGAGAAACTTTTGAAAATGCCCCCACAAAAACAATCGTGGGAAAGGTGGATGAGGTGGGAGCAGCTCGGCGCCCAATCCTCACAGTGGACGACCGGACTGGGTAACCGGGGCCTCGCCCTCGGGCTCATCGCGTTCACTCTGTTCCACTTTCTACTGTCCTTCCATTTTCCTCTCGCGGAAGACGAGCTCTATTACTGGAGCTGGGCGCGGCATCTGCAATGGAGCTATTTCGATCACCCGCCCATGGTGGCGTATCTCATTCGAGTTTCCACGGCGATTTTCGGGCAAAACGCGTTCGGCATCCGTTTTTTTGCAAGCCTCGCTAGCACGCTGGTCTTGGGCTTACTCGCGTTGCAAATGCGATCGAGGGGCTTGCTGCTTGCGGTCGCTTTCAGTCCCATCGTACTGGTGCTCTCGATTTACATGACACCGGACGTTCCCCTCATGGTCTTCTGGCTTCTCTACGCGCTTTGGGGCGTGAGCGTGAACCGGAGGCTGCAGGAGTGGAGCGCCGATCCCATGCGCCGGGTGTACCACCAGTCGCCGATTCCTTCCGCTTTGTGGGCGCTGGGTGGGGTTTGTCTGGGACTCGGTCTCCTCAGCAAGTACACGATGGCCTTGGCCCCCGTTTGCTTCGGCTTGCTTTGTCTTTTCAATTACCGGCCGCGCGCGTGGCTGAAGGGCTTCGCGCTTCACGCCGGGATCGCGGCCTTGGTCGCGGTTCCGATACTGATTTACAACATTCAGAACGGGTTTCTCCCGGTGAAGTTTCAGTGGAACCATTCGCTCGGCGCGACCGCGCCCGCGGCGTTCTGGAACTACCTTTCCGCGCAAGTCTTGCTAGTCGGCGCCTTACCCTTCGTGGTGCTTCCCTGGATTTTGGGGTTTCGCAAACGACTGTCCGCCCTGCCCGACCTTCAAGTCTTTCTCTATTTCTTCCTGGTGCCCCTCTCTCTGTTTCTGATCCAGGCCACTCGCGCGCCGATGGAAGGGAACTGGGGGATCGTGGCCTACGTCACGTTCTGGCCAGTCGCTCAAACGCTTTTCGAGGATAACTCGTTCAAGACGGCGGCGAGAGTCTTCATCGCCCTTTGCATGGCTCCCGCTTTTGTGGTGAGCGGGGCTTTACTCATTCATAGCATGCACCCCATCGGCGCCCTCCCCGTCGAAAAGGATCGCTACTCCGCGCTCAATGGAAAGTTCGACGCCACCAAGCACCTCGCCGCGGCGTTGGCCGAGAAGGTGCCGGGAGAGCCGGTCTTTGCGTTCACCTACCAGTGGCAATCCTATTTGAATTATTTTGGTGTCTCGTCTCGCCCGACCGGAGGCGGCCGCATGCACCATTTCCGCATGAGAGATCCCGTGCAAGTCTGCGAGCAAAACAACGTGCTTGCCTTGGTCGAGAACGGGTTTACCGATCCGTCGCTCGCTTGCTTCGGTCAAAGGGAGCTCGTGACCGAAGTGCCCGTCACCGTGCGCGAAAAAGCGGCGGGCCGGCTTGCGGTTTTTCGTTTTTCGAAAGGGGCGGCGCCCAGCCGGCCCTCGCCATAGAGAGGCAATAGTTCACGATGCGCCATTGGCTTCTCTTTGCTGTGGTTCTCCTGGGGCTCGCGGAAATCTATTCCGTCTTGCCGACGCGCGTACCGCCGTCCACCGCCCAGCGCCCTTTCCGTCTCGGAGCGCTTCACGTCCATTCCCACTTTTCTCATGACGGCGGCGGGACCATTCCGGAAATCGCGGCGGGCGCCAAACAGGCGGGCCTCGACTTCGTCGTCGTCACCGATCACGACAACATGGGCGCCAAACGCGCGGGACAGGAAGCCAATTACGACGGCGTCGACGTGTTCGTGGCGATGGAAGCTTCGACGCCGGCGGGTCATCTGCTCACCTTCTTCCCGACCCAGCTCATGGAGTCCCGAAGCGATCAAGCGCTCGTGGATCTTTCCTGGAGCCATCTGCTCGGCACTGGTTCGGCCGCTGATCTTTTCGTCGCGGTCGCGCACCCCAGTAACTTGAAGCGTCCTTGGGATAGACTCGATCGCATTCCCGAAGGCGTCGAGATCGTGAACTTCGATTCTGCTTGGCAGCGCGAGTTCTACGATTCGTCCTTGAGCTTCGCGGCCACCCTGGCGCTCTTTCCCGCGAACGTTTTTTTGGCCGTCGCCCGCTTTACCGAGGTTTATAAGAAAGACTTCGTGGCGTGGGACTCGCTCAACTCCATGTCGAGCGGGCACTTTGGCTTTCTCGGGCACGACGCTCATGCGAAACTCATTTTGCGCAAAGACTTCTCCGTGCGCTGGCCCGATTACGGAGAGGTTTTTAAGATCGCCTCGAATCTGGTGTTTCTTCCGCCCGGCCCGCCGCCCGAGGATTTCGAAGCGCGTCGCAATGCCTTGTTTCAAGCCGTCCGTCAGGGACACATGGCGGTCGCCTATCCCTATCTTTATCCCGTCGACGGCGCGGACTGGGCCTACGAATGCGGCTCCGAAGGCATAGCGCGCAGCGGAGAGAGCGCGAAGTTCGCCGATGGCTGCGCCTTCCTGGTAAAGCTCCCCGGCGGATTTCCCTACAAAGCCGTGGTGCGACTTTGGAAAGACGGGAATCTGGAGAGCGAGACCACCATCGCCGGAACGGCGCGCCTCCCGGCTACAACGCCCGGCGTCTACCGTGTGGAAATCTGGGCACAAGTCCACACCCTTTTTGGCCTTCTCCTCGGGCAAGACTCGCCCTATCTGTTTTACAATCCGATCACCCTTCGTTAAGAAAAACGCTTACTTCTCCGATAGGAAGGCAGGCGAATCCTATGTCTACGAAACAAATTTGGGCCCCTTGGCGAATGGATTTTTTGAAAGGCCCGAAGGACGACGGCTGCGTCTTTTGCAGCTTGCCCAGGCAGTCCGGCGATCGCGAAAATCTGATCCTCCACCGTGGAAAGCTCAACTTCGTGATCATGAACAAGTACCCCTACGCGAACGGCCACCTGATGATCGTGCCGCTTCGGCACACGGCGGACTTCGTCTCGATGACGGCGGAAGAATCCGCCGAGATGCACGATCTCGCTCAGCACGGCGTAAAAGCGCTCGCGGGAGCCTATCAGCCGGGTGGCTACAACCTCGGCATGAACCTGGGCACCGCGGGCGGCGCGGGCATCAAGGATCATCTCCATCTTCACGTCGTGCCGCGCTGGCTCGGAGACAATAATTTCATGCCGGTCATCGCCGATACGCGCGCGATGCCGCAGCACCTGATGTCGAGCTATGATTCGCTCGCGCCTTACTTCGCGAGGCTCAGATGAAGGGCTTAAAGATCATCCCGCTCTTCGCCATCCTCGTTTTTCTTTCTTACTTGGGCGTTGCCTTCGTGCACCAGAACCCGGCTGAAGTCGTGGTGCGCTTCGGGCAGAAATCGACTAGCCCTTCGGCTTTGGGCTTCGTCGTCTTAACGAGCGCTTTGGTCGGCATGATTTTCGCGGGCCTGCTTTGCAGCATCGAGCTGATGGTGCTCTACATGCAAAATCAGCGCATGAAGCGAAAGCTCTTCCCGCGCTCGCCTGCCCCGCGCGGCGCCGTTTCCTCCATGCTGGGAGGACGGCTCAACGAAACTTTGAACGAAGACGTCGAAGAGAGAATCCGGAACACTTCGGAGCCTCACGACGATGACACGAACGGCGGCACGCTTTCATGAATATCGCGTTCATCGGAGTTCAGCCCGAGGAAGACCTCAAACGGGGGCTCGTCGCGGGCAAGTTCCCCTTTGAAACGGCGCGCCGTCTCCCCGACGTACTCGATTTGCCCGACCTCCTCGTGTTCGCGCCGAAGACCGCAGGCTCGTTAAAAGATCTGAGAGCCCTTCGAAAAGCGGCGCCCGAGCTGTGGATAGCGCTCGTTTTGCCCGAAGCCTGGCTCGCGGACTCGGACTGGCAACGGGCGCTTCTCGCCTGCACCGAGAAGAACGATGTGTGGGCCGCCGAGTACTGGCAATCCACGTTTTGGTTCGCGCTCCAGAAGGCGGCGGAGTTTCAAGAGCTTCGCCTCCGGATGGGGGACCTGGAAAAACAAAACGCGCTGCTAAAGACCCATTACGATGAGCTCACCCGATCGTCGGAACGGCTCGTCGCCCAGTTTGAGCGCAATGTGGGCCTTGCCGGCAACATCCAGCGCTCGCTCCTTCCGAAGCGCTCTCCCGACATTCCGGGGATTTCTCTCGCGGTGAAGTACATTCCCGCGGCGGGCGTCGGCGGCGACTACTACGATATTTTCGAGTTCGGAGATCGCAAACGGTACGGCTTTCTGCTTGCAGATTCCAAGAGTCACGGCATGGCCGCGACGCTTCTCGCCGTACTTTTAAAAGTGCGCCTTGAAGAGATGAAGGACCGCTTTCCCGATGCGAAGTCCTTCATGGAATTTCTCAATACCGAGATCCGAAACCTCCACGAAAAGGAGCTCGCAACCATGTCGCTACTCTACGGCATCTTGGATAGAAGCTCCCTCGAGTTTCATTTCTGCGTGGCGGGAAATCTCCAACCCACCGTATGGCGCGCCGGCATCCCGGTCGATCTCGGCACCATTCCGAAAGCGCCGCCTTTGGGAGGCATGGATCATTTCGCGTTTCGCGAACAGTCCTTCCGGTTGGAGCCCGGTGATTTGCTCTTACTGCACACCGACGGCCTCGAGGCGCCCCTCGAGCTCGCGCGCCAGAAGGTGCGGAACCTGGTCGCCGCCAAAGAGACGTCGCCTGATCCTCTGGAAGTGCAGAACGAGATCATGGGCATCGTCGATGCCTACCGCGCCCACGGCGCCCTTCCCGATGACATCACTCTTATCCACCTTGCGGTCGATGCCCGAGCTCTTTACTTGGCCTCCACCAAATAGCACCGCTAACCGTTTTGGAAAATCATTCGGCATATGCGCTTTTGGCCCAGCCTTCAAAGCGGTTGCACCAAGTACTCACTCGAAATCCAGGCAAGTAGGATTGTGACAACGACTACGCCAGCGCAAGCGGCATAGAGACCGAGGTCATAGTCCTTCAACCTCGGTGTTAAGATGCGGTGAACTATTGCGTGAAAAAGGGAGAACCCGTAACTAAATTCTGTCGCGTTTCACGCACGGCCGTCCCAAGAATACCAGCCCGAGCAGACTCGCCCCCTCCCCTACTCTGCCCTCGTTGCAAGGGGACATCGCTCGGGCTAAGCTTTACGCTCCCTGAACCGTGATGCACAGGCCCTTTCCAGAGGTGGTCCGCCTGAATCAAGAGCTACCGACTGTTTCGGTAATCGTACCGGTCTACGGCCATAAGGCCGACCTCGCCCTTTGCCTTAGCGCATTGCGCCAACAGAACTACCCTTCCGAACTTTTGGAAATTCTCATCGTCGACAACGACACTTCCAACCCCCTGCCGGAGGAAGCTTGTCTCGGCGCCACCTTACTACGCGAAGCGGAGCCAGGAAGCTATCGTTCCCGAAATACCGGGGTTCGTCACTCGGCGGGAAGCGTGCTCGCCTTTACCGATGCCGACTGCGAGCCCGACCGAAATTGGATTCGAAACGGAGTCACCTGCTTGGGGCGAACCGCCAACTGCGGCTTAGTGGGGGGAAGCCTTCCGATTGGAGTTTCCGATCCAGACAGACCTAATGCCTCGGAACTCTATGAGAGCATCGTCGGATTTCGACAGTCCGACTATCTTATCCGGGAACACTTTGCCGCAACGGCGAACCTTTTCACTTACCGCTCGGTATTTGATACCGTTGGTCCCTTTAATCCGCAGTTGCGATCGGGCGGAGATGTAGAATGGGGGCAGAGGGTCTTTGCGGCGGGATACCGCCAGCAATTCGCACCGGATGCGGTGGTGCACCACCGCGCTCGCCGATCGGTAGCAGACCTCATGCAACGTTGCCGCCGGGTAGCAGGTGGCCGCCTGCAACTCACCTCTCACCAAACCCTCGCTCACCGTTTCGAGCAGTATGGCAGGGGAATGATTCAAACCCTCCGCCATCGCCGAACTTTCGGAATTATGAAGACGGCCCAAGTTATTGGAATAGCGATTCTGCTTCGTCTCGTGGAATGGACCGAGGCCATCCGATATCGCCTCGGGGCGAGCCCACTGCGATGATTCGCTTTCGCCTCAATGCGGGGACCAACTCCGGCCCCACTGAAAAGCGAAGGGGACTTAAACTCGTGGCGCTCTCTATCTGTTTTGTAGGGATCGCGTTCGCCCTCTTGGAGCTTGCCGTCGCCGCCCTCCTGCACACGCCGGGAGCCGTGGCTCTATTGCCTGAATGGGTACGAACCGTCACCCGATCGATTTATCGCGACCACGTTCGAAACATAGTTTCACTCTCCCCTACCGCAACCACCTACCATCCGGATCTCTTTTACACCCTGAAACCTCAAGCACGATTTCTTTTCTCCAATATTGAATTTTCGGTGGCGTTCACTACGAATAGCCTTGGCGTGCGCGATGACGAAAACTCGCTTTCGGCGCCTGAAGTAGTCGTCCTGGGAGACTCGTTCGCCATGGGCTGGGGCGTAGCACAGGACGAAACTTTCCCCAAAATATTACAAAAGATGACTGACCGAAAGACTCTCAATGCCAGCATTTCCTCCTACGGAACGGTTCGGGAAATGCGGATGCTGAACCGAGTCGACACGTCCGGACTGAGATTTTTGGTGATCGCGTACTGCGACAATGACTACCGGGAAAACCGCACCTTTCTAGACAACGCCAATAAGCTCGACATACAAAGTAAGGAGATTCTGGAATCTCTCCAAGCCGCCCACGCCCAAGCCACCAAGTATTACTTCGGAAAGTACTCTCTCGCTCTCACCCGATTCATAGTCGGCAATGACCAAGAAAAGCGTCAAGCCGAACTCGCTACTCCCCAGGAAAGCGCCGCGGCTTTTTTGAACGCGGTGAGGAAAGGATCGACTAAAGATCTGAGCCAGGTTCAAATCATTGTCTTTGAAAACAAAGTCTACACTCCCAATGACGGCAGATTTGGCGCGGCACTTAGGCAACTCCTGTCCGAACAACCCCTTCCTCCTCAATTCAAGCAGATGACTGTACTCGATCTTTCCAGAGATCTGGGACCCGAGGCCCATTTTGTGTTGGATGACCATATGAATGAACGCGGACATCGCACGGTAGCTACCCGCCTCGCTCCCTTGGTAGGCTCGCGTACCTCCCCCTAGCCAGGGACGAGTTCACAACCTTCCATGAAGTCAGATCCATAGTCGGAGCGGCCGACGTGAATGGATTTATTCGGGCCGTCATCTACGGTTCTGGCCAAATCTACGGCCGGGTAATGTGGCACCTCTGCCCATCATAGGGGCGATCCCCGCTCACCTCAGACGGGACTCATATTACGAGGAGATCGTTTACCATCCGCCTTGCGACGACTGGGAAAAAAATGCCGACTTGGTTATTGGAAACCGGGCAAGAATTTTTAGCACGGTGCCGCCAACCGGCTGAGACATTCCGCCGCTTTGGCTTCTTTCAAAAACCGAGGACGGCACGTCCGTTCGGATAACAAACCCTACCTGCAAGCACCCTGTTATATCGAAGTGACGCGCGGCACGAGGGAGTCTTCGCTCAAATCGCGGCCTCCTTCTCCCCTCGGCAAAGCCTCTCCTCCCGCGGCATGACAGCTTCGGCCGCGGCCGTTAAATAGAGAAGAACTCAAGGCCGAGTTCGCTCCTCTTTCATGATGACTCCTATAGACAAAAGCGAAGGCCCAACCACCTCGCGCCTCTCCTGTACCCTTATTGTGCCGGTGCACCGGTTGGACGCGAGTTTCCTGTCCTGTGTCGAAGCGCTTTCTCAGCTCGATCCCCGTCCGGACGAGATCTGGTTCAGCTTGAACGGGTGCCACCTGGAACAGCCTCCGCTTCCGGGAACCCAGTTTTTGAACGGCTCTCCTCAGCCTACTTGCCCCGCTACCGCCCGAAACGCGGGGGCCGGCCGCGCAGCAGGGGATATTTTGATTTTCGTCGATTCGGACGTGCTCGTTCCGAAGGACATGACCAGTCGCATTCGTGAGTACTTTGAAAAATACCCTGAGGTGACGGCCCTATTCGGTTCCTATGATTCGGCCCCCAGCGCTAAAAACTTCGTCTCTCAGGCCCGTCATCTCTTGCATCACTATGTGCACCAAAGTGCCCGGCAGGAGAGTCACTCTTTTTGGACCGGACTGGGCGCCGTACGCCGAAGCGCTTTTGTCGAGGTGGGACGGTTTGATGAAACTCTTCGCATGCTGGAAGACGTCGAATTGGGAACTCGTCTGAAACGCGCCGGTCACAGGATTCACGTCCTCAAAGATCTTACGGGAAGTCACGCCAAGAGGCTTTCGCTCGGCCAATCTCTTTGGGCCGACGTCTTTGATAGAGCGGCGCCTTGGACGAGGCTTCTACTTGAGGACAAAGTCGCTCGTACCGCCGATCTCAATTTGCGGCCAGGATCGCTCATCGCGCTTTCGTTCAGCCTCGCCCTTTACCCGGCTCTCGCCCTTCTTCCTTCCCTAGGCGCGGTGCCTCTCCTGGTCGTCCTTGCGGGGTGGCTCTTCGTGAGCAGAACCCTACTGAAATTCATTTACCAGCGCCGAGGCGCCCGGTTTGCGTTCGGCTTTAGTCTATTTTACTGGGCTCATCTGAACTGTGCCGCCCTGGGAGCCACTCTAGGCTTGCTCCTGTGGCTATGGGCAGGCCGGCTCTCTCTGAAAACTTTCCCCTCTCCGTCGACGTCGACGTCGCCAGCGTAACAGCCTCAAAGGGTCGCGGCTCGATCCAAATAGGATGAGTAAAAATACGTTCATCGTAAAATAGATATGCATCAGTCCAGCGTTCAACAGATGAAAGCAAATCAGACCAAACATCCACAATCTCGAACCGCCGGGAACAAAAGCGACGCCAAGGGAAGGAACCAGACAGACGAAGTAACCGAACGCGAGGACTAGTCCCCAAGCCGGCGGGAACATCGGTACGGATGCCGCCCCACCACTCAGTGCGTGCAACGCCATGGCATCAGAAACAGCGGAATCGCTGAACCAACCCGGCCAGCGCAAGAAAGAAACGGCGAGTTTGTTGAGTCCCGCTGTCGAATAAACGAGAAAAACGAGAGCGGAGGCCCAAGCGACAACCAACCGGGCCTGAAGCTGAGTGGACCGCCGGGGGCTCGGCGGGGGCAACCAGAGGAAGACGAAGCTAATCCAGAGACAGAGATGCCCGCTGTGGAGAATCTTCCCCTGAGAACCCTCGAGAGCAAGGAGAAAAAAGAGAGTCAGACTCACTGAGACGCGCGCTAAAATTCCGAACGATCGCGCCGACGACAACGCGCTCACCGCTAATCCAACCGAGAGCGCAGCCAGAATCCATTGCGTGGCAATCCCGCGCACCCAAACCAATGGCCACAAGGGGGCTCCCAGCTCAGCCGAGAGGAAGTCTCCCAGGTTCCAAGCCACTTCCAGCGGAATAAATAAGCAAAGGAGGTAAAAAATCCGAGCGCGTCGATACGCCGGGCGAGCCAAGTCAGCTCCTGAGAATCGCTTATTCATGGCAAGCCCCGCCACTCCCACACCCAATGCCGTGGGGATATTTCAGCAATTCCGTTCTTAGATTCCAAAGGAAAGGTCTGCCATCCCCCTGCCGATTTTTCAATCTTTCGACGATAAACCACACACTGAACGGCCTGGTTCGAGACCCGCTTCGCAAGCGACTCTAGCCATTGACGGTGCTCCGAGGGCGCCCTTCTCTCCACGGTTTGAAGGCGCCGGTACCAGATCGCCCGTTCACCGGGAGTGAGCTTGTTGAAGAGAACTCGCAGCGGTGTCCAGGGGCTATGCTCAGACGGTCGGCAAGAAAAGGCGAGATCACCCTTTGGGGCCTTGCCGACAAAAAGGGACCAGCCGAAAAAGGGAAACCACTCCTCTTTCCCAAAAAAGTCTCTGGCCACACCGATGCCGACTAGCCCGGCCACGACCAAAGGCAAAATCCATTGTAGTCTTCGGTAGTGGATCATCGGCCCGGGACTTCCGATCGTCAGTTACGTTAATCATGTACAGAACGCCCGAACTATATCATGAAGCTCCAGGCACGAAAGCCGAGGTGGCGCCGGACGGAACCCGGCGCGAGGCCCCCAAACTTGCCGCCGTCTTGCACCGTTTCCCGGTCGTTTCCGAAACGTTCATTTGGCGAAGCTTCAGGGGTTTGTCCGAAGCCTATCCCGGTCTATCGCTCTTTTCTCTTGGTACCCCGCGGACCCGACAGCCCGCATTACCCGCCGAGTTGGGTCCCCTCACCGCGTCTTGCCGTCGTTTGCCGCGACGCCTCCCTCGCCTCGCCTCCTGGCCCACGGAGTTTGCAAAATCGGAGCAGCGCTGGACCGATACGCTGAGAGAGCGCGTCTTAATCGCATCAGACTACAATTTTTCGGCCTTGAAGGACCAGTTTCCTCTGGTTCACTGCCACTTTGGATCGACGGGCCTGAAGGCCATTCGCGCGCGCGAACGGGGCGACTTCAAGGGGACGGTGATCACTTCATTTTACGGGTTTGATCTCTATCGCACCCCGACCCTATGTGGACGCAACGTGTACCGAGAACTCTTCGAAAAGGGAGAAGTGTTTCTCGTTCCTTGCCTCTCGGCCAAGCACCGCCTTACTGAGTTAGGCTGCGCTGAAGCCAAAGTACGAATCGTACCGCTGCCGGTGGATATCGTTCGCCTCAGCGCCTCCTCACTTCGAACTAGCCACTCTTTGAATATTGTTTCTGCCTGCCGCCTAGTTGAGAAAAAGGCGCTGTCTGAAGCCTTGGAAGCTTTCGCGCTCGCCATCAAGGAAATCGAAGTCCCCGTTGTCTACCGTATCGTTGGCGATGGCCCTCTGAGATCCTCGCTCGTGCGCCAGGCGAGGCGACTTGGCCTCAGCGATAAAGTTCATTTCGAAGGATGGAAAACTCCCGACGAGACGGCTCAGATTCTAGGCCAATCCGATCTTCTCCTCCATCCCACCCGCCGCTCCGCCAACGGCGATGAGGACATTACGCCCACCGCCATTTTGGAAGCCCTGGCCAGCGGTCTACTCGTGGTGACTAACGCGCATCCAGGAATTGAAGAAATGACGGCGGGAGATCCGAATTCTCTCCTCGCCCGAAGCTGCGAGCCGCAGGACTTAGCGGAAGCCTTGCTCAGAGGCCTGCGCACGGAGAAAGACCGCGTCACACCAAGGCGAGCCTCCGACGCAATACGTGAACGTCATGATTTGTCGTCGGTAGTCCGACAACTACAAGAGATTTACCGGCAAGCTCAACCCTGAATAGGAGTGCATCTTAAGAGAGGTGACGAGATTGCATCCGTTCAAACAGGAGCATCGGCGGGTGCTGAAACGCATCCGATCGGCGTCGGCACCCTGAAGCGTCTGAGAAAGAGATAGTTCTCGTTGTCTCAGACTTCCCACCGGGCGAGTGTTCTCACAAAGGGACAATTGCCCGTCAGAGTAAACCACCGCTTCTAAACTGCCTGCATAGCACGGCAAAACCCGAGCGCCCGTGCGCAATATTTTGTCGGAAAGCCTAAGCTTTCGCTTTTGAAAGCCTGACACTCTCGTCTCAGGCATTCGCTCGATTCGGTCGATAGCCAACTGTCTGCCTTGTTCACTCAGGTGATCCGACGGCAGCTCGGCCGAGAGTCCCGTCCCTCGCGCTCCCGCGGGAAGCCCTTGCAGAGTAAATCGGCTCCGAAAGAAAGAAAATTTCAAGGGCACGCCCAAGTCGCGGCTCACCGATTCGAGTTGGTCCAACTCATTCAGGTTAGTAGCGCGAAGCGTAGCGTGAAAGGCGACCCCAAACCGACCGAATCTCCGGCTGGTTTCTTTGAGAGCCCGAGCGAAGCCGAGACACTGCTCAAAGGCCCCGGCCTTTCCGCGGACTCCGTCGTGGTACTGGCTTCCCCCGTCGAGCGAGACTTGAACATGCCAGCTCACCGGACAGTTTCGAACCAGAGTTTCAACGCGGGCGACTTCCTTCACAGGCCACAATCCATGGGTCGCCAGCGTCATCGAGGCGACGCCCGAGACCGCACAAATGGCCTCACAAGCCTTTTCCAGATCGGCCCTGAGCAGCGGCTCACCGCCGGTCAGAGTAATGTGGGAGCCGAAGGGAAGCTCTCTCGCCACGTCCGCCATCTCCATCCAGCGCAGAGTTCTGACTCCACCATTGAGCTCGTCGGCAAAAAAGCAATGATCGCAGCTCGCATTACAGGCATCCGTGACGTACCAGACAAGAGAGCTTACTAAATGATGGCGTCCCCATCTATTGAGACTGGCGCGAACGACCCGTTGGCCCGCACGCCACGAGAGCGACTGCCTCAACTTTGCTCCCACTCCTCTTTGCGCCATTTCGAAAAGCGCGGGCCCCGCCCCCAGAGGACAAAGACCTAAGAGCCGAAAAACCGCCCGCCAACTCCACGAACGCTTGAGATCGGCGAGGCGGATCATCGACAGAACGGAGACGAGGTTACGAGCTTCGCCGAGCTGACGAGTGAATGGACCCAATCGCGTCACGCGAAAGAAGCGACGAGTCTCGTCCGCCCACTGCCTCAGCCGCCGAGTTAGTCCGTCCGCGCTGAGGTGTCGCACCGCAAGATAGCGCGAAACGGGCACTATTTTTCCGTGGCGCGCAAGCGCCTCATACCAGACCCGGTCGTGCATGACTTCGTAGGAGACATCAAAAGCGGGAAGCCGCTCATTGCGAGCCACGACTAAGGACAGGGATCGGATGTCGGAGCGCCACGCCCTCCAACGATAGCGCTTCGGAGCGCGAGTAAAGACGGCGCGAAGTCTTTTCCCGGGACTCGCTTCAAAGTGATCGCAAAAAGACAAAACGGCGGAAGGCTCCGACTCAAGCGCGGCAACCGAAAGCGCCAAAAAGTCCGCATCCCATTCGTCATCGCTGTCGAGAAAAGCTACGTACTCACCACTCACCTCCGCGAGAGCCAGATTTCGGGCAGCAGCGGCTCCTCCGCAGCGAGGCAGACGAAGCCGGATCAAGGGAGTTTCCGTCTTTTCCAACCACTCCCAAGTACCGTCGGTAGAACCATCGTCCACGATGATAACTTTGACGGGGCGCAAAGTCTGTTTGGCGACCGAGGCGAGCGCTCGTTTCAAGGTCGAAAGTCTGTTGAAAGTCGGCAAAATGACGGAAACAGTAGGGTCCACGGGCTTGAATTCTAGCAGGTTGGCTCCCACTTACCAGACAAGTACTTTCGGATAGTCCAGCTCGATAAGAGCGGGGTCATGGACATCTAAAGCTACGAGGTTTTTCAGTCTCGCCTCGTGCTCTGGCGTTCCGAGCCGGTAAGTCTTACTTGCCCAGTTCACTGGATCGATGAGCCCCTGCCAAACCTTTCGAAGTTCTTCCGAGGTGGGATCCGCGCGCAGTGCTGAAGCCACCAGAGGAATATTCCATAGATTTTCCGAATCCTGGGAAGCGATGCGCCCGACCATTCGGGCGAAGTTTGCAAGAGGTACTGGCTCATCCCTGCGGTAAAGACGAATCTCATGTCCTAGAACATTCTTAAACTCCGCAATCTTGATCAGCCCCTCCATAAACACGGGATTCTCTAGCAAAATCCGGTTCGAAAAGAGCCGATTATAGAACTCCGTTGTCCCTCTGAGGTGGCCTATTTCCTGACCCTTCACAACGACCATATAGTCAGCCGCGAAAAACTCCTTCGGAATTCCTCCCGATTTCCCATAGCCTCCCAAGCGAAACAGCGCGCTCGACGACACCAATGGGGGACTTTCGCAATCCGGAGGCATGAACCCTCGAATCTCAAGACGCTGACAGGCGAAGGAATTAAACACACTCTCGTTGTACCTATAGCTGCTATGAGGAAAAAAGATCGTGGGCCGCTCTGAAGGCCACGGCGCTCGCCTCCAGTCAGCCTCAATGAGCGCGTACAATTCGGGAATGCCGGCTTGCTCGTAGGTATTGGTAATGGGACTCGGCCCGGCCTGCCGGCTCTGTCCCTCGGCGATGAACGGGCTCGCTATTTCCGGGAACGGAACGAGCTGGAAAACCAGGGATATCCCATTGAATGCCACGATGAATAGGCAGGCAAAGCGCCAAAGCCGTGTCCTCCCCCTTCGCTCGGCGGTCCACTTCGTAGCGCTCGCCGCAAATAGGGGGAAAAGAAGAAGGAGGAAAAGAAAGGTACGGGCTCCTTTAGCCTTTAAGAAAAAACTAGCCCCGAAAGCAATAAGCAATGTCGCTATGGGGAGCGCAAATTCCTCTCGTTCCAAAAATCCTTTCAGCCAGGGAAAGAGCCCTCGTCTTTTAAAACGATCGAACTGAAAACCCGCCGCCTCGACGAAGGAAACAGCGAGACCATAGAAAAGCACTAGAGACACGGGGATGCAGAACTCGGTTAGAATGAGAAAGGGAATCCAAAACCAGCTATGAAAAATGTCGTCCTTCGAAGCCCAGTATTTCAAGACTTCGTTGCTATAGTGAAGCTCTGCCATTAAAACGGGCAAGTTGCGCGGATAGATCAGCAATCCCATTGTTCCCACGGCCAAGAGACCAAGGCAAAATACGAACGCTCCCCTCTTCCAACCCAGTTCGGGCGGACTAACTACGGCCTGGAGCAAAAAGACAAAGAGAAGCAAACCGAAGACTAGAGTCAAAAACGGCTTGAGCTGAAATGAAAAAGCCAACACGATGCCTACCCAAATTATCCGCCAGGGACTTCGGTATTCACCTCGACGCGCCCAGAGCAGCAGCGCCGCAAAGAGCACGATCAAAGCCGTGCAAGCCACGTCTCCATACAACTGAATGGAGTTATCACTCACTTGAGGCAACGCCAAAAAGCAGGAAAGGGCTACTCCCGCTTCACTCCAGTGCACACGCGCCTGGCGGGCATAAAAAGCAACCGCACCCAGAAGAAGACAATGGTAGAACGCGGCATTTACCGCAACGGCTCTTGGGTAGGTCAATGCTGCGCCTGAGACCTTGAGAATAAGAAGCGCCGGCAGAGAAAAGAGAGGCCGGCTGACTTGTTGCAGGCTTTCCAAAGTAGGGGCTACAAAAAAGCGAGCCGCATCCATGTAGTAGACGTTCAGATCCCAGAACACAGTCCGATGCTCGGGGATGCTTAGCGCCAGATAGATCACACGGATAAATAGCCAGAGATTAACCAAAAGCAGGCAGGCCAACATACGGTGAAAGGACTTGCGCTCGAGCGTGAAGGCCATCTGAGGTAGATTCTAGCAAAGTCACCCTTAGGTCAGACGGCAAATTCATCAGACCTGAGGAAAATTTAGAGGCTGCGAGTCTGCCCGGTAAATAAGGGCAATTGGCGCGCCGCAGCCCAAAGAAAAAGGGCGAAGACGATAAGAATCACGGTCTGCCCCATAAACGCGATTTCCACGGAACCATCAACAAATTCACCCAGCAGAGCGTTAGCCGCTCCGCCCAACAGGACTAGCCAAGTGAGCGGCGGAAACTTTCCAAAGGCGAGCGAGAGGTTCCGAAGATAGATTACTGCGGCAACCGAAAGGAAGTAGCCCGAAGCGACAACAAACACTTTCGGCTGAAAAGAGATCCGGTACAACCACTGGCCGAAAGGACGGCCAAAAAGGACGGCCGCTGCACAAATCAGAGCGAGCCCCTTCATCCGAAAGGCGATTTCGCTCTTGGCGTCCGACCAATAAGACGGGTGCATAGGCGAGTCGCTCCACCGCCCCAAGAGATACCGAGCATCTCCCTGAACCAAAACCTCCAGTGGACGAAAAAGAGAAAGCACCAGCGCAACGGCGCCGAGCGCTCCCGTACCTTGCCTGCACGCAACCCAAAGAAAAAACCCTTGGATGAGAAGAGCCTCGTTAGCATAGGCCACGAATCGACGCATCTCCGCCCAGCAGGTGGGCCAGGCGGGTCGGAAACACGCCTTTCGAAATTTGGCGCGCCGGGCGAGGTAGAAGTCCGCTAACGCACGAGAAAAGCCCAGCGCACAGCCGAGGCGCAAGAAGCCGGATGTGGTTCCCAAGGGAAACAAGAGAACAAGCCCGAGAAAAGCCACGAAGGATGAACCGCTCGCCCAAATCAGGGCCCGGCCATCGCCTTCTTTCTCCTCGGAGGCGACAAAACAATCATGCCAGATGGTTTGGGCAGAACAGAAAAACGCGACGCAGAAAGCCCAGTAGCCCAGACCCGCAGCAACCGCTCCCGCCAAACCGTAGCCGAGCAAAAAATAGGTAGCCTCGGAAAAGGGAGCTCGCCTTTCGCCCCCGCGCGAGCCCATTGTGCAAATAGTTGCTGTGAAAAAGGCTTGTGGGAAACCGAGCCAGAAATAGCCCCAAGGCCCAGATTCCCGCCTGCGAAACGCCGCTGTGTCGTCCTATCAGGAGAAAAGCGACGGCGCCCTGAACATCCCAGGCCACGCGATCGATCATCAAGCTGGACTGCAACTTCGTCATGCGGACTAGATGATATCAAATCCTCTTCCGGCCCCCGCCCGCCAAGATCCGCCTATGGTAGTATTTCTTTCGCCGAATGCGTTTTGATTCTCCTGAATACCTGGTCTTCCTGGCCGTCGTAGCACTGACCACCCGAGTCATTCCTTTTCACAGGCGAGTCCCCTTTCTCCTCGTGGTGAGTTTCGTGTACTTCGGTTCTCTCTCCTTGAACTCCGTCCCCATCCTCGTATTCAGCATTTTATTGAACTACGCCACCGGAATATATGTCCAAGAAGGGCGGCGCCCCTACCTGTTTTTCTTGGTCTTAGCCGTCAACTTTTTAATGTTGGGCTTATTCAAGTATGTGCCCGACTTTTCTAAACACTTCTTTCAAAGCGTGGAACAGAACGCGCTATTCGGAACGAAGGTATACATTCCCATCGGCATCAGTTTTTTTACTTTTCAGGCAAGTGGTTATCTCATCGATGTTTACAAGGGGACGATTCCTTCGCGGATCGGCCTTTCAAAATTCGCGCTCTTCATCGCCGCATTTCCCCAGCTAGTGGCAGGCCCGATCGAGCGAGCCCGAGATTTTGGAAGTCAATTAGATCGCCTTCCCGACGTGAGCGCCAAGGATGTCTCGGAGGGAGTAGCGCGCATCCTTCAAGGACTGGTTCGCAAACTCGTCATTGCCGACGGACTCGCCTCCGTGAGTCGGAGTACGTACGTTAATAGCCAGAGTTCTTGGCTCTTGTATCTTTCGACCGCCCTATTTGCGTTTCAGATCTACAACGACTTTGCGGGCTATTGTGATATCGCGGTGGGCTCGGGGCGCTTGTTAGGGTTTCGCATGTCTGAGAATTTTGCGGTCCCGTTCCGAGCTCGGAGTCTTTCGATTTTTTGGCGGTATTGGCACGGCACTTTGCACTCCTGGCTCAAAGACTACATCTATCTACCTTTGTTAAGGCAAACGAAGGTACCCAAAGCTCTGGCACAGGTAACCGTATTCGCCTTTTCAGGCGCATGGCATGGGAATAGCCTGAACTATCTGCTGATGGGCTTCTATTTCGGAGGGGCCTTGATACTCCTTAGAATTATTCAAAACTCTTCCCCCTATTTGCAATTCATGAAAATCGCCCCCAAGGCATTCGAGCCGATCCTGGTCTTTCACTTTTTTTTGGGCGGCTTGCTCATATTCCGGAGTCCCGATTGGCAGACCCTTTCCCGGTGCCTTAAAACCTTGGTAAACCACTGGCAGTGGACTCCTGAAATTTGGGACGTCTTGGCCTTCTCGACACCGCTGCTCGCGCTTAGCGCATTGCTAGACCTCTTCACGCTTCGAGCAAAAATAGCAACCCGTTGGCCCATTCAAATATCTCTCCAGGCCAGTTACCTCGCCGCGCTTTTTTTCTTCCAAAACGGAGTGGGGAAGGATTTTATCTACTATGTATTTTAGTATGACCTTTCTGAGACGCTTTCTATGCCCTATCGTCCTTTTCTTTGTCGTGTTCGAAACCGCGGCTCGGTGCTTTTCGTATTTGACCCCGAATGCGGTTCGCGCCCCTTACTCCTACGATATACGCCGAGGAGTAATTCCCGATGCCCCAACGATACATTGGCGCACGAACCGCTTCGGCGCGCGCGCAACACCCAACCCCGGCGGTAAGCAGACCATTGCTATTTTCGGCGGAAGCAACGCTTTGGATACACTTCTCTCCCACGAACAAAGCTGGGGCTATAAACTTGGAGAACTTCTAGGCGCTCATGTCGAGAACTACTCGATCGATGGCGGATGCTCACTCGAAGCAACAGAGATCGTGGATTTTCTAGCCTCTAGAGGACGACGTTTCGATTTAGTGATTTCCATGTTGCGGCCCCCTAACCAGGGAGAACGCAGACCCGCCGCTTTCTCTTACGGCCGGGGAAGGCGCCCCAATAGCAGAGAGTCCTTTCTCTTGTTCGCTCTGAAACAAAACCTTTTCCCGTGGCTTCAGAAATGGGAAAACTCGGCAACGGCGGGTGATACTGCTCTTTGGAAATCTCAATACGCTCCTAGAGCCTCTTCTAATCGGGAGATTCGAAACAAGGGCCTGGTAAAATTTTCAGACGTCCCGGAATCTCTGGAAGCCAGGGAGGCACGCAAACGCCATGGAATTGCCTCTTCCCGAGGTTTCTTTGAGGCGGTCAAAAAGATTTCCCGGCGAGTGGTCAACCTCAACCCTCCGATAGCATTCGATGAGGCCCAGATACCTGGAGTCGCCAAAAGATGGTTTCTACTGGATCCGCTACCCGACAAAGAAAACACCTACATCTCTAATCGCACTCATGCGGATATCCGTCGATTGGACTATGCCGCGATCCAAACCGCCGCCGCGCAATCAGGGATACCCACTTTCGATCTCGACGGCAAAATCCGACCCCTCCTGCGCACGAGAGAGGACCTTTTCTTAGACCACGCACACCTCTCACCTATCGGAACGACGGTCGCGGCCGATCTAATCGCGAAATATTTAAGAGAAATGTTGCTCGAGCCCCGGGGCCGCCTATACACCAAGGTAAAAGGGGGCTAGGAAATGCGTTTCGGACCTTTCCCGAAAAATGATCTCACTAAGATTGAAGCGGCCTTGAACAAGGCCGAACTTCGTTACGAGCTCGTGGTCGAAGACAAAAACGCTTTCGTCGACGTCCCCGACGAGGACCTGGAGAAGATGGAGCTGGATAAGGCGAATCCTGAATTGGAAAGCCTTGGTTTTTCCCTCGGCCTTCCTGTTCCCGACTTTCACAATCAAGATTTCGTTTGCCCCAAGTGCGAGCACTCTCAGGAAACGCCGGGACCTTGCCCAAAAGACGGAACCGCGCTTCTCGAGTTCTCCGATTTCGTTCAACACAAAAATGCCGCGAAGGCGCCGTCGTCGGTTGTGTTTTATATCGTCATGGGCATAGTCCTCGCCGCGGTCGCCGCCTACGCCATCTTCGGCTAACCTTTTGGCTAGTCGAGATAGACGCGGGAGACGCGGGTCGATAAGCCGCACAAGACTTCGTAAGGAATCGTCTTTGCCCAATTGGCGATTTCCCAGACGGTGATGCGTCCCTCGCCTTCGCCGCCAATCAGCGTCACGAGCGCGCCTTCTTTGAGACCTGAGTAGCCGCTCACGTCGACGGCCGTCATGTCCATGGAGATACGGCCACGCACCAACGTGCGCTTTCCATCGATGAGCACTTCGCCCTGATTACCGAGAAGCCGCGGATACCCGTCGGCATAACCGATGGGAACCACAGCCACCCGCTCTTCGCCGTTCGCTTGATAGGTGCGCCCGTAGCCCACCGATTCTCCGGCACTCAAATTTTTCACGGAGATGACCCGCGTTTTCCATTCGAGAACCGGAAAAAGATCTTCCGATCGGGGAAGGTTCGGATTCGGAGAAATACCGTAAAGAGCGAGCCCCGGGCGAACCGCGTTCGTCGATCCAGTTTTTCCCCGCAAAATGCCGCCGGAGTTGGCCATGTGCAAACGCGCGTCGGTGGCCAAAAGTTTCGCATGCTGAAAGCGCCCGCGTAGCTGATCGAAGAGCGCTATCTGCTTGTCGGTGAACTCGGAGAGCGCCGATTCGCTTTCGGCGAAGTGACTCGCGAGCCCCGCGAGCTTCACGTTCATGCCTTCCAAAGTCTGAATAGCGTCGTCGACTTCCTCTACCTTGATGCCGAGCCGGTTCATGCCGGTATCGAGCTTCAGGTGGATCTCCGGCATCTTGTCGCGCCCTTTGAGGCTCTTCAGATGGGTCAGCGAATGGATCATCGGAACGAGGTGGTACTTGTAGTAGGCATCCGCCTGATGGGGCAAAAACCCCGAGAGGACCAATATCTGAATGGAATGGGGCGCGCGCTTACGAAGCTCCATGGCCTCTTCTAAAGTAGCGACCGCGACCATCTGGACCCCGCCGCGGCTGACCAAGGCCCGGGCGATAGCCACCATCCCATGCCCATAGGCATCCGCTTTGATGACTGGAATCACCTCCTGGCGGCAAAGATTGCGCAAGGTGTAGAGATTCTTGAGCAGCCGGGTCAGAGAAATCTCTGCCACCGTCCGGTAGGGAAACTGAAAAATGACGCCCACGACCCCGGTATATTCGCCTGACTAGTGGAACCCGTCTAGCTTTACCCAGCCTAATTTTGTATGTTGCCCCCGGGAGAGTCCGCGAGACGATCGCTGGCCTTCGTCCTAGCTCCAGCGGGCTTGCCCGCCGTAGCCTTCGGCGAAGGCGGGAGGAAAGTCCGGACACATGCGAAGGCCGTAGCGGGTAACGCCCGTCCAGCGTGAGCTGAGGACCAGCGCAACAGAAAGGATGTACAGAGCGTTCTCATTGGCTGTGGCAAGGCTAATGGGTGTGGAGGGGAAACCTTCCTAAGCTGCTGTAGTGAAAACAGGCAAGCTCTACGGAGTGCAAGGCCAAACAGGGACGAATCGGATCTAGCTCCGTGAGGGTCCTGGGCAGCGTTCAAGCTTCGCTTGAACGTTGAACAGGGTCAAACCCTGACAGTCCCGGGTAGGTCGCTCGACACCGTCGGCAACGGCGGTGCTAGATGAATGATCGTCAGATACCTGGAAAACGTTGTGGCAAGAAGGGTATCAGACAGGATCCGGCTTATTGCGGACTCTCCCGCCACTTCTTTAAGGTCACCCGCATCTTGGCGGGTAGGCCTTCGGCGTTCTCCCAGAGAACGTCCGCGCTTCCGCCCTTGGCCTCAACTCTGAAGTCGGCGGCCAGGTACCAAACGCCGTCTCGCTCCTCGGGGGCGGCCATTCCCAGAAATTTCATGGCGCCCGCGGTAACGCCGAGCTCTTTCAAGCGCGCGACTACCGCCTGCTCCCAGGATTCGCCTCCTTTAAGAGGGCCTCCGGGAAAACGGAAAAACTCGCCCTCTTTCACCGAGGCGTACTTGCCCTCGCTGACGGCCAAAATGCGCACGGACGGAACTGGATATTCACTCATCTGAGAAAAACCTCGCCGCGAAAACGAAATGCATCGGCCACCCGGATAGGATGGGATTTGAGCATCGGGTCGGGAAGGTTCCCTTGAGAGAACCAGTCCCACTCCGCCACCTCGTGATTGGTCTTTAGATCGCCTTCGTAGACGGTCACTTTAAAGACCACCACCACGAACTGACCGAGAGTGCCAGATGGCAAAACCTCGCTGGTCACCGTGAGGTTCGGGTCCGAGTAGAGACCCATGAGAGTCTGGGAGATGACTTTGAGTCCAGTTTCCTCTTCCACCTCGCGGCGGTTGGCGGCGGCCCAAGTCTCTCCCTTCTCTACGTGACCTCCCGGAAGGACCCACTTGCCAGGCTCGCGAACTTTGTTCGAGCGCTGGGTAAGCAGAATCTCCCCGTGCGGATTGAAGATGGCGGCATTTACGGCTGGGATGGGAACAATCAAGGGTGTCATTTTTTTGTGGCTCCGTTCTATCACCCTGAACTAGAAGGAGGCAACGCACAGAAACACCAATGTTGTTCGAAGTTCTAAAAACCGAAGGGTTTGCCCGCCGAGGCCGCCTCACTTTAGCGCATGGAGTCGTGGAAACGCCCGTTTTCATGCCTGTGGGGACCTACGGCGCGGTCAAAACCGTCGATCCGGACGAAGTTCGGGCGGCGGGCTCCCAAATCATTCTGGGCAACACTTATCATCTGAATTTACGGCCTGGGACCGAAGTCCTCGAAAAATTCGGCGGCCTTCACAAGTTCATGGGCTGGGACGGCCCCATTCTCACCGATAGCGGTGGGTTCCAGGTTTTCAGCCTTTCCTCCTTTAAGAAGATGACCGAGGAAGGCGTTTCGTTTCGCTCTCCCGTGAACGGCGACCTCTTGAACCTCACGCCGGAAACCTGCGCCCGCATTCAGCAGTCCATCGGTTCCGACATCGCCATGGTCTTGGACGAGTGCCTGGCCCTACCAGCCACTCGGGACGAGCTGGCCCGAGCTGTCGAAAGAAGCCACCGCTGGGCGGCACGCTTCCTCGCCGTTCCCCGCAAAGAGGGACAAAACATTTTCGGTATCTGCCAAGGGGGCACGGATCTCGCCCTTCGCCGAGATAGCCTCGAGCGCACAATTTCGCTGCCCGTCGACGGTCTCGCCCTCGGGGGACTCAGTGTCGGGGAACCATTTCAGGCCATGAAGGAAACCCTGGAGGGGCTCGCCCCTCACCTTCCGCCGAAGCTTCCTCATTACTTAATGGGAGTCGGAACGCCGCGGGACCTCTTGGAAGGAGTCAAAAACGGCGTCGACATGTTCGACTGCGTCCTTCCGACCAGGAACGCCCGAAACGGCGGCTTTTTCACGGACGAGGGGCTTCTCAACATCAGAAACGCCCAGCACCGCCTGGACGACTCTCCCATGGACTCCGCGTGCGATTGCCTCTGCTGCCGCAAATTCAGCCGAGGGTATTTGCGCCACCTCTTCGCCCTGAAAGAAATCCTGGGTTGTCGCCTTGCCACTCTACATAACCTCCACTACTATCACCGACTTATGTTGCGGGTGCGCGGTGCCTTGGATTCTGGTACATTCGGGTCTTTCTACAATGAGATGGCGCCGCGGCTTTTGAAAGCCTATCCCGCGACGTCCTCGCAAGGAGAGCTATGAAAACGTTGGTAGTACTTGGTGCGCTCACTCTCTCGGCAGTCAACGCCTTCGCGGAGGCTCCGGCCGCCGCCGCGTCTCCCGTCAATCCGGTGAGCCCGTTCATCCCGCTCATCATCATTTTCGCCATCTTCTACTTCTTGATTCTCCGCCCTCAGCAAAAGAAGGCGAAGGAACAAACCACTTTCATCAAAGAGCTCAAAAAGGGCGACATGGTCGTCACCAGCGGCGGAATCGTCGGCACCGTGAAATCGGTCACCGACAAGTTCGTCATGCTGGAAATCGATCAGGGCATCAGCCTCAAAATCTTAAAGAGTCACATCACCGAGTCGGCGGCTTCTCTGAATACGGCGAAGAAGTCCACGACCGCAGCTCAACCACAGGAATAACTCCAAAATGAAGAGCCTCACCTGGCGACTTGTCGGCACAGCAAGCATCATTGTATTCGCGGCCTATCTACTGATTCCGACCGCTCTGAAGTTCGGACTCGGTAAAACGGTTCCGAGAAATTTGAAGGACAGCGACCCGTGGTACTACCACCTGCTTCCTTCCGAGACTTTGAAGCTCGGCCTCGATCTTAAAGGTGGCCTGCATCTGGTGCTCGGCATCGACTTCGACGAAGTGAACCGCACGGCGGCCACTAAATTAAAGACCCAGCTGAAGGATCTCTCCGAACAGGAGAAAATCAAGGGGCTCACCTTCGAGACCACCAAAGAGAACAAAGTCGTCGTGACCTTCCCGGACGAAGCCACCTGGAAGCGGATGGACAGCGTCATCTCCAAGTTCATGGGCCCTCAAGTGGATTTCGAAGGACAGACCAGTAACCAAGTGGTCGTTCGCCTCTCGGAGTCTCAGTCGACCGAGGTCAAGACCCAAGCCATCGATCAGGCCGTCGAGACCCTGCGTAACCGCATCGACGAGTTCGGCATCTCGGAGCCCATCATCACCCGCCACGGCACGGATAAAATCCTCGTGCAATTTCCGGGCGTGACGGAAACCAGCCGCTTGAAGGACATCATTTCCCGTACGGCGAAGCTTTCTTTCCAAATCGTACGCAGCGGCCCGGAATCCCCGGAAGGCCCGCCGACCGCCGATCAGCTGAAAACCTGGGTATCGGAGTTCGAAAAGGCTACGGGCAAAAAACTCGATGCCGCGACTCCCATGTCGGCCTACCTGCGTGAGATCAACACTTGGGCGGAAGCGAAATTGCCCAAAGGCACGGAGATTCTTTTCGCCAAACACACGAACGTGAACACGCGCGACCAAGAGTACATCCCGTACTTGGTCGACCGCGAGCCGCTCGTGACGGGCGAAGATTTGGCGGATGCGAGCGTCGGCTTCGATTCGAACACCAACCTTCCCGAAGTGAATTTCACCATGACCCCGCTCGGGTCGGGAAAGTTCGAGAAAGCCACCGGCGAGAACGTCGGCAAGATGATGGCGATCGTATTGGACAGCAACGTCCACTCCGCTCCCCGCATCAAGGACCGCATCGGTGGCGGGCACGCCCGCATCGAGCTGGGCGGCAGCGACAAGTCTCCGGAACAAGTGCAAAACGACGCGAAAGACACAGCCCTCGTGCTTCGCTCGGGCGCGCTTCCGGCGCGTCTATTGTTCCTCGAAGAGCGAGTCATCGGCCCGGCCCTCGGCGCGGACGCGGTGAAAGCCGGTACCTACTCGCTACTCGGCGGCGTGGTCCTCGTCTTCCTCTTCATGGGCATTTACTACCGCGGATCGGGTTGGTTCGCGAACTTCGCCCTCGCCCTGAACGGGCTTTTTACTCTGGCCTGCATGGCGGCTTTCGAAGGCACGCTGTCACTGCCGGGTCTCGCGGGTCTAACCCTCGGTCTCGGTATGTCGGTGGACGCGAACGTCCTTATCTTCGAGCACATCCGAGAAGAGCTTAGGAAAGGAAGGCCTCTCAACGCGGCCATCTCCGAAGCTTACACGGCGGCCTTTCAGGCCATCTTCGACTCGAACACGACGACGGTCATCGCCGGCCTCGTGCTTCTCGAGTTCGGTTACGGCCCCATCAAGGGCTTCGCGGTCACGCTGGTCATCGGCGTCATCTCGTCGATGTTCACCGCGGTATACGTAACCCGCATGCTCTTCGACCTGTTCGTCATCAACCGTAATCGCAAAACCTTCGGGGTCTGAGGCGCTACATGAAGTTCTTTCAACTAATCAATCCGGACACGAATTTCGATTTCATCGGAAAGTTTAAGTACTTTCTGGCCTTCTCCGTCATCACCGCGATCCTGGTGGTCTGGGGCATGCTGACGAAGGGCCTGAACTACGGCATCGACTTCACGGGCGGAACGGCCATTCAGGTGAAGTTTTCGTCACCCACACCTCCGGATGAAGTCCGAAAGCTCGTCTCCGACGCAGGTGAGCCCGACGCCTCGGTGGTCGCGGTAGGAACGGAAAGTACGGAGTTCTTAATCACGGCGCGCACCGTGGTGGAAACGACGGACCAAGCGCCCCTCGTCCGGCGCCTCGGCGAAAAAGCCGGTCCCGGCAAAATGACTATCCTTTCGGCCGATATCGTAGGCCCGAAGGTGGGAGCGGATCTTAAAAAAGCGGCGATGATGTCCCTGTTCTATTCGATCATCCTCATCGCTCTCTACATCGTGCTTCGTTTCGACGTTCGTTTCGCCCCCGGCGCGACACTCGCCATGGTCCACGATATTACGATTGCGACGGGCTTTTATCTCATCACCGGCACCGAGTTCACGATCACCGCGGTCGCGGCTTTACTCACCATCGCCGGTTGGAGCGTCAACGACACCATCGTCGTCTACGATCGCGTCCGCGACATGCTCAAACGCGGCGGCGACGGCATGCCGCTTCCGCAGCTGGTCAACAAGGCCGTGAACGCGACATTGTCCCGTACCTTAAACACGTCGCTCCTCACGTTCTTGTCGATTCTCCCGGTGGTGCTCTTTTGTAAGGGAGAGCTCAGAAGTTTCGGTATCGCGATGTGCTTCGGTATCGTCGTAGGTACCTACTCGACGGTTTACATCGCCGCGCCCATGACGATTTACATCGATAAGCTAATCGCCAAACGCGAGCGCGCCAAGGTCAAGAAGCCGGCCACCGCATGAAGCCGCCCATCACTACCGTTCGAGAGCTCGGCAAATACGCCGGCCAAAGCGTCACCCTTCGGGGCTGGGTCTACAGCAAGCGTAGCTCCGGCAAAGTGAAGTTCCTGATGTTTCGAGACGGCTCGGGGATCGTCCAGTTCGTGCTGGTCACGGGGCAAACGCCTTCGAACGCGATGGAAGATTTCGAGAAGCTCACCCAGGAGACTTCCCTCATCGTCACCGGCAAGGTGCGCGAGAATGCGCGGGCTAAGGGCGGTTTTGAGCTTGATCTCGAGACGCTTCAGATTCTACAAATCGCGCAAGACTATCCGATTGGTCCCAAGGAGCACGGTCCTGACTTCTTATTGTCGAACCGTCACCTTTGGCTCAGAAGCCAGCGCCCCCACGCGATTTTGCGTATCCGCGCGCGCTTCGTGAAAGCCATCCGCGATTTCTTCGACAATAACGGCTTCACTTTGATGGACACGCCCATCTTCACGCCGGCGGCCTGCGAAGGCACGACGACGCTGTTTGAGACGGAGTACTTCGGCGAGAAGGCATACCTCTCTCAGAGCGGCCAGCTCTATGGAGAGGCCGGCGCCATGGCGTTCGGCAAAGTGTATTGCTTCGGCCCCACGTTCCGCGCCGAGAAGAGCAAAACGCGCCGACACCTCACGGAATTCTGGATGGTGGAGCCCGAAGTCGCGTTTAATGATCTCGATGACAATATGGTGCTCGCGGAAAACTTCCTCGAATACACCATTCAAACGGTTTTGACCGAGTGCAAAGACGATCTCGCGGTACTCGGCCGCGATACGAAGCACCTTCAGAACGTGAAGGCGCCCTTCCCGCGCATCAGCTACACGGAAGCAGTCGAGATGCTCAAAGCCAAGGGGGTTGCGAGCGAATGGGGCGGCGATTTCGGCGCGCCGGAAGAGACGGCACTCGCGGAAAGTTTCGATAAGCCGCTCTTCGTGCATCGTTTCCCAGCGGCCATCAAGGCGTTTTACATGAAGGCCGATCCGAGCAATCCGCTCTGCGCGCTCGGCGTAGACTGTCTCGCGCCGGAAGGCTACGGCGAAATCATCGGGGGCGGCCAGCGCGAGGAAAGCCTCGAAGTCCTGCTCGAGAGAATCAAGCAGCACAATCTTCCGCGGGAGGCGTTCGAGTGGTACCTGGATTTGCGTAAGTACGGCAGTGTTCCCCATTCCGGTTTCGGCATGGGTCTCGAGCGCACCGTCTCGTGGATCTGTGGACTCGATCATTTGCGTGAAGCGGCCGCGTTCCCGCGCATGATTCATCGGCTTACGCCTTAGCCTTCCTCAAGGAAGGTTCTTGGCTAAAAGTATCCGCTATATTCCCAAAGCTATCCGACGTGAGGTGTGGCGAAGAGACGGGGGAAGCTGCGGATACCAGAGTCCGTCAGGCAGGCGCTGTGGTAGCACGGCCTTTTTGGGAATCGATCACCTGATCCCGTGGAGTCTTGGGGGTAGCTCTCAAGACACTCAAAATCTGGCGCTTCGTTGTCGAGGTCACAATCAGTTCAAGGGAGGAGCAAGATCCCCCCAACCTGACCGACCGTGAGCGGCGGAGTGACTCCTCCCGGGGCGGAATCCGAAGAGCAAAGCCTCAGGCAGAGGCAGGGATTTTCGCATCGCGGCTAGCCCTGCAAAAAGGCACGAAGCAGCGCGGCTATTCTCGAAGCAACTTCGGCTTTGGACCGAAACATGAAATAACGCGAAGCACAATCTCGCCAAATCCCTCTCGTAATCTCGCAAGCTCGCCGACAAGGATTTGCGGCCAGGGTTCTGTTAACGTTTTTTTCCGAGGATAGATCGCGGCATCCCTGGCCGAGGTAAACTAGAGACTCTTCTTTACCAGACCAGCTTTTCCCAACAATCAACGCCTTACTGACCGCATCGGGAGTGGATTATGAACCGCTTTTTCCTGGCAGCGTTATTTCTTGCCACGAGCCTAATCGCTGCGCCTAAACGAGGCGTCGCCTTCAAAGATAACCCGACGACCAATCTCGGGACCGTGCAAGCGGGCGTCCTTTACGACATCGATTTGAGAACCCTTCTGGTGACCCCCGGCATACCGCCCCTCACTTGGGTTCAGTCGGGAATGCCGAGCTGGCTCACTTTAAATTCGGCGACGAACCGCCTCTCCGGCACGCCGAGCACCAGCCAAACGGGCGTCTTTAATTTCCGCATGAGCGTCTCCGATAGCTCCGGCGAATCGGGTATCGCGAACCACGCGATGCAAATCACGGTCATCGCCCCTCCAAAGTGGACCCATAGCCCGGTCGATCTCGGTCTGCAAAACGAGGACAAAGCCTGGTCCGTTAATTTGAACTCCGTCGTGACGAACCCCACGGGCGGAGGGATGACCTTCACCATCGCGGGTCAGCCGAGCTGGATGTCTTTAAACGGCTCCACGGGTGTTCTCTCGGGCACTCCGAAGCGCGCGAATGTCGGTAAGTACAACGGTATCACTCTCACCGCGATCGGTAGCGGAGGCTCCGCGGCCGTCGCCGCGTTCGGCGAGGTGCTTAAAACCGTGAAGCCGCCCAAGTGGACGTCTTCGCAAATCACCCTCACGCCCAATCCTTCCGAGGACCAAGCCTATTCCAGAAGCCTCCTCGAGTTCGTGACGAACCCCGAAGGCACGGCTCTCAGCTACGAAATCGTTTCGCAGTCGCTTCCCGCGTGGCTCTCTATCGGCTCCTCGACCGCGATGCTCTCCGGCCTTCCCTTGAAAGCGAACCTCGGCGTGGGAAGCCTCAGCGTGACCTTGCGCACGACGATCGACGGCGTGGCGTATGAAGATTCCACCGTCTTTAAGTACGAAGTCCTTCATGTAAACCACCCGCCGAAATGGGTGGCCGATCCGTTGCCCTTCCCGAACGGCGCGACGGGCGTGGGTTACAACCAGTCTTTGAAAAACTCGTTCACCGACGTGGATGCGGGCGACACGCACAAGTTCGAGCTCGTCCCGGGCGGGCCGGCGTGGCTGAAGCTCGATAGCAGCACGGGCCAGCTCTCTGGTTCCCCCGCCAAAGGCGACGCCGGCACGTTCACTTGGAAGGTGAAAGTCACCGACCAAGCGACTGCCTCAGACACGACAACCCTTTCCATCACCGTGATTAAGTCGAACGACCCTCCGGCTTGGGTCTCTAAACCCACGCTTTTGAAAGACGGCGCCGAAGACGCGGCCTACGAAGTCGATCTGAATCAGGTGAAGTACGTCGTCGACCCCGACTCCGATCCGATCTCCTTCACGAAGCTCTCCGGTCCGGCGTGGGCCACGGTGAGCTCGCAAGGTAAGCTCGTCGGAAAACCCGGCAAGAACGACATCGGCATCGCGAAAATTCAAGTGCGCGCGGCCGATGGCATCTCCGGCAGCGACGTAGCGGAAATTCAAATTGCGGTGATCGCGACGAACCACGCGCCTTTCTGGATGGCGTCTCCGCTCAATTTCACAACTAAAGAAGACGCGCCGATGAATCTCGATCTCGCGGCCTTCGCGAAAGATCCGGACAACGATACGCCGCTCAGCTTTAGCCTCCTCCAAGGACCGCCTTGGGCGAAGCTCTCAGCTTTGGGCGCGCTCACCGGCACGCCGAAAGCGGCCCAGCTCGGTGTCAATAACTTCAAAGTCCGTGTCGCCGATCCGAAAGGGCTCAGCGCGGATGTCGACGTCGTCGTCACAGTTCAGCACGTGAACCACCGCCCCGAGTGGACGGTGAATCCCATCGTGCTCCCGAACGCGAAAGAGGACCAAGCCTACTCCGCCATTCTCTCAGGCTTTGCCCAGGATGTGGACGCGGGCGACATTCTCTCCTTCTCGGTGGTCGAAGGCCCGGCGTGGGCGAAAGTCGGCGCGAGCGGCGTGCTCACCGGCGTTCCCGGACGCCTGGATGTCGGTCTCAATACGCTTCGCGTGCGGGTCATGGATCCGTACAACGAGTTCAGCGATGTGACCGTGCAAGTGACGGTCGAAAAAGTGAATCACGCGCCTCGCTGGCGCCAGAATCCTATTCTCATGACGGATGGCTACGTCGACGAAGCCTACTCCTTCAACCTCGCGCCCTTCGCGGTGGATGACGACGGCGATGTGCTTAAATTCCGCGTCGTGAGCGGCCCCACCTGGATGAAGGTCGCTGAAAACGGCCTGGTCACCGGCACCCCGCTGAAAGCCGACAAAGGGCCCTTCAACGCGGTCTTCGAAGTCACCGACACGAAGTCCCCGGGTGTCTCGACCAACGTCAACGGCACTATCTTGCAGAAGAATAAGCCGCCGGTCATCTCCCCCGAGCTTCCGACCTTCATCGTGAAGGAGCGCTCGCTCTTCAAGGTGAATCTCAATCAGCCGCAGTACATCAGCGACCCCGACGGCGACACGCTCAACTTCGTGCTCCTCGACGCGGCCCCTTGGGTCACATTGTCTCAGACGGGCGAGCTCATTGTGAATAAGCCCGCGTTCAAGGACATTGGCCTTCACACCTTCAAGTTGAAGGTCGATGACGGCAAAGTCGCGACGAACGGGACTTTAAGCATTCAGGTCATCCGCGATCCGCGCGCGCCGGTCTGGATCCAGGACCCGATCCGCTTCATCGCCAAAACGAACGAGCCCTTCTCGGAGTCACTCGTCTCGTGGGTACAAGATCTGGACGGCATTCCGATCACCTTCTCGAAGAAGACCGGAAAGCCGTGGCTCTCCGCTGCTTCGAGTGGGCAGCTCTCGGGTGAGCCAAAAGACGCGGACCTCGGTTCCAACGCCTTCGTAGTCTCGGCCTGTAACGACCTGCTCTGCTCCGATGCGGGAGTCTTCATCGACGTCCAGTGGGGAACCAAAGAAGAGAAGTTCGCGACCGACGACGCCGTTTCCGGCGCGCGGGCGGATACCCTCTGGGTGGTCGACAACTCCCAGCAGTGCGACAGCCTCGTGACGTCGCTCAAGAAGAACGCCAACGTCTTCTTCGATGCCCTCAACAAGGCAAAAGTCAGCCATGCAGGCATCTACCTCTCGGCGGACGCTCACAAGTGGGATGGCATGCCCATCCGCGACACCAATCAGCCGCGGCTTTTCCGCTGGACGGACACGAACCTCGTCGCCGATTTCTTGAAGCGCGTGGACCTGTCCTATAGCCCCGGCAGCTGCAGCAACTGCTACAACTCGCCCCTCTGGTCGATGTCTCGCTTCTACGAGCACGCGCCGGATCTAACGGACGTTTACCACCAAGGTTACTTGGACGGTGGCGTGCCGATGGACGCGATGATCGTGACCCAGCAGATGGACCACTATAAGTGGTACACGAAGTACATCCCCGAATTCGTGAAGTTCACGCCCGAGGATTACGCGAAACGGTTCCAGGAGTTCCATGCGAAGGAAGCGAGCAATCTGCGGGTCAGCGCCATCGCGCCTCAGTGTCCCTCGCTCATCGAGCAGACCGGAGACAAGTCCTCCTACGGGCCGGACAACTCCTATCGCACGGTGGTCGACAAGACCGCGGGCACCTATTACACGGTCAACTGCAACTTCGACGTGGCGTCTTACCTGAAGGATTACGCCGCGAAGATTGTGGCCCGCGCCTACCTCTGGGGCCACAAGTCGGTTAACCTATCTAAGAACCCCGTAGAGACTCAATCGATGAAGGTCTGGCTGGGCGATACTCCGCTGCAAGGCAACTCGGGTGCGGCTACCGACCAGTGGCGTTACGAGCCGGCGACTAATGCCGTGCGGATCTACTGGAACCGCATCGATACGTCGGCCATGAAGCCCAGAGACAAGATCCGGGTCACGTACCGCGTATCGTAACGGGGTCTTTAGGAGACTCCCCATGTTCTCACTCAAATCGATTTGGGACCGGTGGCTGAAAGCGGACGATGAGGAAAGCTTAAGTCGTAATCACGACCTCGAAAACCGCCAAAAGCCGCCGGTCTCCCTCGATTCCGAAGTGCCCGCGGACGCGGAGAATCCCCTCTCCCGCCCCCTCTCTCCCGAAGCCGACCTCCCTGATTCCCTCTTGTGGACGCCTCGCCTGCTAACTGTATAGCCCTCTGACGCTACCGAAAGCCTTGACCGGGCATTCCGAAAGCCTACAGGATATTCCTCAATAGTTTATCCTGGAACATCAATTGCACTGTCTCAACTCCACTGCGGAGTTGAGATTGATGTCAAAGTGGAACGGGAGAATTTTTGCGCTTTTTTTGAGCCTCTTCGTCCTTTGCCCTCGAGCCGCGTATTCTGAGAGTGACGAGTTCGTTCCTCCCGCGCAGTACCAACAAGACGCCACTACTCAAAAAATCTCCGGTATCCGCGAACTTGTCTTCGGAGACGATCCCATCGCCGCATACGCCGTACTCACTTATTTTACGATCCAGCGCCTGGTCGCCTTGAAGGACCTCTTTACGCAAGTGCCGGCTGCCATGAAATCCACTTACGAGCTAGCGCACTTCACTAAATTGCGCAAAGAGTACTTGAACCATTGGCACCGCACTCAAAAACTAATGGAAGCGCAGCCGGCGCTCTTCTATAAACTACAACATTCTCTCTCTAGCCACGGTCACCGGTTATCCAGTGTTCAGGACACCATCGACGAATTGCCGAAGAATTCGGAGCTCGAAAAGGATGCGCACTGGAAAGCGGATCTCATGCGCGCCCTTCATATGTGGCGGCAGAATGGCGACATCACCCGGCTCGATGAATGGCTCGATCGCTACAATGATAATCCGGCCTTCCTTACAGCCATCGGTGAAGGCTGGCTGAGAAGACACAAGGCCGCCAGAGAATTTGAAGAGCTCGCTAGTGCCGAGGTGGTGTCGGGCGCGAATAAGATCACGGAACAAATGAACGAGATGATGCCGTTTCATGAACGCTCCTCGTTGGTCACCCACACGGACCCTAGCGGCCGGCATCAGCCCGGAGCCTTTTATCATTTCGGTAGCGGCAGCGGGCCCATTCGCCTCAATAACAAAACCATCGTGCAGAACATGCAAGAACGGTGCGATCTAGGCTTCGCGTTTTTCAGTAAGATTAACAGTGAACGCGCTAGAACCGGCTCTTGGCATTCGCCGTTCATGCACGTCGGGGTAATCGGCATCCCGGTCTTTACCGCGGGCTCCGCCGCCGTGCTGACGGCGCTTACCGTGCGAGTCTATTACCTTTCCTATAAAAAGTTCGGCACGGATCCTTCTTCGGCGGAGCGAAAAGTCCGGCACGACCGAAACGTTCAGGACTCCGTGATGGCCGCGGGAGAAAGAACTGTCGGAGGCCAGGTCTCCAAGAAGCCCGAGCTCGTCAACGAGCTACTCGAGCCGCTGGCGCAGGTCCTCTTCGAGCACCGCGATGAAATTCTCGCGAAAGCCAAACAGATGCACGAGCTGAAACCCACGCTCGATATCGATTACGAAGATAAGGCAAACACGCTCGCCGACAAAGCGGCCATCAAGGACGAGATCAGCAAGCACCTCTCCGCTTCGAGGACGCGCATTTCGGAAGAATTAACCCTCGATCAGTTTTTACTCTACATGAACCGAGCTCCGAACATCGTGCGGTACCGCGCCGAGGTAAGCTCGGTCGTGGACGAAATATATGCTCGAACGTTGGATAGCATGTTCATGGAGCTGAAGTTCAAGACCACGGTCGACGGGCAACTCAAGCCCGTGACTTTTGGCTCTTATGTGACGGAGGAAGGGCGAGAGGAATGGGTAAAGCAGTCCCTACCCGGCCTCAAAGGCCTCAAACTTCCCGTGCCCGAAAATACGCCTGGTCATCCGTCGATTCCGAAACCCGAGCCCAAGCGCCAGCCAGGCACGGAGAAATCCGCGACCGGCGACGGCGGCGCTCTAGGGCCTAGCCCTTATAAAAATGCGCAACCGGTAGGCGAGGCCAAGGACGAGACTAAGGGACAAAACGCCTCCAACATCTCCGGCGAGTTCAAAATATTGGGCGTCGACGGCCCTGAGCTTCCAACCGAGTTCTAGAACTTCGCCCAGGACAGAAAGGGCGAGAATGGCTGTAAAGGCCCTCGGCCTAAGCGCCCGCGGTCTGAGGCACGCCAAGATCAACCACGGATAAAGCACGAGAGTCCAATGCGGGCTCAAAGCGGCGCTCGTCTTTCCAAGAAGCAGACCGACGAAGGGAAAGACGACTCCCATCGCTAGGTGAAACACTGCCAGCGCGGCGAGCGTCTTTCCCGCGGTCCGAAGCGATGTCTCGTCGAAATTTGATTTCCTAATCAAAGTCACCGCGCCGAACACGACGGCGAGGCAAGAAACGACAACGCGAAGCACTTGTCCGTCCGAGTTGAGAATCCCGTACGTGAAAACCGGAGAAAAACCGCCCAGGCGATCGCCCATCCAAAGCCACGGCAAAGACCCGGCCACAGCGAGCGTCAGGGAAAAAAGCCAAGTGCGCTGGCTTTTTTCGTATACGAAAGTGCCGAGAGCGACCGCGGGCACCACCGTCACGCCGAGGTCCCAAAAGTCGGTAATCCCCTCGCCTGCCTGGAAATAAAGAAACGAGACCAGCGGCGGAGAGAAAAGCGCGAGCGTCGTGAGCGTTCGCTCAAAAAGTCCCCAACGGCCGGCGTACTGAGGAAAGACAAATCCGCAGAGCGGCCAAACGAGGCAGCCGTGAACGGCCGCCGCGAAGCACACGGTCGTGAAGAGCGCCTTCACGGCGTTGGGCGCGAAGCTCACTGCGAGCTCGGCCCATCCAAAAGCTAGGCAAAAAGGTAAGAAAAGGAGCGGAACGAACGCGGCTAAGGCCGCTTCGACTCCCGGAATTTTTGGTAGCGTTGGCTCAACTTCGTCATCCCACAGCCCGGTTTGTATCGACATGGATTTAGTATACCGGAGAGCCTCGGAAACGAGCCTCCAGAGCGGCTCTTGAAACGCTCAATTTAATTTAAATCTTCAATAAAGACGGAAAAACACGAGAAACAACGAGATCGCGATCTATCCACAGGGTGTGGATAAGATCTGTAAGTACTTAATCATGCAAAGCTTTGACCTCTCATATGCATTATTCCTTACGGAGAAGGCCGATGCAGTGGACGCTAACGGTCATCTACAACGATATTCGCGCGTTACCTCTGTGGACCGAGGTGGGGATAACCGATCGGCATTTGAAAAATTCCGCTCTTTGCGTTCCAAAATCGAGACCGCCATAACCGTACATTGCGCAATAATGTTACCCCTTGATTGGAATGCTGCGTTAGACGTTCTGAGGGAAACCGTACCTCAGACCCAGTTTCAAAACTGGCTTAAGCCCGTGGAATTTCTGCGGCGGAACGAGCGCACCGTTGTGCTCGGCGTTCCCAGCAAATTCCACGAAGACTGGATTCGCAATCACTACGCCATCGTCCTCGCCCGCGTCATTCAGCATCAGCTCGGGCAGAACCTTCAGCTCGAGTTCGAGCTTCTCGAGAAGGAAAGCGATTTAGACGCGTCCCACGAGCCGAATTCTCCTCCCGTGGCGTCGCTCCACCCTCTTGCTTCGGTCCCCTCTCTTCCCCACTCTGCCTTGCACGCCCCTCACGCTCCCGTTTCCGCTACCGGTTTTGCCCGTCCCGCTTTGCGCATCGTCGAAACGGATCCTTTAGAAGACGACGAGCCCCTCGATCACGCCCAGGCCCCGACGCTTCCTTCGTTCCCGAATCCGTTCGTGGAGCTCGAGTACAACCAGGTAGCCAATCGTTGCGTGCGCATGTTCTCGCAAGGCAACGAGATGCAGTTCAACCCGCTCATTCTTTTCGCGGGCGTGGGCATGGGAAAAACCCATCTGCTCACCGAGATTGGCCGGCAGCTTTACCGGCAGGATCCGGCAGCGCGCATTCGCTATACGAACTCTGAAACGTTCGCCAACGAGTTTTTTCAATCCCTCCGCTCGCCGAACCCGCAAGACATTCTCGCCTTCAAAAGAAAGTACCGGGAAGAGACCGACTGCCTGCTTTTCGACGATATCGAAGGCATGGCGAAGAAGATCAAGACCCAGGAGGAGCTCCTCCACATCTTCAACGACATCTCCGGCCGCGGCGGAAAGATCGCCTTTACGACTTCCGTTCCGCCGAGCCGCCTCGAAGGCTTCATCGAGACTTTGAAATCGCGGCTTCTGTCGGGAGTCATCGCCGAAGTGAAGTACCCTTCTTTCCCGGAGCGCGTCACGCTGCTTCAGAAGATGGGCAACCACTACGGCATGAACGTCGATCCGGGCGTCTTGAGAACGCTTGCCGATCAGGGCCAAAAAGACGTGAGAGAGCTCATCGGCACCTTAGTGCGCATGCACCTTCAGGCGAAGATGGAGAACCGGACTCTCGACCAAAATTATCTCTCTCGCGAAGGTGTTTCCGCCGAGCCCCGCAAAGAGACCATCAGCCTCGAGGAGATCGTCCTCTTGGTCGAGCACAATTACGGCATCTGCCGCACGGAGCTCGTGTCGAAATCCAGAAAAGGCACGACCAACTGGGCCCGTCAGGTGGCCATGTACCTAGCCCGCCTTCACACGCTGCATCCGCTCGAGCAAATCGGCAAAGCTTTTGGCCGCGATCACGCCACCGTCATCCACGCCTTCCAAAAGGTGGCGGAGATCATGGAACAGCAACCTACCCGTCGTTTCGAAGTGGAATTCCTCCGCCAGAAACTCCAGGGACGCTCGGCGCGCTCTCATGTTCATCCTGTATAGAAGCCTCATCGCGCTCCATGTGGTCTCGGTGATTTCCTGGATGGCGGGGATTTTGTACCTATTCCGGCTCTTCATCTATCACACCGAAGAGAAGGAAGCGGTGGTCATCAGCCGCTTTCAAGTGATGGAAGAGCGGCTCTACCGCATCATCACCGTGCCGGCCATGACGGTGGCTTTCATTCTTGGCTCGACGTTGCTCAGCATGAATCCATTGCTCCTTAGGCAGCCCTGGATGCACGGGAAACTTTTTTTCGTCATCTGTATGGGCGGAGTAACCGGATACGCGGGTGGGCTCATGAAACGCCTCGCCAATGGCGAGCGCCCGCTCACCTCGAAGCAGCTGCGGTTTTTGAACGAAGTGCCGACGCTACTCATGATCGGAATCGTCTTCCTGGTCATCTTGAAACCTTGGTCTCGCTTTTTCCCTCACTAAGAACCGCGCGTCCCGCGGGTTCGGAGGTCACGGGACAGAGGACGCAACTCCCAGCGTCACACGCGGCAGAGCAGACGCGTCTTCTTTCCGAAAAAGGGACACTGACGCCATGCTGAAACATCTCGTCCTATCCGTTTGCCTGCTGTCTCATTTCGCTTTGGCCGCGACCGAAAGTACCGAGTCCCTCACCCGCCATGAAATCGTGATCGCACCCATGGGCAAATTTGAGCGGACTTCATCCGGCGTATCGTCGATAGGAGCGGCCTTCGGCTACCACTACTCGCTCTCAAACGAATGGCAGGTGGGCCTTACTCCCTCGTTCGAGTATTTCTCAATCGGTCCGATTTGGCAGGCGAAAGTCATGGCCTCGGTCACTTACAACCTATTGGCCGACAAAGGCTTTCTCGACAGCCCTTTCGTGACGGCAGCGGCCGGGCTTCTGAAGACAGGAGGCCCGCTGGGCAGCTCGGACGTCGTTTGGGAGGCGACCCTCGGTAAGCGGTTCAATCTATTTCAGGGCGTAAACTACCGTCCTGCTCTCAGCGTCTAGTGATCTTCGCTTCTATTTTTGGCACTGCCCGACTCCTGAGTGCCCTCGGATACATCAAGGGCGTACCGCTGTGATCTTCGTGTAGGTAGGCGGGACCCCTTGCGGGGCCCGCCCCCATTAAAACCGTACTGGCGCTATTTACGCATACGGCTTCCTCATCGATACACCGTGGGTCTTGA
>JAYUGC010000167.1:0-51868 GCA_043767805.1 Pseudomonadota bacterium | reverse complement strand
GTGAAAGCGGCCAGCTCCTCCGTTAGCGGAGAGGCGTGATCGCTGTGGCTCAGGCAGTAACGGGCGATGTCTTCGGAAACGAAATTCATCGGACGAACTTCTCTCTTAAACCGCGAGAAATCCAGAAATATATTGGTGAGCCGCACCGCCGAATCTACGGTTGAAAACCCAATTCTTTGTAGGTATGAGAGGAGTGCTTTTAAGGAGTCTTTTTGGAACACGGCGGTCCCACATCTTGGTTGTTGAAGCTTCCCTTGCTTCCGCACGACCCAGCCTACATCCACGTTAACGGCGCCGTCTTGGTGACGTTGTTCATTCTCGTGGTGTCGATCATCGCGAACCGCCGGATCATGGGTAAGCTCGAGGAGAGCCTGGTCCCGTCTCCGAAAATCAGCTTGGTCAACGTGGTCGATGTTCTCGTGGAAGGCCTCTACAAAATGGTGGAAGACACCATCGGCCACCACGGCGTGAAGTACTTCCCCATGGTGGCGACGCTTTTCATTTTTACGCTCCTTTGCAATCTCTTGGGACTGTTGCCCCATAGCTCCGCGCCCACCTCGAACCTCAATACGACCTTGGGCCTCGGTGGCGCCGTGTTCCTCTATTACAACTACATGGGCATTCGCGAGCACGGCATCGTCAATTACGGGAAACACTTCCTGATGGGCATGGGCGTGATGGGAATTCCCATCGCCGCCTTCGAGCTCCTCTCTCACGTTTTGCGGCCGTTTACTCTCGGCCTTCGTCTTTTCCTGAACATGACCATCGACCATTTGCTGGCCGGGTCCTTCGCGTCGCTCGTAGCGTGGGTTGTACCGGTTCCGTTATTGCTTTTCGGCGTCGTCGTCTGTACGATTCAGGCCTTTCTTTTTGCCACGTTGACGTCTGTTTACCTTCAGATGGCGACGGAGCATGAGGAACACTAATTTTTTTGCAGGAGGAAAAGTGAACACTAAACGCGTGAATTTCGGTTGGATGGCGGTACTTGGTGCAATGACTTCGTCGCTCTCGGCTTTTGCCGAAGAAGCGGCCCATACGGCAGCCACCTCGGCTGGCGGTTGGGCGGGTCCTGTCGCCGTTGCCCTCGGTATGGCGCTTGCGGTGGTTGCCGCTTCGACCGCTCAGGGTCGGATCGCCTCTAGCTACATGCAGGGCGTGTCTCGTAATCCCGGCGCGCAAAAGGGCATGGGCACGCAGCTCATCCTCTCGCTCGTATTCGTGGAAACCCTCGTATTGTTCACGTTCGCGATTGTGTACTTGCTCATGGGCAAGCTGTAGTCGCGAGCTCGAACTCGTTAGATTAAAAACCCCGGCGGGCGAAAGCTCTCCGGGGTTTTTTTGTCTTTAGACCGGAAAGAGATCGAGGCAAAGGCAGCTGAATTCCTCGGACGGGGAAGGGCCGACGATGGCGCGCGATTCATCTATCAGCGCGAGGATTTTTTGTTTGAGGACCTCGAGGTCCTTGCGGCTGTGAGAGTGCACCACCCGCCGGATTTTGGGAATCCCAAACCGCCCGCATCCGCCAGTTGGAATGGTTTACTCCGTTTAGGAGAGACGTCTTCGGAACGTGCAGCTTACCCGAGCCAAATATCCAGCCCCCTGGAGTTTCTCCACCAGCCCTAATGACACGCTTCACATCCAAGTGCGGTACCGCAACGGCGCCCGGATCTAGATTCCGGTTTCTAAACCTGGAGCCCGTGACTTCGTAGAGGTCGCGGGCTTCAGGTAAGGACCTAAGTACTGACCCGTGTGAGACTCGGAGATTCGTACCAATCCCTCGGGCGGACCTTGATAAAGCAAGTGGCCGCCGCCTTCGCCCCCTTCGGGCCCGAGATCGACTAAATAATCCGCCTGCTTGATCACATCGAGATTGTGCTCGATGACGACCACCGTGTTTCCCTGAGAGACGAGGGCCTGGAGAATTTGTAAAAGCTTATTCACGTCCTCGAAGTGCAGGCCGGTCGTCGGCTCGTCGAGAATGTAGAGCGTTTTGCCGGTAGCTCGGCGGCTTAGTTCGCGAGCGAGCTTGATGCGCTGGGCTTCTCCGCCTGACAACGTGACCGCGCTCTGGCCGAGATGGACGTAACCCAAGCCTACGTCGAGCAAGGTCTTGAGCTTGCCGCTCAAAGAAGGAACGCGCTCGAAGAAGGAGGCCGCGTCTTCAATGGTCATCTCCAAAACGTCGGCGATGCTTTTGCCTCGGTACAGAATTTCGAGAGTCTCACGGTTGTAACGACGGCAACGGCAGACTTCGCAAGGCACGAAGACGTCCGGCAAAAAGTGCATGCTGATCTTGATGGTGCCGTCCCCGCGGCAGGCTTCGCAGCGCCCGCCTGAAACGTTGAAGGAAAAACGACTCAGGGAGTAGCCGCGCACGCGGGCTTCGGGAAGTCCCGCAAACAGCGTACGGATGTCGGTGAAAAGACCCGTGTAGGTCGCCGGGTTCGAGCGCGGCGTACGGCCAATGGGGCTTTGATCCACGTGAATGACTTTGTTCAGCTGGTCGAGCCCATCAATGTCCTTGATGGTCGAAGAGTGGAACGCGGTTCTGGAGAGCCTGTGCTCTAACGCGGGAAGAAGCGAGTCGATGATGAGGGAACTCTTACCCGATCCGGAAACCCCCGTGAGACAAACGAAAAGTCCCAGAGGAATCTGGACGTCGATGTTCTTAAGGTTGTTTTCCGTCGCCCCATGGATTTCCAGCATGCGGGAGGCGTCGGCCTTGCGGCGGGCTTCCGGCACGGGAATGGTTCGCTTGCCCGTTAGGTAATCGCTCGTGAGGCTTCCCTTCGCGCTGCGAAGCTTTCCAGGCGTGCCGTTGAAAATGATTTGTCCGCCGTGCTTACCCGCTCCCGGACCGATATCGACGACAAAGTCGGCGCGCTCGATGGTTTCCTGATCGTGCTCGACCACCAAAACCGAGTTGCCCTGGTCCCGCAGTTTTTCGAGAGTGCCGATAAGCTTACTATTGTCTCGCTGATGAAGGCCAATGCTCGGCTCGTCCAGCACGTACAAGACGCCGACGAGATTGGAGCCGATTTGAGTCGCCAGACGAATGCGTTGCGCCTCTCCGCCGGAAATAGTAGCGGACGACCGAGCGAGGGTTAGATAAGTCAGTCCCACGTTCTCCAAAAACGTCAGGCGGGCAAAGATCTCCTTCATCACCGGTTCGGCGATGATGGTCTGATTGCGATCGAGAGGGACTCGCTTCAAAAATTTGTGACAGGCCGAAATGTCCATTTCGCAGACTTCGGCGATGTTCTTTCCGCCCACGAAAACAAAAGTCATTTCCTTGCGAAGCCGAGTGCCTTGGCAAACCGAGCATTTTCGAAAGGCCACGAAATCCGAAAGGCCTTCTTCATCGTCATCGGGATCCGCATTGGCGAGGGCTTCCTTCAGCGAAGGAATGACGCCTTGGAAAGCCTGCTTGAAAGTATGGCCCGCGCCTTTTTCTACTTTGAAGTCGATCTCCGTCTTGCCGGAGCCATGGAGTAAGAGATCCCGAACGGCGGCCGGCAAATCCTTGAACGGCACCGTGGGATTGAACTTATATTTTTTGGCGAGCGTTTCGTAGACGCGAGTCTTCCACTCTTCCGTCTTCTCCGCCCAGGGCGCGATGGCGCCGTCATAAAGCGAAAGCTCGGGATTGGGGATGATTTTATCCGGATCCACGACCTGTTCCATGCCCAGGCCGGAGCACTCTGGGCAAGCGCCATGGGGGCTATTGAAAGAAAAGCTGCGAGGTTCGACTTCGGGAAAACTCGTGCCGCAATCGGCGCAGGCGAACTTAGTAGAGAAAAAGCGTGTCCGCTTATCGGGCTGGTACTCGACTTCGGCGAGCCCTTCGGCGAGGCGCGCCGCCATCTCGACCGCTTCCGTGAGGCGCGCCTGGATGCCTGGCTTTAACACCAGGCGATCGATGTAGATGGAGATGTCGTGCTTATTGCTTTTCTTGAGCTTAACGGGCTCACTGAGGTTGACCTCTTGGCCGTCGATGCGGGCGCGAACGAAACCCTTGGCGCGCAAATCGAGGAGCTCCTTTTGGTACTCACCCTTCTTGCCGCGCACGATGGGAGCCAGGACCGCGAACTTGGTGCCTTCCTTCTCGGAAAGGATCTGATCGACGATTTGCTGAATGGTCTGCGTCTGAATGGGCTTGCCACACGAAAAGCAGTGCGGCGTTCCGGCGCGAGCGTAAAGGAGACGCAGAAAATCGTAAATCTCGGTGACGGTGCCCACGGTCGATCGCGGGTTACGACTAATGTGCTTTTGCTCGATGGAAATCGCAGGCGACAGCCCGTCGATGGAGTCGACGTCGGGCTTACGCATTTGATCGAGAAATTGCCGGGCGTAAGCCGAGAGCGACTCTAGGTACCGGCGCTGGCCTTCGGCATAAATGGTATCGAACGCGAGCGAAGACTTGCCCGAGCCGCTAAGCCCGGTAATGACGACGAGCTTGTCCCGCGGAATGGTGATATCGATGTTCTTGAGGTTATGCTCTCGCGCCCCTTTAATGATGATTTCGCGATCCAAACCACTCCTAGTGCTTGATGAGGCCGGCGACCGTCGACTCGATGATATGCCGGATTTCCGAGAGTCGTTTTTCAGAAGAAGCCTCAAAGCGATATACCAATACGGGCTGGGTATTGGACGCGCGGACTAGTCCCCATCCATCGCCGAACTCGACCCGGGCCCCGTCGATGCCGTTCACGTTATAACCGGCCTTCTCGAGACTCGCCCGGGCTTTGGCCACGACGTCGAACTTGATTTCGTCGGGGCAGTCCACTCTTAGTTCTGGGGTCGAAAACGACGGAGGCAAGTCGGCGAGCATTTTTCCCGGCGTGGTTTTCTCTTTCGAGATGATTTCCAGCAAGCGGGCTCCGGCGTAGACGGCGTCGTCGTAGCCAAAGTAGCGGTCGTTGAAGAACATATGGCCGCTCATCTCGCCGGCCACCAAAGCGTTCTCTTCCTTCATTTTTGCCTTGATGAGGCTGTGCCCGGTCTTCCACATGATGGGTCTGCCGCCGTGCTTGGCGACATCCTGGTAGAGCCGGTGCGAAGCTTTCACTTCGGAAATGACGGCCGCGCCCGGATGCTTTTTCAAAATATCGCGGGCGTAAATGACGAGAAGCTCGTCGCCGTAAATCGCGCGGCCGGAAATGTCGACCACGCCGATGCGATCCGCGTCGCCGTCGAAGGCGATCCCGAAGGGCGCGCCGGATTTTTTCACGGCGGCGGTGATGTCGACCAAGTTCTCGGGCTCCGAAGGATCGGGATGATGGTTGGGAAAGCGGCCGTCGGGCTCGGTGAAGAGGTCGATGACCTCGCAGCCCAGGCGCTTATAGAGCTCGACCGCGACCGTGCCTCCCATGCCGTTGCCGCTATCGACGACGACTTTCACGTTGAGCGGATGGGCGATGTTACCCACCACGTAATCCCAGTACGCGGGAACGACGTTCAATTCCTTGCGGCTTCCTTTGCCCGAGGCGAAATCGCCCTTCAGCATGATGTGCTTAATCTTCTGGATGTCTTCGCCGTGGATGGTGGTCTTGCCGATGCAAATTTTAAAGCCGTTGTGCCCGCCCGGGTTGTGGCTACCGGTAATCATCATCCCGCCGTCCGCATCGAGATTGAAGACGGAGAAGTAAAGGAGCGGCGTCGGAACCACGCCGATGTCCTGCACTTCCAAGCCGCAGCTCAAAAAAGCTTCGGTGATGGCCGAGTGAAGGCGAGGGGAACTTAGCCGGCAATCGCGCCCGAGAGTAACGCGCTTGCATCCTCGCTCCCGCATGAGAGTGGCGATGGCCTGACCCAAGGGGAATACGACCGAATCGGTAAGGTCGGTGTCGGCCACGCCGCGGATATCGTACTCTCTGAAAATTTTTTCGTTAACCTTCATGGGGTAAGTTCCTTAGTTGGCTTCCGTTTTCTTTTCTTCCGTCTTCTTGAGCTCTACCTTGGCGTCGCCGGTCGTGAATTGGCGGATGTGGGAGTCGCGCTTCTTACGCTCGAGCCACAGGGCCATTTTCCGTTCCATCTCGGCGCCCGCCATCATATTGCTGATCTCCGCTTTCCTCTCGGGGGGCAGGTTGGCGAAGTCGCCAGCGCGCTTTTCGATCACTTTCACGATGTGATAACCGGCGGCGGTCTTGATGGGCGGCGTGACCTGTCCCACCGCGGTCTTCGGAACGATCTTGCGAAACTCCGTGACGAGAGAGGAGGGGGAGAAAAAGCCCAAGTCCCCTCCCGAGTCGAGAGACGAAGTATCGTCGGAGAGATCCTTCACGAACGCCGCGAACTCCTCGGGCTTCTTGGAGACGTCTTTATAGATCTCATCAGCGCGGGCTTTCGGCTTCGTTCCGGGCTTTTTCGCGTCGATGAAGATGTGGGCGATGTGGTACTGGACTTCGGCCTCTTTCGCGCCGCCCATGCGAGCGTAATAGTTTTTGATCTGATCCTCAGTCACTTCGAGAGACGGGCGGATCTCGCGGTCGATGAGGTTACGGCGCTCGATTTGGCGCCGGATGCCGTCCTTGTAGGAGTCCATGGTGGTTCCCAGGGAAGCCAGCCGCTGGGAGAGCTGAGCCCGGGAGATATTGTTTCTCTTCTCGATGGCCTTGATCTGGCCTTCCACTTCCTGGTCGGCGGCTTGAAGGTCGAGCTTCTTGACCTGCTGATTGATGATTTTCTCGTCGATGAGAATCTGCAGGACGGCGTTGCGATCTTTAAGCTGTTCCTCTTTGATCCCGCCGAAAAGCTCCTGGAAGCTTTTTGATCTCGCCTGGGCGATGAACCGATCGATGTCGGAATCGAGAATGACCTCGTCATTCACCGTCACCAGCGTGCGATCTATGATTTTGGCAAACGCGGCGCCGGGTAGGCACAGGGCTAGCAATAGAAAACTAGTTGAGAGTGACGTAAATAGTCTCATTCCGGTAAATCTCGCCGTCTTTGAGCATCTTCGCGACCCACTCCTTATAGACGGCGATCTCCTTCTGCTTCTTGATGGCCTGGAGGACTTCGTTCTTGGCATCTTGGAACTTCAGTTTCCGGGCAGGCTGTTTTTCCACCACTTTCAACAGGTGGGTGCCGTAACGGCTTTTGATGGGTTTCGAAATTTCACCCACTTTGAGGGCAAACGCTTCGTTGAACGCGGCGATTTTCTCGTTGCGGGAGAAAAAGCCGAGATCGCCGCCGGTCGCGGCATCAGGGCTCAGCGAGTACTTGCGGGCGGCGGACTCGAACGTGATGTTTCCCGACAAGACCTCCTGAGAGATCTTTTTCGCTTCTTCTACCGTCGGCACCACGATCTGAAAGGCGTGTACCCGGGGCGGCCGGAAGAATTCGTTCTGATGGCCGTTGTAATACTGATTCATCTCTTCGTCCGAGACCATGGTCTCGGCGCCGAACATCGCTTCCGTGAGCTTCTCGATGAGGAGCTGATCTTCGATGCGTTTCTTGAGCAAAGCTTCGGTGGTGTTCTGCTTGCGAAGCATCTCTTCGAAGCCGCCGGGCGGATAACCCTCTTTCCAGTTGGCCAGGCGGCCTTCCACTTCTTCCTTCGCGGCTTGAACCTGCTTCTTCTCCGCTTCTTGGCGGAGCATGGTCATGATGATGACTTCGTTCAAGGCCCGCGTCTTCAAGTCCTCGACGACCTTCGGATTGCGTTGGGAAATCTCATCCAGCTCCGAGCGGAGCTTCTTATAGACGATGGCAAAGTCGTAAAGATAGACCGATTCTCCGTTCACGCGCGCGACGATTTGTTCCTTGGGATCGGTGGCCCGCTTGGAGCAGCCGACGAGTGAAGTCGCGAGCAGGACGCAAAATAGAAGTTTACTGACCGCCATACGTTCCTCTCTCATGGGGTTGCCGTCGTGGCCGGAGTTATTTCGATTTTCGCCTTCTTCTTCAGCGAGGACAGGGCTTTTTCCAAAAATGCCCGTTCCTTTTCTTCGCGGAAACGATCTTCCAGATAGGCGAGATAGGGCGCGAAGGCGGCTTCGAAAGGCTTTCTATCCAGAAGCTGAATCAGATGAATGCCGCCCGCATGGTGCATGGGGCCCGAAACTTCGCCCGGCTTCAAGGCCATGGCGATCGAATAGAAAGGATCTTCCAGGGAATCCCGGCCGCGGAAATCCAGGTCGCCGCCATTCAAAGTCACGCTCGCGTCTTCCGAGTGCTTGAGCACCAAGGCCTTGAACTCATCCCCGCTCGCAAGCGCCTGCTGAATGTCCTTGAGCTTCCCTTGAGCTCGCTTGGTCGCTTCGGAAGAGTCCGTCAAAAGTACCAGATGCCGCACGCGCACCAGAGGGGATTCCGCGTAGAGCTCCTGTAGCTCCTCGCGAGAAGGGGCGAAGGTGTCTCCCGCCTTGGCCTTCAGATCGTCCAAAAAACTTTTGTAGAGGGCGCGATCCGCGGCTTCCCGGACTTCGGGTTTCTTTTCAAGCTTGCGGCGGTGGGCCTCGTCTAAGGAAAGGCGGTACAAGATGACGCGATCGAGAGCCTCGGCGCGGGTAGTCGAATGGCCTTTTTCCCGGTCGCGCTCGATCCACCCGCGGACCTCTGCTTCGAGCACGGGCTTGCCATTGATACGCGCTGCGACAGGCTGGGCGGCCCAAACGGTCTGAGCGGCAAGAAGGCAGGCCAATCCAAGGCGAAAAAGCATTCTGTCATGCTAATGGAAGAACCATGGGGTCGCAAGGAAGGTCGGCTATTCGGAAGCGCTGCATCCTCTCTTGCGCAAGCCCTTGGTTGGAATGGAAAATGAGGCTTATGCTTCGCGCCCTTTTCGTCCTTTCGACCCTGGTTTCCGTCGCCTGGGGTTTTTCCGCGTCCCGGCCAAAAATCTCGGCTCCGGGCACCCTCCGCGTCTATTTCTCCGGACAAAGAGAAGGCGAGGTCGAGCCCTGCGGTTGCCAGGTCCACCAGCTGGGCGGCCTGGATCGGTTAGCGACCTACTTCAAGAACGAAAAGCCTGAGGCCGACGCCAAAATCTTCGTGGAAGCGGGGGATAGCTTTTTTTCCCTCCCCGAGATGGACCCATCGAGAGTCGAACGGGAAAAACTCAAAGCCAAAGTCATGGCCGACGTCTTCAAGCGGCTTTCCCTCGATGCGCTCACCCCCGGAGAGCGAGACTTCGTGGGGGGACTGCCCTTTCTGCTCGAGCTGGAAAAAGCGAGCGGCGCCACCTTTCTAGCCGCGAACCTTGAAACTCTGGACGGTAAACATCCTTTTGCGGCGAGCCGAGTGCTCGAGCGTTCCGGCTTAAAAATCGGGCTGGTGGGCATTGTCGGGAAGAAAGCTCTCGAGCGTGTAGGAGGCATTCACGTCACCGATCCGGGGGACGCGCTCAAAGCCGCTCTTTCTGATTTTAGAGACAAGGGAGTCGACGCGGTCGTCGTCGTGTCCCACCAAGGTTTAGAAGACGATCGCAAAAGCGCGGGCGTCGAAGGTGTTGATTTGGTGGTTGGCGCTCATTCGCTCGATGCGCTCGCCGAGCCGGTGCATGTCGGGGGCGCCGCCATCGTGCAAACGCTCAATCAAGGGCAGCAGATCGGCCGCATTCGGTTGAAACTTCCGGGGCGGGAATGCCTTGATCACCAAGTGACCAACCTCGATACCGACACGCCTTCCGATGCGGAGGTTTTAAAAGCGATCAAGGACAACAAGGAAGCGACCCGCCTTTTGGCCCTGAAGCAATCCGAACATTCGGCACCGGTTGCCGACGGTAAACCGTTCGTCGCCCATTCCGCCTATTGTAAAAACTGCCACGCCAAACAATATGATTTTTGGGCGCAAACCAAACACGCTTCCGCCATCTTGGTGCTCTACGCGAAGAACCAACATTTGGATCCTGAGTGCATCGTTTGCCACTCCCTCGGTTTTCAAGAGCCTGGGGGCTTTTCGAAAATCGCCAAGCCCCTGGTCTTCGATCCGGAAGGCGCGAAGACCAGGGGAGCTTTCGTCGAGACTTTTCTAAAGGGAGTGTTTCAAGCCGACGCGGGCCGGGGCGCTCTCGACTCGAGAAAACAACCCGGGCGACATGCGAAGCTCCATCAGGCGTATTGGCGCTCTTTGAAGCGATTAGAAGAGAAAGAAAACCTCGCGCAGAATTACCTCGGCGTTCAATGCGAGCATTGTCACGGAAACCGGAACGGGCATCCGGGGGAGGGGGTCACGACCTTGAAGAAGGTGAGTGAAAATTCTTGCAAGGGTTGTCATACGCCGCCTCATGCCGCGCCTTACGATCCTAAGAATTTTCCGAAGGTCGCTTGTCCGCTGTCGTCGAAAATCTGAGGTTATCGGCGGCCTACGGTACGCTTGAGGCGCTCGGTCGGAAGCGAGACGACGTTGTCCGGAATTTTTTGATCGGCAACCGGCTCCGAAGCAAAGCGATCTTTGAGCTTCAGGAAGTGCTTCTCAAAGAGATGATAAGACAGAAACCCCGCTAGAATCCCCGGGATCGCGGCGACTACGTAAAATAGCGCCTGTCCAATGAGGACATGGCCGAACGACGCGAAGGTCTCCGGCTTGAAAACGTAGTCGCGCACGATCGAGCGAAGCGGCAGGTGAGTCAGATAAATGCCGTAGCTGTACTTGCCGAAAAAGCGCATGAACTTCGACGAGAAGAAACGGTTCAGCAGCGTGTCCGGTTCCGAGAGAATGACGTGAGCCAGTAGGAAGAAAACGAAAGCCGACACCACGGTATAGCCATATTTCTGCATCGTGGGATCGATCTGGAACCAGCCGCCGTTTATCATCATTCCGACCATCACCAAAAAGACGGCGGGCAGCGCTAGGCGCACGCGTCGCTTGATGGTCTCGGTGATGGGAGTGGTGGCCAGAAAGACCGCGAGAAACGATCCGCCAAACAGACTGTCCATCCGAGTGGGCGTGGCGACAAAGATGGACCAGGGGTTTGCGTCCTGAGAGAGCAGGAGAAAGCGCGTGAGAAAGACGAGACCGAATCCGCCGACACACAGGCGTTTCAGGTTCTTGGTGCCGAGCAGAAGTACCGGAATCGGCCAAATCAAATAAAACTGTTCTTCGATCGCAAGCGTCCATGAGACATCTAAAACGGGATGACTCCAAGCCCCTCTGAGGGCGATGAAAATATTGGACAGGAATCCCCAGTACCAAGCTTTGTGATCGAGAACAAAACCGGTCGCTTGTATTTTCTCGTGAGAAAAAAGCGGCAGAATGAAAAAGCAGCCGACGAGCAGCAGATAGTAGAGCGGGACGATTCTAAGGGCGCGCCGAGCGTAGAAGTTGCGAAAGTAGTGCGGAGTCTGTTTGGCTTGGAGAAGCAGCGTGGTGATCAGAAAGCCCGACAAAATGAAAAAGATGTCGACTGAGATCCAGCTACTGATGGCAACATCGCGCGCCAAAATTTCCGCCGGCGTCTTTGGGTCGAGAACCATGAGGTGCTGAACCATGATGCCAAGGATCGCGAGTCCTCGAAATCCATCCAGCCGCGGCAGATGTTTGAACCGGATTAGGGATGTTTGTGTGCCTTCGTTCAGTCGTGCGCTCATATGGAACGTATCGGACGACGGCGGAGCCAGGTTTACCCGAGGCACGGCTAGCCAGGGCTTAAGGCTTACTACTCAATGATTTCAGGGGGTTTGAAGCCTAATGCGCCTTGGCGGCGGTCACCACGTCTTCAGGCTTCCATTCGTTGTCTTTAAAGTCTTTTACGGGGATAAGATCGGGGCCGACCAAAACCGTTTTCATATTGTGGCCGATGCTTCCATTGGCTTCGGGAATCCCGATTACGTTCACTTCGGAGGCGAAATCCTCGAGGGCTTTTTCATTTCCTGTCGCGAGGAGAACTTGGGCGAAGTCCACGCCGTGGGTTTTGCCGTAGGCTTTCAAGATCGCGGGCGTGTCGTTCTTCGGATCGAGGGTGATGGCCACCGCCATGACGGGCTTAGCAGGCAATGCTTTCTTCCAGACTTTCAGCGTGCGGTTAACGAGGCGCATGGTGAGGGGGCACATCTTAGCCATGGGGCAGCGGGAATAAACGAACGAAACCAGCAGGTATTTGCCTTTCAAGTCGTGAAATTGAAAGGGCTTACCCTCTTGATTTACCAGGGAAACATTAGGAAGCGGAGGGCGGGCCGCGGAAGCTTGAAACGTCACTAGAGCCAGCAGCATGAGGGAAAGAAAAGGGGCGGGTTTCATGGTCGTCCTCCGGAAAGATGACGCACTATACCTCAGGATCGTGACGGATCGCTAGCGGCCTCACCTTACGAAAAGGCTCCGCCAATGCCATAATAAACGTCGCCCATGAAGGTCCTCCTCCTCAATCAAACCTTCTTTCCCGATCCGGTCGCGACAGCCCAGCAGCTGACGGATTTAGCGGAGTATCTCGTCCAAAACGGTTGCGAAGTTTCGGTCGTTGCCGGCCGCCGCGGCTACGAGAAGCGGCAAGAGATTCACAAGGCGCGGGAAACGTACCGTGGCATCGAAGTATACCGGGTTGGCTCGACGGGTTTCGGCAAGCGCAGTTTCCTGCATCGTTTCGTCGATGCGGTTACATTCGAGCTGGCCCTGATCTGGCGGCTCTTTCGTCTGCCTCGTCACGATATCGTCGTATCTTTCACTAGCCCGCCGCTCATTGGCCTGGTGGGAACGATTCTTTCTCTCCTCTGGCGGTGCCGTTCCGTGCAGTGGTTGATGGACATCAACCCGGACATTGCCTTTGCCGTGGGCTATATGAACCGCCGCGGATTGGCAGGCCGGTTTCTCACCGCTTGTCTGCGTTTTTCACTCAAGCACAGCGAGGATATCGTCGTACTCGATCGTTGGATGCAAGCCCGGGTCGAGGCTCATGGCGCCATCAAGAGCCGCATTCACGTCGTGCCGCCCTGGCCGGTGCACGATTTCGATACGGAAAGTTTCCGCGGAGCTCCTCGCAATAATCCGTTCCGTGAAGAGCTGGGGCTCAACGGAAAATTCGTCGTTCTCTTCTCGGGCAATCACAGCATCGTGCATCCCATGGATACGTTGCTCGAAGCCGCGCGCCTGCTCAGAGACGAGGAGAAAATAGCTTTTGTCTTTATCGGCTCCGGCATGCGGGTCGGCGACGTGACGCAATTTCGCGAGTTTCACGAGCTGAAAAACGTCCTCCAGGTGGGCCATCAGCCGAGAGAGCGGCTGCACCAGACGCTCACCTTCGCCGACATGCACTCGGTCGTCATGGGCGATAAGGTCAACGGGCTCGTCCACGTTTCCAAAATTTACGGCGTGCTCGCGACCGGCCGTCCTTATATTTTCATCGGCCCGAAAAAGAGCCACGTGGGCGACCTGCTCGTGGAATGCCCTTACGGTTTTCAAGCCGAGCACGGTAAGCCCGAAGACGTCATCGCCGCGATCCGCGCGACGATGGCTCTCTCCGAAAATAATCTCATCGAATATGAACGGCGCAATTTGGAGTACGTCGCTTCTCACTACCGCGGCGGCGGCTCCAAGGCTCGCTTCTTGAATGACGTCATTTTTCTCGGAGGTCAGGATGCGCCTCAGTCGAAACGGGTGGCGGAGCGCTAGTTTCCTGCTGGCTTTGGCGTTACTGCCGGGCCCGGCGAAAGCCGCGGACTCGAAGCCTGTCACCTTATCTATCGCCGAGATTAGTCAGGCGAAGCAGAAATCTTGCGCTCTGTTCCATGTCTGGGCGACCTGGTGCGTTCCCTGTATCGAGGAGCTTCCGAAGTTTTTGAAGTTCGCGGCCGCCCATCCTAAGGTAACCCCTATCATTTTAGACATCAGCGCTCCTTACGTTCAGGATAACTTCTCGAAAAAATGGATGAAGCAGTTGAAGCCGCCGTTTCCCACCTACCTAAAGCCAGACGGTGAGGATAAGCCCTACCTAGAGGCGATCGAAAAACCCTGGCCCAACCGGCTTCCGTATAACGCTCTATACGATAAAGGTAAGCGCAAAGGGCGTTGGATGGGGACTCAGGATTATGCGGCTTTGGGGCCGGAGCTGACGCGCCTTTGCCAGTAAATGGCGGGGCTCGGCTCGATCTTTTCGACAAAATGTCATAAGCTATATTGGTAGGTTCAAACTCGCCCGGCTTTTCCTATCTCTCGGGAGCCCAATATGAAAAATACATCGTTTCTCTTTCTAGTTCTTGCAGCGGCTCTTTCGCTCCCGGCTCACGCCGACAAGAGCACGAAAATCATCCGCGGTGGACTCGGGTTTCTCTTCCCCGACAACAATAGCTTCGCTAACCCGGGACAGTTTCCGCTCAGTTACGGAATGGCTTTCGAAACGGGTTATACGAAAGTGAACGGTTCTTCAAACCAGGCCCTCACTCCCTCGTTCGTCTACGGTAACGGCCAGCTCGGGCTCGGCGCCTTCTACTCTCGCTCCGGTACGGATCTCGGAAGTAACGCGACGAGCTCGGTCGGAGCTGGCGTCGGCATGAGCTTCATGAAAGACAAGCTGACGGTAGGCGCGAGCTATTCCCGCTCTTTGGAAACCCTGCGTACGAACGATGGAGCTCTTGGGGCGACCGTGAACCTGAACGGACCTCAGCGCATGGGCCCCAGTCTCGGCGTTGGTTTCGGCACGACTCTCGGCGCCACGTCCGGCACGAATACCAAGAGTGGCAACATCGGTGTCGGTTACTCGTTCCGCTCGAATCAGAGCATCGAGGGCGGCGTCTTGTTCAACGATCTCAGTAACACCGCCGACATGTCGCCGTACTTCGCGGGCACTTACGGCTCTCAGTACGCCTATCTCGGCGGCTCCTACACGTATTTGAAAACGGCGGGCGATCACCAGGTCGGTGGCCGTTTGGGTGTCATTCTTGGTCGTTACCTCGACATCTCGGCCCTGGCGACTTACGTCTTGAAAACCGGCGGCGCAGCCTCCTACGGCGCCACCGTTCGCGCTAGTTTCTAGTCCCCTGACCTCTTAGACCCACGCTCCCCAAGAAAACTTCGACTTTCTACGGACTCTTAAAGTTCGGGGCCAAAGCCTCGTTCGTCGCCCACCCATGAGCATTCGCGCACAAGTCATCGGTTGTTTCATGGCTCTGCTGGTTTTCTTCGGCGGAGCCAGCGTGAACAACTTTCTCAGAGCAAGCCGTGCGAACACGCGTCTAGAGCTAGTGAACGAGCTCTTCCTACCTCTCTCTCGCATCGTGGTGCAGCTCCAAGGTAACTCGCAAGGGCTCGCCGAGGACGTGCGCCGCTACTTGGCTCAAGCGGAGGCTACCTCACAGTCGAGCACCTTCTCTCGCACGGTCCGCGATCTATACCCTTACCTCATTCACAAGAAGTTCGAAGCGGCCGATCAGCTTCTTCTCAAGCACGAAGGCTCTCCGATGGTGGAAGAGCTCCGCCAGCTGATGACCAAGGCGCGCAGTTCCTTCGATGGCTTCGTGGTCGTAACCGACAAAACAAAGCTCGAAGAAACGTTCAGCGAGCTACGTACGACGCTGAAACGTGTTTCCAGCCGAGTCGACGACGAATGCCAGCGCATCACGCTCGCCGCTCAGGCCGAAAACAAGGACAACCTGGTGACGAGTCTCGTTGGTATCGTGCTCGCCGTGGTGTTTGGCGGCTTTGCAGGCTGGCTCTCGCACCGCGTGCTCGCGCCGCTGCCGACTCTCATCTCGAGCATTCGCAAGATCGCCGACGGCGATTTCAACCAGAGCTTGAAGGTTAAGTCCTCGGATAAGGATGAGGTTTCTTTGCTCGCGCGGGAATATAACCGCATGCTTTCGGCGCTGGCCGAGCGAGACAATAAGATTTTGAAACAGCAGGATGAGCTTTTGCAGTCCGAGCGTCTGGCGGCGGTGGGACAGCTCTCCGCGGAGATCGTGCACGAGATCCGAAACCCCTTGAACGCCATCAGTCTCAATATCGACTGGTTGGAACACGAGCTCCAAAGTAATCATTCCGAAGTGAAGCGAACGCTTGCCAGCATTTCCAAGGAAATCGAGCGGCTGCATCTCATTACGGAAAGCTACCTCGTGCGTGCGCGCATGCCGACCACGGGAGAACAGAGAACCGGCATCAATGAGCTCATTAACGAGATCCTGGATTTCTCGAAGGAAGAGCACAAGCAGCGCAACATTAACGTCGACATGCAGCTCGTCGACCAGGAAATCTTCGTGCGCTCCGACCGCAGCCGCTTGAAGCAAGCGCTTCTCAATATTTTCCGCAACGCGCGCGAAGCCATGCCGAACGGCGGCCATTTGCGCGTGAAAAGCGTGATTCAAGATAACGTCCTTCGCGTGGAAGTGACCGATTCGGGATACGGCATGAACGAAGCCACCCGCCGGCGCACTTTCAATCCGTTTTTCACCACCAAACCAAACGGCACGGGCCTCGGCCTGATGCTGACCAAAAGTATCGTCGAAGAAGCGCAAGGCACCGTCGAGTGCAATAGCGAGATCGGCGAGGGTACCACCTTCACCTTTAAGTTCCCTGTCGACCGGGAAATCCGCGTCGGAGAATGTTGATGAACGCCTACCGCATCTTAGTCGTCGATGATGAGCTTCCCAATCTAGAGTCCTTGGAGCGGATCCTAAAAAGCGATGGGGCAACCGTCGAGCTCTGTCAAAATCCCCACGAAGCGCTCTCTCGCATCCGGCAAGGTTCCTTGGATGTCATGCTCACCGATTTGCGCATGGATTCCATGGATGGCCTGAGCCTACTCGAAGCCGCGAAGGCGTTGGATCCTTCCGTCGAAGTCATCTTAATGACCGCTTATGGCACCGTGCAACTCGCGGTGGAAGCGATGAAGAAAGGCGCTTACGATTTCATTACGAAGCCCCTCCAGCGCATCCAGGTGCTTCGTACCGTCCACAAGGCCCTCGAAAAACGCCAGCTCGTCCACGAAAACCTTTGTTTGAAAGAAGAGCTGCGCTCCACCTTGGGTGACTCGAGCCATGAGATGCTCGGCCGCTCCGAGTCCATGCGCCGGCTCACCGATATCGCCCAGCAATCGGCTCGAAGCCGCGCGAACGTGCTCATCGAAGGCGAGAGCGGAACCGGCAAGGGCGTGCTCGCCGAGTACATTCATCGCAATAGCGATGTCGCGAGCGGCGTGTTCGTAAAGATCAACTGCACCGCCATTCCCGAAAACCTCCTCGAAGCGGAGCTTTTCGGTTATGAGCCCGGCGCTTTTACCGGAGCCAATCGCCGTAAAAAGGGCCGCGTCGAGATCGCTCATCAGGGAACCTTGTTCCTCGATGAAATTGGCATCGCGCCTCTGACCTTTCAGGCGAAGCTTCTGCGCTTTCTGCAAGAAGGCGAGTTTGAGCGCCTGGGCAGTAACGAGACCTTGAAGGTGGACACGCGGGTCATTAGCGCGACGAACACGGATTTAAAGAGCGCCATCCAAACCGGCCAGATGCGCGAGGATCTTTATTACCGCTTGAACGTCATTCACTTCAACGTGCCCCCGCTGCGCGAAAGAAAAGACGACGTGCCGATGCTCGCCAAGAAATTCATCGAGGAGTCGGCGCGCAAGAACGGCCGTCCCGTGCCGCTCATTTCGAACGATGCGCTCGAGTGCCTCGTGCATTACGGCTGGCCCGGCAATGTGCGTGAGCTACAGAATCTCATGGAGCGCGTGGTGGTGCTCAACCGCCACGGCGTCATTCAAATCGAAGATCTACCTCCGGAGGTCGGCAAGACGGAGCGTCGGATGAGTCTGGTGGTTCCCATCGGCACGCCTCTGCGCCAAGTCGAGCAGATGGTAATGGACGAGACGCTGCGCTGGACAAAGGGCGACAAGAAGCTCACGGCGACTCTCCTGGGCGTGCATCCTCGCACGATTTATCGCTATTTAGAGAACTTGGAACCGGTCATCGTCGCCGCTCCGGAAGCTCCCGCTCCTCCCTCCGAGCCCGAGCCGGAAATCAGTTCCCTCTAAGCCAGTCCGTGGGGTAAAACCGGCCCCGCTATGAATTTGGATTGGTCAGCCGTGCTTCCCGTTCTCGGTGTCGCTTTGGTTTTGCTCGTTGCCGCTATGGTGTGGCTAAAGGGCCGTAAACCGAAAGCTCCACCCGCCGTTTCCGACGAGCCTGTCTCGAAAGCCCCGGCCACTCTCGAAACGCCAAAGACTTATGTTCCTGACATTGAGCTCGCTCCGCCGCCTCCGCCTGTAAAGGTGAAGCCGGTCCCGGTCTCGTCGGGCTCCATTCTTGCCGACCGGCTGACGCGCACTCGCGGCGGGATTCTCGGGAAAATCGGTAAGCTCTTCGGAAAATCCTCGGGAGAGACCATTCTCGATTCCGAGTGGGAGCAGCTCGAAGAAGCGCTTCTCGCGGGCGACGTCGGGATTCAAACCGTCGGCAAGCTTTTAGAGGCGATTAAGCTCCGGTTGAAGACGGACTCGAGTCAGGACTTGAGAAAGATGCTGAGAGAAGAGGGCGAGTCTCTCATGGCTGGGATGAACCACGGTTCTCCCACGGGTGTTCTACCGAAGCCGTACGTGATTAGCGTCGTGGGAGTAAACGGCGCGGGGAAAACCACCACCATCGGTAAGCTCGCGCAGCGATTTACGAATGAAGGCAAAACCGTTTTGCTCGGCGCGGGTGATACCTTTCGCGCGGCGGCCATCGGTCAGCTGAAAGTTTGGTCGGACCGCACCGGCGCGCAGTTCGTAACGGGACGGGAAGGCGCGGATCCGGGCGCGGTGGCGTTTGATGCTGTGCAAGCTGGAGTTTCTCGCGGCGTGGATGTGGTGCTCCTCGATACGGCGGGGCGCCTGCACACCAAGGCTCCCCTCATGGAAGAGCTCAAAAAAATTCACCGGGTCATTAAAAAGGTGATGCCCGAAGCGCCTCACGAAATCTGGCTCGTCTTGGACGGCACCGCCGGCCAGAACTCTATCGCTCAGGCGAAAGAATTTCAAAAGACCTTGGATCTTACGGGCGTCGTGGTCACGAAGCTCGACGGCACCGCCAAGGGCGGCGCCATTCTCAGCGTCGCGGCGGAGCTGAAGCTCCCCATTCGTTTTATCGGGGTTGGGGAAGCGGCGGAGGACTTGATCCCTTTTCAGGCGCGCCCGTTTTTGGAAGCGATCCTCGGTGGTAGTTAAGTCTTTCGGGAAAGAGCCAGCCTTCGTAGAGCACCATCGCCCGGGCGGCCCAGGTCAGCGTGCCGTGCCGGCTCTTAAACCTGAGTCCCGAACGCTCGATCTCACCTAGAGCTTCCAATCGGTTGAGCCGCAGGATCGCTTTGCGCGCGGATCCGCTCTCGGCTTTGGGCTCCACGCCTCGGTACCTGGCGACCAAGTGACGAATGCGGCGAGCGGTCTCGCTCATATTGAAAAAATGAAAGTAAACGTGAGCGGTGGCGACGGAAACGATTCCGGCGAACCAGAGGTTTCCGCTTTCGGTTCCCAAAAAGGAAAGCCAAGCGGCCGTTTCCAAGACGACACCGAAGCTACAGCTCACCGCCGCGGTTTTTTGCGACGGAAACCCGCGCGTGAAAGGAAGGCGAATGAGCGCGCCGTGAATGAGCGCAAAACCCAACGGAGCTCCGAATCCCAAGGCGAGGGCGCTAAACATGGTCATCCCCGTCCCTCCGAAAGGCCGAGCCAAGAACGGTAACCGAGAAAGCAACGAGCGAGACTGCGCCCCAGAAAGCTCAAGTCTCCACTGGTGTGAACGAAGCCGCCCTGCCGGAGCGATCCTATCCGCTCTTCTTCGCGATCTACCTCTGCCGCCGCCCTGAGCAGGGAGGGCTCATCGAGTCCGGATTTTTCCGCGGCCAAGGCGGCGAGCAAATGCAACGTGGGCGAGGACGCTTGAAAGGCTGGATAGATCGCCACGTACTGAGCGCTCAGCCAAAAATGAATCAAGGCCGCGCCGATTCCGGCTTTGAAGAAAAGCACCGGCACCGGGAGAAAAAAAAGAGCGAAGAGCCAGAGGAAATCTCGCTTCGGGCGGCGCAGATTCCAGGTCAGCGCGTGGATGGCGTGAAAAAGGAAGTAACTGCCGACCCCCCACCCCCAGTGACCCAATGAGAAATTCATTAAGTCATCATATCCGATAGGCGCTCGAATTCGTTCTCCTTTTGGCGGTCGGGCTGGCTCGCGGGCGGCGCTCCAGATACAATATAAGGAGCACCCCCCTCAAAGACCCCCCCGCGCCCGCTTAATAGAAAAACCGATGAATTCCAAGGGTTTGACATTTCAGGTCCGTAATAAGCGTAGGGAAGTCCTTGGGACTTACACGGCGCGCGATCTCGTTAAGCGCATCCTGCAGGGACGCTATACGGGAGACGAAGAGGTTGCGGCGGATCCCCACGACCGCTGGGTGAGGATGTCGACTCACCCCCAGTTTTATGACGCGTTCATACGTCGTCTGCTCGGCAGTGAAATGGAACAGCCGGCCAATCCTCCCGATCCCAATTCGAGCGTCGCTTCCGATCTAAAATCGCGTTCCGCGCGCAAAAAGGAAGCCACGCATTCAAAGAGCCGAAAAGACGATCCGCAGAGAACGCGGCAGCTTTCCCAAGATCATAAAGAGTTCGGCGCGACCGTGCATCAGTCGGTCATCGACGAGCTCTTTGCCGACGCTAACGGTCAAGCGAGCGCGGACGAGCCGCAATACGAAAGGCCCGAGCCGGTCGGCGCGACGGATCTCATCAAGCTCGAAGCAGACGTAAAGGCCGGCTTTGATCGGGAAGGCGTCGAGGCGGAGCCAACCGCCCATCTCGAAGAGTTACCGCCCGAGCCGGCGATGCCCACGCCGGAAATCATCCCTGAGAAAAAACGCGGCAAGGGCCGTCCGCCCCTGGTTTACGGCGCGGTCGCCGTCCTTCTTCTGGTTCTTCTCTTTAAGCTCGGTAGTTCGACACCCGAAGCGCCTGAGAAACTCGAAAAATCCGGAGGGGTGCGCCAGTTTCTTCAAAACTCGCTCTCAAAAGAAGAGCAGGTCACCGCCCTTCTCGAAGAGGGCAATCTCCTTCGGCTCGCGGACACGCCCCCGCACTATGCGGGCGCACTCGAAGCGTACAAAGAAGCTCAGAGTCTGGATGGGGGAAATGCCAAGGTGCTCGGCAAGATGGCGGAGGCCATGGCCCGGCTCCTCGGTACCGAGCTTCAAAGTGAGTCATTTCCTGCCGACATCGCGGCGGCCGTGCGCCAAGGCCGCGCTTCCGATCCGCACTTGAGCGATTTCTACCGCGTGGAGGGTTTGGTCGCTCTTCACGAAGCTAAGCTCGACGCTGCCCGGGACTTTCTAACCAGCGCCATGGAGGCGGATCCCACGAGCCCCGTGAATGCTCTGGTCATGGGCGAGGTTTACTTTCAAAGAGGCGAGCTCGGAGAAGCAAAACGCTTTCTTTCCGAGGCGGTGCGGGTCGCGCCCCAGGAGCTGCGTGGCCATTACTTCTTAGCTCGCGTCGCCGTTGATTTGGGAGAGCTCCCTTTAGCGCGGGCTTCGGCGATGGAAGCCATCAAGCTCAATCCCTTTCATCCGCCGAGCTACCTCCTTTTGGGGGACATTGCCTTTCAGCAGAACAATCTCGACGAGGCCAAGAACTTGTACGAGACGGCGGGCCGGCTCGCCCGTTTTGCCAACCGTAGCGTCGCCGCGCGCGCCTACTATCACCTGGGACTTCTGCTTGAAAATAACGGGGACAAAGATACGGCGAAGAAACGATTCCTACTCGCCTATTTTTACGACCCGAAAGTCGATGACGCCATCGGAGGAAAAATCTCGGGCGGTGATACGGCTTCCACTAAGCTCGAGGCCATGGCGCAGGAAGAAGAGTACGACCCCAACTATTTCCGCGATCAGGGAGACGAGTTTCTTCGCCAGGGAAAGCCCAACGAATCGGTTCGTTTTTTTCAGGCGGCTTATCTCCTGCAGCCAAAAGACGCGAAAGCCATCATCCGCTACGGCGAATCGATGGAAAAAGTTTCCGATTCCTACGCCGACTACAAGCGCGTGATGAACGTCTTTCAGCGTGCCGTCGATCGGGACAGCAGCGAGGTTAAGGGCCTTACCAAACTGGCACTGCTCGAAACTGAGCAGTACAACCTCGATCGGGCGCTGACCCTCCTCCAAGCCGCGGAAAAGATTTCCGGCGAGGATTTCGACGTCTACGTCGCGATGGGCAAACACTATTACAAACGTAAGGACTATAACGAATCGCTTTCGTATTTCTTGCGGGCCGCGAAGATCAATCCCAAGGACTCCGAGACGCTCTACTACGCGGGCCTCTTGCGACTCATGTTCAAGAAAGAAAAAACCAAGGATCCCGGCACCGACGCCATCCGTTTTTTCGAGGGAGCCTATAACTTAAATCCCGAAAACTACGACGCCCTCGTCGAGTGGCTGAAACTGAAGGTCGCCAACTTCGAAAAGAATTTTGCCATCAAGTTCGTACGCAATCTCTTGGAGCAAGATCCCAAGAACGCGAATCTCTACTGGGCGCTAGGCGAAGTGTATGCATCCAACAAAGAGCACCGGCGCGCCATTCAGTTTTACCACCAGGGTCTCGATCTCAATAACAAGTCGGGAAAGCTGCGCATGGCGCTGGCCCGTTCCCTCGAGGCCGTGGGCGACCTGCCGAAAGCGACCGCCGAGTATCGTTTTGCCTCCCTGCTCGATCGCCGTAACAGCGATGGTTTTTATCAGGCGTCCTACCTTCTGGTTCAGATGAAGGACTACGACGCGGCCGAAAAAGTGCTGAAGTACTTAATCAGCGTAACGCCCAACTATCCGGGAGCCCATCGGGAGCTATCGAAAGTGTACGAAGAGACCCGCCGTAAAGACCTCGCGCTCGAGGCCATGGAAAAGGAAGTTAAAAACAACCCCGAGAACGTGAAATTCACCATCGAGCTCGCCCAGCTCTACATGAAGTACGAGATGTTCCAGAAGGCTATCGACGAGCTCAAAAAAATCTCCAATCTTCCCTCCATCGCGAAGGCTCCCGAGTTCGTTTACGACAAGATTCGGGGCTATTTGCTCCTTTCCCGCAGCTATCGGGCCCTCAATAAGCCGGAAAGCGCGGAAGCGGCGATTTCCCTTGCCGTCGAAATCGACGAAAACGACCCGGAGTTGCAACGGGAATTGGGCTATGTGTATTATTCGCTACAGCGCGACAAAGAAGGCGTTAAGGCTTTCGAGAAGTACCTCTCTCGGTCACCTGCGGCCGCGGATGCGGCGACGATCAAAGGCCTGATCAACAAAATGAGAATCGAGCAGTAGAGCATGTTGGACCTAAAATTCGTTACCGGCCAGACCGCGGAAGTCGAAAAATCTCTCAAAAAAAGAAACGCCGATAAGCTGGTTCCGGTCCTTCAGCAGATTATCGCCCTCGACGTCGAGAGACGTACCGCCCTTCAGACCGTCGAAGTACTGAAGGCAAAGCGAAACGCCGCGAGCCTGGAAATCGGTAAAGCCAAGAAGGCGGGCGGCGATACGACCGCCATCATGGAAGAGATGAAGCAGGTTGCCGACACCATCAAGACCTTGGACGCGAACGTCGGTCCCATTCAGGAAAAGATTCACGGCCTGCTCCTCGAAATCCCGAACGTGCTTCACGACAGCGTTCCGGAAGGCAAGGAAGCGGCTCAGAACCAGTGCGTGCGTAGCTGGGGAACGCCCACGGAATTTCCGTTCCCCGCCAAAAGCCACTACGACATGGGCGAGGCTCTGGGGATTTTGGATTTCAAGAAGGCCGGCGAGGTCACCGGGGCGCGGTTTTGCTTCGTGAAGGGCCTTGGGGCTCGTTTGGAGCGCGCTCTCATTCAGTTCATGCTCGATACCCACGGGGAAGCGGGCTACGAGGAAATGGTACCGCCCTTTATCGTCAATCGGGCCTCTTTGACCGGCACCGGGCAATTACCGAAGTTCGCGGAAGACGTGTTTCACGTCGAGAAATTCGATTTTTTCCTGATTCCGACCGCGGAAGTTCCGGTGACGAATTACCATCGGGAAGAAATTTTGGACGAGAAGAAGCTACCCATCGCTTACGCAGCTTACACGCCGTGCTTTCGGTCGGAAGCGGGAAGCTACGGCAAGGACACGAAGGGACTGAAGCGCCAGCATCAGTTCAATAAAGTCGAGCTAGTGAAGTTCACGAAGCCCGAAAACTCGATCGCCGAGCACGAAAAGCTCACGGGCAACGCCGAGAAGATTTTGCAGCTCTTGGGATTGCCTTACCGGGTGATGGCGCTGTGTGGGGGCGATACCGGCTTCAACTCCGGCAAAACCTACGACATCGAAGTCTGGTCTCCCTTTGAAAATGGATTCATGGAGATTTCGAGTTGCAGCAATTTCTTCGACTATCAGGCCCGCCGGGCGAACATCCGCTACCGTGATTCCGCGACCGGTAAGGTGCAGTTCGTGCACACGCTAAACGGCTCAGGCCTCGCGGTGGGCCGCACGCTCATCGCCATCATGGAAAATTACCAAAAGGCGGACGGCACGTTCTCGATTCCCAAAGTCCTCGAGCCGTATTTGTAAGATCCGTCATTCCGCGGCCCCAAGCCGTCGGAACCTTACCAGCGTAGAATTTCTCAAGACGCGCGATAGTCTTAGGAATGGGAATGGCTTGAAGCTGTTCATCGTCGAACGCCCATCTCCATTGAAGCTTTTCCGTGCTGCGAAGGTTCCGACGGCTTGGGGCCGCGGAATGACAAACAAAATAGCTAAGGGCTAGTCGTCTTCTCAGCCGTTGCTTGAGGCGTGCCCGGAGGCGGCTCGTTTTTCACTGTGCTCTTCTCGTCCTTCTTCTGACGAGCTTCCAAGTCGTCGGACGCCAGACCGCAAGCCGTGCGGAGCGCCTGAGTGCGGCCGCTCTTTCTACAAGTACCGAGAAATTCTTTCGGCTTTTCCGGAAACGCCGTCGCCTGTTGGCCGAGCGATAGTCCCGCCGCAATCTGGATAGATTCGTCGTAACTTGCCTCTTCCAAAATTTTCATCAAGGTCTTCACGATCACTTCGCTGCGATCGCCGGTCGCGCCGAGCGATAAAATTGCTTTTTCCTGAATCTCCGGATCGTCGGTATTGCTGATGATGTCCAAGAGACGGCTCGATATTTTCGTGTTAGTCGTCTCGGGCAGAACGTTCATCAAATCGAGAGAGGCCATGAGCACGTCGGGATCGTCGCTGACGATCGATTTTTCCGCGGCTTCCCAAGAGCGCTTGTCGTTCTTGGCCTGGCTTTGCAGAGCGGACAGGCACATGAGAATGAGGGGCGTGTCTTTGCTGGCTGCGCAGCTCGCGAGTAATTCGACCAATTGCGCTTGGCCGCGGCCTTTCTCCGAAAGTACCCGGACGATGGCTCGCCGAGTTTTGGAATCTTCGTTTTTCGCGAATGTTTTGGCTAGATCGTCGACCAGCTTGTCGGACGGAATGCCGAACTGCTCGAAGTAACCAAGTAGGGCCAGACGATCTTCTTCTTTGTCCGCATTTTTCAGGGCATTCAAAAACTCTTCCTGAACTTCAGGGCCGCTATCTTTGCGCGCAACGAAAGCGCGCACCACGGTGTTTCTGAGCATGGCATCGTTATGAAAGCGGTCGAGTAGCGCCGCGCGGATCGAGTCCGAATGCGCGGAGGTGCCGGCGTTACCCATGGCTTTCGTGCAAAACACCTTGATTTGGACGTCACTGTCCTTCACGCAGGCAATGAGGGTCGTGACAACGCCCGACGGAAAAATGCGCTGGGAATACTGGCTCAGCTTATAAGCCGCGACCCGTCTTTGCTCGAGGTCCTTACTTTCCGACACCGTTCGCGACCACAAAATCATGGGGTGGGTCACCGGCGTCTGCTTGACGCGCTTGCCCCCGCGGCGGCGCCGGGCGGAAGCTTCCTGAGCCGGGAAGAGGAAGGTGAGGGCGACCAAGAGGGGCAGAGTAATTTTGACGATAGAGTTCATAATCTTTTATTCCATGCCGAAGGCTGGGAAGGGAGCAATAGAGTCCTTCAAGGCTAACTTGGGTTCAAAAAACGTCAAGTCACCGCGCCGCAATAAAACCCTGGATGGGCCCTCTCTCGGCTGGGCCCATTTCCCGCGCCCCCGGGGAGTGTTAGGATAGCCGTCATGAGTCGTAAGGTGCTGCTGTTCGTCCTTCAGCGGAGCGAAAAAGCCGTCCGCGCGGGCAAAGAACTGTCCGCTTGGCTGAAAGGGCACTCGTACGAGGTTTTGGACTGCACCGACACCGACGGACCCATTGCCGCCACGGAAGTGACCGGTGTGATTCTGGGCGTGGTCATCGGGGGTGACGGCACCTTTCTTCGCCTGGTCCGCCAATTAGAGAAGAAAGACGGCTTTCCGATCCTGGGCGTGAACTTGGGCAGCCTCGGTTTCATCACGGAGACCGCGCCCGATGAGATGATTTCGGCCGTCGAAGAGGCGCTTTCCGGAAAAGCCATCGAGCACCGCCGCATGCTTCTCGACATTTCCCTTTTGCGAAAGGGAAAGAAGGTCGAGTCCGCCGTCGTTTTTAACGACGCCGTGGTGACCAAAGAAGCGCGGACCACCATGCTTAAATTCGATGTGAGCACGGGGGGCGAGCTGCTCAGTGAGGTCGGCGCCGATGGTTACATCGTTTCGACCCCAACGGGCTCCACGGCTTACGGTTTGTCGGCGGGCGGACCCATCATTCATCCCGAGCTCAAGGCGATTTTGCTCGTTCCGATTTGTTCCCACGCGCTCTCCGCGCGCTCCATCGTCGTGCCCGCGAATCATCCGGTCGAGATCGATCTCGCCGCCGATTCCGACTCTGGTTTTCTGGTTTGTGACGGTCAGATCAGCTTCGACATCCAGGGGGGCGATCGCATCGTCGCCGCGGAGTCCGGCACCGTACTGCGTCTAGTGGGTTCCACCCGAAAGAAATGGTCGGAAGCCCTTCGCTCGAAACTCAACATGGCCTAAGAGGGAGCTCCAGTGCCCATTTTACTCGAGGAAGTTTCGGAGAAGGTTCGGCACCATCCGAAACTGATTTTTGCCGACGATTTCGAGATTGCGGTCGAAAGCCACCATTCCGCTTCGAGCCGGCATCAAAATGGTCAGCTCGTGGCCGAGACCTCGGACGAGGGTTTTTGGCTGAGTCTCCGCGTTCTCCACCGAAAGGCGCCGGGTACCGCCGTGGTGACCGCGGTCGACGAAGCGTCTTTAAATCGCCTGGTGGAAAGCGCCTTTCACGCCGCTCGCTGCTCGACGGGAGATCCCTGGTTTCGGTTCCCCATTTGGAAAAAGGCCGACGCGCCTCCCCACGCCACGTTACCCACGCTCCCTGAGCGATCGCTTTGGACAAATCCGGTTTCCGAAGTCGCTTTCGTCGAAGAGAAGTACGAAGCGCGGCAATTCGATATGCACGTCCGGCGTAAAGCCGAGCGATTTACGTTGAAAGACTCACGCTCGGTTTTCGCGGCGCAGTTTTCCACCGCGGCTCCCACGCCGACCGGTGTGGTGCTCCTCAGAGAAGAGCGCGCGAATCGCCACGGAGCCGAGGGAATGGCCGCGGTTTTAAACAGTCTTGCCCAGGATTCCGCCCAATTTGCGGCCGCGGAGGAGGCAAAGCTCAAAGGTAAATCGTCGGTGGTTTTCTCTCCGGCGGTAGCGAGCGCACTGCTCGCCAAGATCATGCCGTGGTTTTTCTCGGACCGGCTCCGGCACCGTAAATCTCCGCTGCACGGCCACGATCCCAAGCATGTGTTTTCGCCGGTGCTGACGCTCGTCGATGTCGGCAATCACCCCGAGTCTCCGTACTCCACCGCGTTTGATTGTGAAGGCACGCTCACGCGGGAGACGACTCTCGTCGAAAGAGGGGCGCTCAGGAATCTGCTTTTCGACACTTACGAAGCAACACGCGAAAATCGCCTTAGCACCGGCAACTGGTTGAAGGCGCCCGGGGCCATCTGGCCATCGGTCCAGGTTTCGACCTGTTACTTCAAGCCTTCCGCGACGGGGACCGAAGCCCTGCTTCAAGAAGCGAAGGAAGGGGTTTGGTTGCGTCGCGTTGAGTCTCTCGAGTCGCTCGGGGAAGGGTCCACGCAGTTCGTACTTCGAGCCTGTGGTCAGCTCATCGAGAAGGGCAAAGCCGGCCCCCTGAAGCGAGGTATCTCCCTGCAATTCGACGCCTTTGAGCTACTGCGCAAAGCGGTCGGCGTGGGAAGCGATTTAACGCTGTTTGGCAATCATGGTTCTCCCTCGATTCTATTCGAGAAAGTGCCGTTAGGAGAGGTGTGAAGCTCAATTCCTACGCGGTTACCGACATTGGACGTAAGCGGAAGATTAACCAGGACTCCTTCCTGAAGGACGATCCCTTGGCGCTTTACGTCGTCGCCGACGGCATGGGCGGTCACCGGGGCGGCGAAGTCGCCAGCCAGCTCGCGGTGAACGTGATGCAGAAGTTCGCCTTGGAAAATCGCAAGGCTGCGCCCCGGGACATTCTCGATCGCGGCATCAACTTATCGAGCAAAGAAATTTACAAAGAGTCCGTGGGCAACGCGGAGCTCGCCGGCATGGGTACGACGGTCGCCGCTCTTCTTTTTCACGAAGGCGTCGCCTACATCGGCCAAGTCGGAGACAGCCGGGTGTACCTCGTGCGCGGCGACGAGATCTGGCAAGTCACCGAAGATCATTCCCTGCTCAACGAAGAAATCCGGGCGGGCCGCATCGCCGCGGGCCAGGCGAACAATTATCAGTTTCGTAACGTCATCACTCGCTCGGTGGGTTACGAAGACCACGTTTCCGTCGATATTTACCGCCGTAAAATCCAGGCGGGAGAATATTTCGTGCTCTGTACCGACGGTCTTTCCGGTTTGATCGAGATGAATGAAATCGCCGAAGAGCTCAAACGCTCGGGCCCTGAGAACGGTCTGCGTAATCTGGTGGATCTCGCCAATTCGCGGGGCGGCGACGATAACATCACGGCATTGCTGGTAGAAGTCGAATCCCTTTGATCGGTCTTTAAGAGTTGGTTTTTCCGCGAGTGTCGGTTACTACGAAACCTTACTTATAGAGGATGGTTTGATCACTAAGCCAAAAAGATGGTGGCGCGATCGCTTCGTGACCTTGATGGTCGTGCCTGAGCGCACGCGTCGGGTGTACCGCGTCGCCGTTCCGTTTTTTCTGGTCAAGCTCAGTGCCATTCTCGTTTCTCTTTGCCTGATTTTTCTCGTCATCATCGGCATGGATTACGTGCACGTGCTCCGCGGGATGGCCGAGAACAAGGCGCTGAAAGGCGAGAACTTCAAGCTCCGCCGGGACATTCAGCTCATTCGCAACAAAGTGGACTCCATGGAATCCACCATCGAGCGCGTTCGCAACTACGCGAAGAAGCTGCAGCTACTCACCGGGCAGGGCGACAAGGAAAACGGCGGCTCGATGCCTTGGGAAGCGCCCGGTTCCGACGTGCAACGCTCACCGGCGGCAAAGCCTCCGAAGAGCTCCCGCTTTCTCGATCCTCTGGAGCCCGGCGCGTCCAATACGGCGATTCCGCAAGATGCGATTTCCCTCATCGATCGGGTGGACGGGCTCAAGCACGCGAGCGTGACCGCGGAATACCATCTGACCAAGCTTCAGATTTACTTGCTCGCGCAAAGCGCGTTCATCGCGGCAACGCCGTCGCTCCTTCCGGTCAACGGCTGGTTATCATCGACATTCGGCTATCGCAGAAATCCCTACGACGGTTCCTATCGCTTGCATGCAGGTGTCGATCTCGCGGCCGATTCGGGCGCCCCGGTGCGTTCTCCCGCCATGGGCTCGGTGCTTTACGCCGGCTACCGCGCGGGCTACGGTAAAGTCGTCGTCATCGATCATGGCTACGGCATTCGCACTCTCTTCGGCCACAATGCGAAGCTTTTCGTCACCACAGGGCAGAAAGTTCGACGCGGCGAAAAGATTTCGGAAGTCGGCTCCACGGGCCACTCCACCGGTCCCCATCTTCACTACGAAGTCCGTAAGAACGGCGTGCCGGTCAATCCGGTTACGTTTTTTTCCGGCGTAAGTTTCTAATCGCTTCGTTTTCCTCGTCGCACCGCCAGCCAATCGCTTCCCAATCCTTCGCGTCGTCGATATCTCGCAGAGGCGGCAGGAGATGAGTTTTCCATTTGAGCGAGTCCGCCGTGGCTAGCGTGAGGGGCAGAACTTGGCTCGTGGACCAGGGAATGCCGTCAAAAAGCGCTTCGGAAACTTGTTTGAGGCCCAGCAGATAATAACCGCCATCTCCGGTAGGTCCGACAGTTAGATCCGTCGTTTCGAGAGAAAGTGCGGCTTTTTGAACAATATCCGGCGAGAGATCGATGCAATCCGTGCCCACGACCATCACGCGCTCTTGAGATTTCCGTAAGTGTTCCAGGGCGTGCTTCAAGCGTTCGCCGAGATCGGCACCCACTTGAGATTCGACGGCAAAGCCGGTGAAGGAAAATAGGGCCGCGTATTTTTCGAGAGGAGCAGAAGGCTCGCAGAACCAGGTGACCGCAAAGTCGGACGCCGGCAGTTTGACGAGGGTGTGCTCGATGAAATGACCGAGAAGCCGTTCGTAAATGGCGGCAGCCGCCTCGGGTCCAACGGATTTGGCGAGACGGGTCTTCACTTTTCCGGGCTCGGGATATTTGGCGAAGACCGCCACTCCCGCCGGCGGACTCACGCCTTAACTTTCTTCCAATCGTCGAGGAACTTCGCGAGACCGCTGTCGGTGAGCGGATGCTTCATGAACTGCTGCACCACCGAGAGCGGAAGCGTCGCGACTTCGGCGCCGAGGCGCGCCGCCTCGAGAACGTGAATCGGATGACGCGCACTCGCTACCAGCGTTTGCGTTTTGAAGCCGTAATTGCGGAAAATCTCGATGATGTCGGCGACGACCGCCATGCCATCCTGGGTGATGTCGTCGTGACGGCCCACGAAGGGGCTCACGTAAGTCGCGCCCGCTTTCGCAGCCAGCATCGCCTGGAGCGGCTGGAAAATCAGAGTGACGTTGACCGGAATGCCTTCGGAAGTCAGGGCCTTGGTAGCCTTCAAGCCATCGGCCGTCATGGGAATTTTCACGACGACGTTTTGGCCGTACTTCTCGCGAAGCGCTTTGCCTTCGTTGACCATTTCCTGCCAGTTGAGGCTGACGACTTCGAGGCTGACGGGGCCTTTGACGAACTGGCAGATTTCCCGGGCGACCTCTTCGAAGGGCCGGCCGGTTTTGGCAACCAGGCTAGGGTTGGTCGTTACCCCGTCCAGGACTCCGAGCGCTCCCGCTTCCTTGATTTCTTTAATGTCGGCGGAGTCGATAAAGATCTTCATGGGAGCCCTTCCAGACCGGATTTAACGATGGACACGGAGTGTAATCAGGGCCACTATTCTTGACAACATTAAATCGGGAATCAAAATATGTACCGATTTAGCTATGTCATCACAAAGAGATAACTAGATACGTCCTAAACAGTTAACTCTTCCTGGAGAGCACGATGATCGAAGTGCGTAATTTGACCAAGTCCTACGGCGAACGACAAGCCGTCGACAACGTCTCCTTCTCGGTAAAAAAAGGTGAAATTCTTGGGTTCCTCGGCCAGAACGGCGCGGGGAAAACCACCACCATGAAAATCCTCACGGGGTTCATGGCGCCAACCTCCGGCTCGGTGAGCATCGCGGGGTTCGATGTTTTCGATAACCCGCTCGAGGTAAAAAAGCGTATCGGCTATTTGCCGGAAACGCCGCCCGTCTACACGGAGCTGCTCGTTTCGGAGTATTTGGATTTCGTCGCCGATCTTCGAGGCATCCCGAAAGCGGACAAGCGCAAAAAGATCGACTCCGCCGTCGACCGCTGCCAGCTCGGCGCCGTTCGTAATCGGCTCATCGGAAATTTGTCGAAAGGGTATCGTCAGCGCGTGGGCCTCGCCCAGGCGATCTTGGCCGATCCCGAAGTCCTCATTCTCGACGAGCCTACGGTCGGTCTCGATCCGCGCCAGGTGACCGAGGCCCGCAGCCTCATTCAGTCCTTCCGCGGCGACAAGACGGTCATCTACAGCACGCACATTCTTTCCGAAGTGGCCGCCACCTGCGACCGCATTCTCATCATCGACCAGGGCAAGATCGTCGCTCAGGAGTCCCTCGCGGAGAAGGCCACCTACGGCGGCACGATGAAAACGGAAATCGTCGTTCAGAAGCTGACCGATGATCTCGTGACTAGCCTGCAAGGCTTGAGCGGCGTACACAAAGTTAGCCGCATCGAGAATGGAACGAACCGCCTCATCGTGGAATCGGATGGGGGCGACGCGCTTCTCTCCGAAATGTCGAAAGCGGTCATTTCTAAGAACGCGGGACTCCTTCGCATGGCGCCGGTGCAGCTGGCCCTCGAAGAGTATTATCTCGGTCTCATCGGTGTGGGTAAAAGGAGCGCGGTATGAGGGGAACGAAAGCAATCATCAAGAAAGAGCTTCGGTGCTATTTTTACTCGCCGATGGCTTATATCGTCCTGGGAATTTTCCTCGCGATCATGGGCATCATCTTCGCGAAGTTCGTCGCCATCTATCAGACGTACACCATGCAGCAGCGGTTCGGCATGAACCAGTCGGTGACCCTCGATAAGGTCGCTCAGTACCTTTACCAGAACATGGCGTTCATCCTTTGTTTCGTGACGCCGTTTCTCACCATGAAGCTGTACGCGGAAGAGCGCCGGCAAAGCACGCTCGAGCTTCTCTTCACCGCGCCGATCCGCGGCTTCGAACTGGTGCTCGGCAAGTTCACCGCGGCTTTCGTGCTCATGCTCGGCATGGTGGCGGCGTCTTTCCTGTACGTGCTCTTCATGATCCTCTGGGGCACGCCGGATCTCGCCATCATCGGTACGACTTATCTCGGCTTGATCCTCTCTCTCGCTTGTTACATCTCGATCGGCGGCCTCATTTCCGCTATGACGAGCAGCCAGGCGATTGCCGCCGTATGGACGTTCATCGTCTTGCTCCTTCTCTGGCTCTTGCAGAGCTTGGGACAGGGGTTGACGGCGAGTTGGGGCCCCGTCGAGCTCGGACCGCTTCTGGTCTATCTCTCGCCGCTCGGTCATTTCTCGACCTTCGCGGAAGGGCTCATTCACGTTAAAGACCTGATGTACTTCATCACGTTTACCAGTTTCATTTTGTTCCTCACCCACCGTGTGGTGGAAAGCAACCGTTGGAGATAACCCAATGAACAAACCTTCTACGGTCACGTACCTTTTGGTCTCTACCGTCGTCCTGGCTTTTTTCAGTGCCGTTGCCGCCTACCTGGCGCCCCAGATTCCGCTGCTCTGGCAGATAACCGGAGGCCTCGCGGTAGTGACGGCGATTGCCGGAGTTTGGCTTTCTAAGACGGCCCTTGGAAAGACCCTGGGCAAAAAGACGACGCTCTACGGATTGAACTCGCTCCTGATGGTGGTCTTGTTCCTGGCCATCGCGGTGGTGCTGAACCTCATTACGAGCAAGTACGACGTGAAGCGGGACTTCACGAAGAACAAGCTGCACACGCTTTCCGAGCAGTCCATCAAGGTCGTGAAGGGCCTGCAGCAGGATGTTTCGCTGAAAGCCTTCATCTCGCCCATGCAGCGCCCCGAGTTCGAGAAGATTTTCGAGAAGTACACCTACTTCTCGAAGAAGCTCACGCCCGAGTACATCGACGTCGATCAGGATCCGCTTCTCGTGCAAAAGTATGACATCAAGCGCGCCGGCACGATCATCGTCGAGACCGCGGCCCGTCACACGAAAATCGACAATCTCCAGGGACCTGATGATCCCAAGCTAGAGCAAAAAATCACCAACGCCCTCATTCAGGTGGCGAAGGGCGATAAAAAGAAAATCTATTTCACGAGTGGGCACGGAGAGCTCCTCCCTTCCGAAACCGGCCCCAAGGGATTTTCCCAGGCCAAGGAATCCTTGGAAGGTAGCCGCTACGACGTGAAGGACCTGCTCCTCGCGCAAAGTGAAGCGGTCCCCGCGGATGCCGAGATCCTCATCATCGCCGGCCCGAAGAGTGATTTCCTGGAGCATGAGCTGAAGGCCCTCGATACGTTCATTGCCAAGGGCGGTAAAGCGCTCTTTCTGATGGAACCCGATTCGACGGCGACCTTAAAGCCGCTTCTCATGAAGTTCGGCGCCGATTGGCACGTGAAGCAGGCGATCGTGGAGACCAATCCTCTGCAGCGCCTCGCGGGCGGTAACCCGTTGACTCCCATCGTGACGAACTACGACGGCACCCACGAGATCACGCAAGAAATTAAGCAGCTCAGCATTTTCGCGGTGGCAACGCCGATCGGAAAAGCCACGCCCGCGCCGGAAGGCGCGACCGTGAACACGCTTTTCTCCTCGAGCGATCGCAGTTTCGAAGTCCCCCTTCAGGGAGATAAAGTTAAGCTCGATCCGAATCACGATACGAAGGGGCCGTTCTCCATGGCGGTTGCCGTTTCGGGAAAAATCGCGGGAGCCCCGGCCGAGCCGAAAAAAGAAGGCGCGGACGCCGAGGCCGATAAGAAGGAAGAACGGGATTATCGCGTCGTAGTCGTCGGCGACGTGGATTTCGCCTCGAACTCGTTTCGTACCAAAGGCGTGAACTCGGACTTATTCGAGAACATGGTCAGCTGGCTTTCGCACGATGCCGATCTTATCGCCATCCGCCCGAAAGCCTCGGATACCAGCACGTTCGACATCACGGAATCGCGCTTCCGCATCATCAACTTGGCGTCGGTTGTCATCGCGCCGCTCTTGATGTTCATGTCGGGCTTCGCCGTGTGGTTCACGCGCCGCCGGAAATAGGCTTGATCGAAGTGCCCAGGTACTCGGGCGAAAGGGCGATCCACTCGCCCGCGTTCGTGTAATCCCGGCGAGTCGAAGCGCGGTTCGCCGATTCGGCTAGATGGCGCGCGCGGAGCGGAAACGTTTCCACTTTCTTGCGCCAGGCTTCGGGTAATTTCTCGAGCGGAATTCTGCCGTCTCCGAGTAACACCAGCGGCACTTCGGCGGGAATGGTGTCGAAGCGTTCCACCGTTTCAAATCCGGGATGCCTTTGGGCGTCGAAGCGAGACACCACGAATTTTTCGGACGTCGAATGGGTGAGGGCCGCGCCCGTCGTCTTCGAGCCATGCGCGAGCCAACGCGCTTCGGAAGCGCCGAGAGTCGTGATGGGCTTTTGCAGCGCGAAGGCGAAGGCCTTCACCGTGGAAATCGCCAAGCGCAGTCCGGTGAACGAGCCGGGGCCGAGCGGAGTCAGAAAGCGATCGACGCGCCCGAGAGATAAGCCGGCCTCTTTCAGAAGCTCCGTGATCCGCTCCACCGCAGTCTCCGTGTGATTGGGACCGCCGTCCGTCACCACCTCGGAAAGGAGCCGCAGGGTGTCCTCACGGCGCTCGTGGAGGGCGTAGGAGCCCACCGGCGCGGAGAGGTCGAGAGAAAGCCAGATTTCGAGGGGTTGATTCATGACCGGGGGAATTTACCCGAGAGAGAAAGATCCGGAAGGAAAAAGAGAAGGGGCGATGGAAAATCGGAAATTTAACAAGCTGGGAGAGGGGTATTCCCAACTAAGGATTCCGGTTTCGGGGGTTAGTCCGTAACAATTTTCCATCGCCCCCGTGCGTAGCAGCTCTTTGACTGGTCCTATGAGTTTTAAGAAAGCTTTCGCCTTCCCTATAAGTCATCTTTCCACTTTTTAGTTTTTGGCTTTAGCTTCGCCGGACCAGCGAATCTAAGTTTAGTCTAACGCGACGTGTTGTGATGGGCAATACACAGTTGGTATACACCCCCCACACAATTGATGATTTATTATTAATATTAAGTGTTTATCCTTAATTGTGGAGAGTGGGGCCGGGGCGTGGTACGTGAGTTACCGAAGTGTCGGAAAACCAGCAAATTGAGGTTCTAGTGAAGGTTGGGGGCGAGGTTCGTTCGCTTCGCGCCAAGCTAGGGCAAAGTCTTCGCGAGCTGCTTTTAGAGAGCGGGGTATCCCCTTATCGCGGGACTTTCAAGACGCTCAACTGCCAAGGTCTCGGGGTTTGTGGAAGCTGCCGCGTAAAAATAAAAGAGGGCGATCAGTGGTGGTCGCGCCGGTCCTGCCAAATTCGTTGCTTTCAGCGACTCGAAATTGAACTAGAATAACTCTCGCAATGAAATTTAAGGTTTACGGCAGAAGCGTCATCGGCGGCAGAGAGATGAATCAGGATTCCTTCCTGATCTATCCCGAGCGTTCGGTTTTTGCCGTCGCGGACGGTGTCGGCGGAGGGATGAAGGGAGAGGTGGCGAGCCAAATCGCAGTCACTTCCTTAAAGACTCTGGCCGAGGGGCCGGGACAGTTGAAAAAGGCCGTCCTTCGAGGGCAGGAAGCGGTTTTAAACGAAGCCATGACCACCATCGGCGAGGCGTTGATGGGAACGACCCTCACGTCGGTGCGGGTGCACGAGGGTTTCGTCGAGCTTTGTCACGTCGGGGACTCGCGCTGCTATCTCTATGCGGAAAATCACCTGCGACAGCTCACCGAAGACCATGAGCTTTTCGACGAGAGCATCCAGGCGCCCGTACTTTCTTCCTACTTAGGTATTTCGCCGGATGTAGCCCCTATTACTATCCAGGAAGAGACTATTCCGGTCATTGCGGGGGAAAAGATCATCCTCTGCAGCGACGGCCTCTACAAACAACTTTCCGAGAACCGCATCATCGAGCTCATCCAGCAGCACGGCACCCTACCCGAAACACTCCTCGAGGCCATGACGACGGAAGCCGCCAAGGCGGACTACTCCGACAATGTCACAGTGGTCTATATCGATTTCGAGTAACTCCGTAGCTTGTCGGACCCCCTCTCGGCGGCTATAGTAGAGCCTGTTCATGGGTATGGGGTCGATAATCGAGATAAACCAGAAGAGGTTCTTTTCCCTCGAAGAGGCGAAGGATTTGCTTCCTATTGTCCGCCGTATCACCAATCACGCCCAGACCGAAGTGAAGCGCCTGAGCATGCAGCTCGCCTACGTGGGCGATCGCCCGAAAAAACGCGAGATCGAAAAAGAGATTCAGCAGTTTTTTCTCCACTGGCAGAAAAAAGTCCAAAAGCTCGGCTGTCAGGCGAAGGGCATGTGGCTCGTGGATTTCGATAGCGGCGAAGGCTACTACTGCTGGCACTTTCCCGAATCCGATCTTTGCTACTTCCACGGCTATGACGAAGGCTTCCGTGGCAGAGTGAAGATTCACCACTAAGATAACGGCCATGGCTGTTCTGGTAGTCGTCACCAAGAAAATTCCAGAGAACTCCGCCAAAGGCTTCCAAACGAAGGTGAAGGGCCGTGTTTTCCAGGGCATCCTCGTTCGCAAGGGCGGCAAGTACTACGCGTATCAGAATTTGTGTCAGCATCTTCCGATCACGCTCGATCTGAATGACGAGCGCTTTTTCAATCACGAGAAGACACATTTGCAGTGTCACATGCACGGCGCTCTCTATGAGCTCGAGACGGGCGTGTGCATTGCCGGCCCCTGCGTGGGCGCGAAGCTCATCGCGCTCGAGCTTACGGAAGAGCCTTCCAGACTCGTCGTCAAAATCCCCGATTCTTTTGAGGAGTAGCCGACGCCTCCGCTGTATAGTGGGGTATGGGCAGTTACCGCGAGAAAAATTCGAGCTCAGCCATTTCCGACGTCATCTTCATCGGGCCGGCGTGGGCCGCGTTTTGGGCCGCTTCCAAAGCAAAGGCGCGCGGAATGAAAGCGAAAGTCCTGCCCACCCAAGAACAAAACGGGGCCGACGGGCTGTTCGTCTACGAGGGTAACGGCGAGTGGCGAGAGACCACCGAGAAAATTTTTGGCGAGACTCAGATTGAAAATCTCTGGTCTTTGTCTCGTCGCAATTTTGCGCTCGCGCAGGAGCTGGGGCTGTCGTCGGGCGCGCTTTGGTCGGAAGCCGGGACGATTTGGGCCAGAGAGGGAGGGGTCGGCCGCAAAGAGCCGGGGTTAGTCTTGCGGCGGAGCGTGCTAGAGCCTTATCTTTCGGCGCAGGCGGGACTGAGCGCCGTCAAAGAAAACTGGGATTGGCGCATTCGAAAAGTCGGTCCGTTCGATTTCGAAGTGGGTGGCGAGCGTGCGAAGATGGTTTGTCTGCTCGGAGATAATTTTAGTCCGAAGCTTTTCCCGTTTCTCGGCGACAAGTGGATCGCCTGTACGCTTAGCTCGTTTTTGTACCCGGCCGGAAAGGTGCCTGAGGGAAGTCTCTTTCTCTTTAATCAAGGGGCGGACTTCGCCGTGCGCGAAGGGAAGAACCTAAGGATTGGAAGTTTCCGTAGCCTGTATTCCGATCGCGGCGTGGGCTTTCACGACGAGCCGGACGAGGTGACCCGGAAAAATACGCAAGCCTTCTTTTCCGAAATGGGTTGGATCGCGCCAGGCGCGGGCGATCCGAAACGGCAAATCGCGACGCTGACTTGCGACGGCCTTCCGCTGATTGGCCCTTTGCCCGAGGAGCCGGGCGTTTTCGTCGTGGGTGGATTCTCAGGTAGGGGCGCCAACTTTCTCTTTGCGGTTCTGGAGAAACTGGCTGATGCTTTGGCCGGCCGAGGCGCGCAAATCTCGCTCGAGCCCTATTCGACGAAGAGGTTTACTTGAAGGAATCAAGCGAAGGCTTAGACACCCAAGCCATCCACGCCGGCGAGCCCCACCCGAGAATTTCCGGTTCCGTCGTCCCTCCTATTTTTCCTTCCACGACTTATGTGTATGCGGGAGAGGCGAGCTACGATGAGGTCCGCTACACTCGTCTCAGCAATACGCCGAACCACGATTTGGTGGGCACAAAGATCGCGGCGCTCGAGGGCACGGAAGCCGGTCTAGTCACGGCGTCGGGCATGGCCGCGATTTCTACTGCACTGCTCGCGATGGTCGGCCCTGGAGAGCATCTGCTGGCTCAAGCGGATCTCTACGGCGGCACCCACCATTTTCTCACGGATTTTTTCCCGAAGCTCGGCCGCACCGTCACGTTTGTGCCGACGCAAAAAGTGGGCGACCTCGAAAAGTATTTCACGCCAAAGACCAAAGCCGTCTACGTGGAGAGCGTTTCCAATCCGCTTCTCGAAATTCCGGATTTGCCGGCGGTGGTCGCGTTTGCTCGCACCAAGAAAATCGTTTCGCTCATCGACAACACGTTTCCGTCGCCCGTGAATTTCAGGCCCGCGTCGATGGGCTTTGATCTCGTGCTCCACAGCGCGACGAAGTACCTGAACGGGCACACCGACGTGATCGCCGGCGCGGTGGCGGGGAAACGCTCGCAGGTAAACGCCGTCCGCTCTTATCTTAATCATATGGGCGGCTCTCTCGACGCCAATTCTTGTTTTCTGCTCAACCGCGGCATGAAGACCTTGGGCGTGCGGGTGAGGGCGCAGAACGCTTCGGCCTTGAGGCTTGCGATGGCGCTGGAAAAACATCCGAAAGTGGCCCGGGTCATTTATCCCGGTCTTACGTCGCATCCGCACCACGCGCGCGCCAAAGAGTGGTTTCGCGGTTTCGGCGGCATGCTGTCTTTCGAATATTCCGGCGACCTGAAAGCGCTCGATGCCGGCTTGGCCGCGCTCCGCTTCGTGGCTTTGGCGCCCAGCCTCGGTGGCGTGGAAAGTCTGGTAACCCGTCCCTCGACCACGTCTCATTCCGGCATGGGAGCCGAGGCGCGTGCCAAGCTCGGCCTAAAAGACAGCTTGGTCCGTGTTTCGGTGGGACTAGAGGACACCGCCGACCTAATCGCCGATTTCCACAAAGCGTTGGGATAAGACGGGGAAGTCCCGGGTCCAGTGACCGGCCGTTCCCTTTCCCTCTTCCGGCTGTTGCCTTTGTCGGCGAGGACACCTAACGTACCCCAATCAGGGAGAATTTTATGAATCGCAATCAAACTCTGAAAACCATTTGGATCCTGTTGGCGCTCTTGGTTGCGCCCGTATCCTTTGCAAAAACGAAGGCCGCCAAGAAAGCAGGCGCCGAGAAAGCTGGGGGAGCAAAAATGTTGATCATCGAAACGACGTACGGAACCGTGGAAGCAGAGCTCTTTGCTAACGATGCTCCCAAGACCGTCGCTCGCATTCTCGAATTAGTTGGCAAGGGCTATTACGACGGCTTGAAATTTCACCGCGTAGTGCCGGGTTTCGTCGTTCAAGGCGGCGATCCCAAGGGCGACGGAACGGGCGGCTCGGGCCAAAAGCTTCCGGCCGAGTTCAACTCCCACAAGCATGTGGAAGGCACCCTCGCCATGGCTCGCACCATGGATCCCAACTCCGCGGACAGCCAATTTTACATTTCCCTCGGCATCCACCCGCACCTGGACAACCAGTACACGGTGTTCGGTCAGGTGACGAAGGGCATGGACGCCGTGAAGAAGATCAAAGTCGGCGACAAGATGGTCAAAGTAACGGCGAAATAGATCTTATCGAAGGTGCTTCAGGTGCTCGGGAACGGGCACCTGGAGCATATCGGTCAGGGCGAACAAGCCCTTCTCGTCTTCCGCCACGAGCTCCACCGAGGGGCAAACCCACGTCGAAGCCGTACCCGCCGTCCGGGTAAAAAACTGATAGCTCAAATAACGCGCAGAGCTTATGGGGAACTGAATGAAGCGGCGCATTTCCTTGTCCGCCTTCCCGAGCTTTTGCTCGAGGTCGGGGATTTGGCTTTTGATTTCCGAAAGATCCTCGGGCTTTTGCCGTCGGACGATATAGCGCATCGACATAGAAAATCGCCTCTCCGTAGGGCTAATCTTATACTACGCGGCTCTTCCGATTGCCAAAGGGAGATTGATCCCCCTCCGAGCCGGTGAGATACTGAAATTCAAGCTTTTCACCTGCCTTTTCGCCCAAAGTCCCACAAACCCTAGTCAAACTCCCGGGAGACTCCGAATGCCCAAGAACCTTTCTATTCGTCTGGCTGGGATCGCCTTGGGGTTTGCTCTCTTTGGGGCCCGGCCGGCTGAAGCTGTCCTCGAAATCTTTGCGAAGGGTTCCGTCTCCAAAAACAATATCTCCGCTGACACGAATACCATTAGCGTCTCGGCCTCCACCGGCTTGGCGTTCACTCTCATTCCCCGGGTTCGCCTCGAGGCCCGCTTCACCAATGTCAGCAGCCTCCAGAACAAGCTCGAAATCGTCGGCGCCACCGCCGTCGGTACGCTAAACGACATCAAGACCCAAACCACCATCTACAGTGTTGGCTTGGACATCGACATCTTGGGAAAGAAGAGCGCCTTTCAGCCCTTCATTTTCGTCGGAGCCGGGTATCTGACCACCACCCGCAGCTACTATTTCACCTTAGCCGGCGTGACGGATTCGACCTATAGCCTCGAGCCCAAACAGACGGGTATCTCCGGCAACTTAGGTTTGGGATTCCGCGTCAACGTGGGCACCTCCTTCGCATTCGAGGTCGAGGCTTTCGGCTATGCGGTCGATATCGACAAGCCGAACCCGCTCGTGAACCTATACGGGACAGTCGGCTTCCGTCTCTTCATGTAACCGTCTTGACGGGTTCCACCGAGCGAGCGTAGATCCCATCTTCTCATAGGGGGATTTATGAAACAGCTCACTTTGGCTCTCTTGATGTTCGGCACGATGAGTTTTGCTGACGATTCCATCTTCGTCACCAACACCAAGGCCCGGGACTTGTACCAGGCCCTGGTCAGCGCGGGCGTTTCCGCTCGCGTCCTGGTCGGCGCGAACAATGTTTACGTGAAATCCCTCCAGTGCGAGCAGGCGCCGAAAGGCTTCATCTGGGCTCAGTGCGACGGCTTCGATCAGAACGCCAGGGGCCACCAGATTCATCCGGTCGGCAATCTAGCTTTCGATATCTTCACCGCCCTTCATAAGGCCGGCGTCTTGGCAAAGCGCCACGGCTTCGGCACCGACCTCCGCGTTTCGGAAGTTCGTTGCAGCCATGCGATCATCCGGCCCAATCCCGAAGGCCGCGGCTTCAAGTGCACGATCGTTAAGTAGGCTATTCGTCGCGGTGGCGTTTTAGGAACTCGGCGAAGCGAGCTTCCGTGCCGTGTTGGCTCGGCTCGTAGAAACGTTTTCCTTTTAGCTTCTCGGGTAAGTACTCGACGGAAGTGCGGCCGTCCTCATGCTTGTGAGGGTAGTCGTAACCTTTTCCGTAACCCCATTCCTTCATCATTTTAGTTGCGGCGTTGCGGATCGCCATGGGCACGTCGAGGTTACCGCTCTTTCTGACTTCGGCGAGCGCGTCCTCGATGGCGACATAAGAGCGGTTACTCTTTTCACTGCACGCCAGGTAAATCGTTGCTTGCGATAGCACGATGCGGGCTTCCGGCATTCCCATGGCGTGAACGGCTTGAAAAGCGGACGTCGCGTGCACGAGTCCCATGGGATTGGCGTTACCGATGTCTTCCGCGGCGAGAATCATGAGCCGTCGCGCGATTAAGAGCGGGTCTTCTCCGCCTTCGATCATGCGAGCCAAATAATAGACGGCGGCGTCGGGGCGGCTCGCCCGTACGCTCTTGATGAATGCGGAGATGGTGTCGTAATGCGACTCACTCTTCTTGTCGTAATAGAGCGACTGCGCGTGAGTGAGATCTTCGAAATCTTTTTCGGTGAGAGGTGCGGGAGGATGGCTCGAGAGATTGATGTGCTCGAGGAGCGTGAGCGCTCGTCGAGCGTCTCCCAAAGACGCGTTCGCGATTCTTTCCAAAACGATCGGCTCGATGGCGCGGCCAAGTTTTAAGGCCGCCTTGTCGAGCACTTCGCGAAGCTCCTCGGGGGTTAGGGAGTTAAAGCGAAAGATCACGCTTCGGGACGCAATGGCGTTATTGATCTCGAAGCTCGGGTTTTCGGTGGTCGCCCCGATGAAGCGGATGGAGCCTTCTTCGAGAAAAGGCAGAAGCACGTCTTGCTGGGCTTTATTGAGACGGTGCACTTCGTCGATGAAGAGAATGCGCGCTGGCCTGCCGACGCGAACCTCGCCTTTGGATCTCTCCAAAACCTCCTTGATGTCTTTCACGCCGCTCGTCACCGCGGAAAGCATGTCGAAGGGGCGCTTGGTGAGACGCGCGATGACGGAAGCGAGCGTCGTTTTTCCCGTTCCCGGCGGGCCCCAGAAGATGAGGCCGGCCCAGCGATCGGAGCGGATCAGTTTTTCGAAGCGCTCGTTTAGAAAATGTTTCTGGCCGATGACGTCGGAGAGCTCGACGGGCCGCATCTGCTGGGCGAGGGGCGACTCGTCAAGGGCTGCGCTGGCGCTGAAAAGTGTTTCTTCCACTCCCCATCTGTAGCCCCGCGCGGAAGGGGCGGCAAGCCGCCCAAGGGTTGAGCGCTGCCTAAAACGTAAAAGTGGGGCCGATTCTTATAAAAACACTTAAAATTCAATTATTTAAGTTGGTTTAGGGGTCCCAGGTGCACAGTTGGTATACAAGGTGGGGTGGGTTTCCCAGCCTGGCCTCTTGGCATTTTGGTTGCAGTTTTAGGGCTACGCATCTCATTAAGTTATCCCATCTTAGCTACACCAACCGGAACACGAGGACCTCATGTCGAAAAGCATCGCGCGCCTCTTATTCGTTTTCTTTCTAGCTTTCGTGGCCTCCGTCGCTCGCGGCGAAAAAAAGGAGGCGGCTTCCCCGGAAGTAGCCAAGCCGTCCGCGGTTCTGGCTGGTTCCCCCTTCATTGCGTTTCCCGAAGCACCCCAAACGAGCGCGGTGCGCGTTATCTACTCGGACGAAGAAGTTGATATCGTCGATCTACCCGAGCCCAAAAAGGATTAACGGGTTGATTCTCTCTCTCTCTCGACGGTTGATTGTCGAAATCAACCTCTACCCGGTTATAATGCGGCGGATGTCCCGCTACCGCCCATTCACGTTTCAGCTCAGTAAGTACCTATTCCGCGAAGTGGGAATGGGATTTATTTCGGGCACGACCATCTTCCTTTTCATCATGCTCATGTTTCAAGCCATTCGCTTGAGCGATTTCGTGGTGGTGCATCAGGTCTCTCTCGCCGACGTGGGCCGGCTCTCTGTTTTTCTGATGCTTTCTTTTTTGCCCATCGCGGTGCCCGTGGCTTTTCTTTTTTCCGTCATCATGGGAATTTCGCGCGCCAACTCCGAGGGCGAGATTCTGGCGTTACAGACGAGCGGCATCGGACTGGGACAGATTTTCATGCCGCTCGCGGCCTTTTCCGTATTAGTGAGCTTCTTCTGCCTCTACACGGCGCTCTACACCGTGCCGAAGGGAAATCGTTCGTTCGAGCTTCTCATCACCAAACTGGGCAACGAGCGGGTGATGTCGGCATTAAAGCCGGGGGTTTTCGTTGAAGGATTTTTCGGGCTCACGCTTTTTGCCGAGCAAATCGTCCCCGCTCGAAACGAGATGAGCCGGGTCTTCATATTCGACGAGCGGGAAGGCAGTCATCCCATGGCGATTACCGCCGCCGCCGGTATTTTACGGATGATTCCCGAGGAAGGGGCGCTTACGCTTCGGCTGACCAACGGCACGATTCACGTCGATCAACGAAGCGAGCAGGCGATTTTGCAGAAGATCGATTTCAAAGTGTACGACATCAACCTCGAAATGGCGGCGGCCGGCGACGGATGGAGAGCTTATAGCCCGCCCTCGTACAATTACACTCAGCTGAAGCAGCGTCTCGTCGAGACGGAGCCCGATCCTCCGATGCATCGGCAGCTTCTCGTCGAGTTTCACCGCCGTTTCTCCCTCTCTTTTGCTTGCGTTGTGTTTGCGGCGCTTGGTTTTGCGATGGGAATCACGAGCCAGCGAGGCGTGCGAAGTACGTCCGTGCTTTTTTGTCTCATGGTGGGCGTGATTTATTGGCTTTCTTTCCTCGCGGCGAACGCCCTCGCCTTCTCCGGCAAGGTGCCGCCTTGGTTCGGCATCTGGGCGCCCAACTTCTTTTTCGCGGGAATCGCCTACGTCATTTTCCGCCGCTACGGCCGCGCCTAAACGGGTGTGTATTCTGAAACCGACTGAAGTGTATACAACTGCTGCCTAAATTATCAGCCAAGCCCACAAAAACCCCTGTAGTTTCAATGGTTAAGTTCGGCACCCCCCTTGCAAACTAAACGGGGACGGGGGATAGCCTTGCGACCTAAGCGACACCACATTTTTACCCTAGGCCTAGCCACTGCTCTCATCCTTTGCGTCGATCTGCGCGCGGCCGATCCCGAGCCAAAGCCGGGAATCGTGCAAGAGCTCAACGACGCTCGCCTCAAACTTTTCGACTGGGTCCGCACCAAAGCTTGGGTCAATCCCGACATCAAAATGAGCAGCCCAAAAGGACAGGGAAACGCCAACGGAAGCGGAACTGCTTTCGGTTCTGGCGCTGGTAATGGAAATGGCGGCACGGGCGGGAATCGCGGAGGCAGTTCAAATTCTAACGGGGCCAATTCGACGGCTTCCTCTGGCGGTGCCAGCTCTGGAAATGGTTCGGACAGCGGGGGCGGAAATCAGAAAAAGACGGACGAGTTCAATATGGATGATCCTACGGCTGGGTTAGATAATTCGCCCGGCAGCGTGATCAGCACCAATGGATCTTCGCAAGCCTTCGACATGTGGTACCCCATGTGCCTTTTCATCGACCCGCAAGCTGAATCCGAAGGCGGTGCCAATGCCGCGATCAAGGGCATGGTGGACGACGCGGCCAGATGCAAAGTGAACCTGGTTGTTTTCCCGATCACCGTGAGTCCCAACGGTTATGCGAAGGGAGATCCCGAAACGACGAACAACCAACAAAGAGCGGCTTGTAATCTTGCGGGCCTCGATAACGCGAACCGAGCCTCCACGTCAATCTGCGTGAACGATAGCCAGATGGCGGACAAAATGTGCAAGCAAAAATGTGTGAAGGGACCCAACCCTCCGAAGGGCAAGGAGTGCGGGCCGGACGGTGAGCACACCACGGGAACGGGAGGCTGTGCCCAGGTTCAGAGTAACGACGCCGAAAAGGAAGTAGTTAGAAAGTTTATGGCGGGGCTTCAGGCCCTGGTTGATCGCCCATCTCAACCCAATGCGACGCCCGAAGACGTCAAGGCAGCAGCCGAGGCTAAAGCGCGTATAGAGGAAATAAAAGGAGACGGATCCTTGGAGGGCGGCGCCACAACGAGCGGCGTGGCACCCTCCATCGAAGACAAGGGTTCGTGTAATGCGGGAGTTGTGGGCCACGAAGCCATTGGTCATAGTCAATTCGGGCATCCGAATGGCGCTTCCGACGGTAACGGTATTGGATTGAACAAAACCGTTCAAGGCGGTGAGGAGAGCGGAGGCTGGTCTGACGAGGGCTGCGAAGCGCTTCACAGAAACGGTTTTAAAAACTCGGGCCGCTGGAAGTGGGATCCGAACCGAACCACCTATTACACCGAGGTAAAAGACGCCTCGAAGCAGTGGAATTTATATAGCGGTAAAACGGTCAGGGGCCCAAGAAACGGACCTCCCATGGCCGGCCCCATCACGCCGCAAGAGCCGGGAGGCACTCCGGGCCGAGTCGCCTTCGACGACACGGTTTCCAAAGCGCGTCCGAAGCTTGGCGACGACGGCAAGCCGCCCACGACTCCCACCGGCACGCCGGAAAAAGAAGTCGTGGGCCCAACGGGTCGCCACAAGGGACAACAACCCGGAAGTGTTGTCGGTGAGCTCGTGCAAAATTTGAAAGAAGCCGCGGAACCGCCGTCTGATTCCAAAGGCGGTGAGCAGCCGCCGGGTTCCGATGTCTTCGTAAAAAACGCTCCTGGCCCCTCGACGAGCGGAGTTTCTTCCGCGCGCGTGACTTTCGATGACGGCGCGAAAAAAGGAGCCGGCAAATATACGGACTACGGCACCTCAGGCCGCGTGAGCGAATTTGCAAACGCGTCTAACGGCGGTGGCCGCAGCCCTGCGTCCGTCGGCAGCGGTCGCACCTCGGTCGGATTCGACGACGGCGCCAAAAAGGGCAGCGGTGGTTACACGAATTACGGCGGAGGATCGGGCGAAGGAGACGGCTCCGGGACAAGCATTGCCGCTGAAGGCAGCGCGATGAAAGTCATTCCCGCGGGCGCCCCGACCGCGAGCCAGCTCGACGGAAACTTTTTCAATGAATTGGGACAAGCGGACCAAGATCGCCAACGGGCCGAAGCAGCCCGCGAGCGTCGGCCGGCCGTGGTGCAAGAAGGCGGCAGTCGCCGCACGAGCGCGGATAAGCGCGCCATCGTGAGGTAGGAATGCGTTTGGGGGTAATCATTTTAATGTTCGCGGCACTCGCGCAGGCGGAAACGCCCCCGCCGGTGCCGACCCCTGCGAATGCGCCGCTCACGCTCGATCGCCTCTTTCAATCCGTCCGCAACAAAGTTTCCAATTGGGCCGGACAGCCTCCCGGGAAAGCTTCCGAAGAGGAAGCCCCCAGCCAATTTCCAGAACCGGACCCGATACCCGCGGCCACCACGGCAAGCGGCGCCGCGAGCGCCCTCTCGGCGATTACGACTCTCAAGCCGCAATCTCCCGTTCCGGTCTCTGTCTCTAAAGGCGCGGCCCAGGCGGCAGCGGGTGCCGTCGAAACCAAAGTCGTCTTCGACGATAAACAACCGAAGAAAAAATCCGTCGAGGCCGGACAATACGATCGTCTAGGGGAAGGCGGCGCTCGGCACCAGGGGCCCCCCACGAAAAATTCCGGTCAGCGCGCGAAACCCGTCGCTTTCGACAAATGGTACCCGCTTTGTCTTTTCTTCGATGGTACGGGCGGAGATCCCAATCAGATTACGAAAGACCTTACGGACATGGCCGCTAAATGCAACGTGAACCTCATCACCTATCCGGTTTTCGTCTCGGGCGCGAATGGCGGCGTCGGAACCCTGAAACAAAACGCCAAATCAAAATGTAACGCCACCGACGGTTTCGGCCGCTTTGGCGTGAACCGGGGAAGCGTCATTCTCGTCACGGGAAATCCGAGCACTCGCCTTTCGTTGTGCAATGCTCCCGGGGCCAATCCCAAAGACATTCCCGCTTGCGGCGAAATGGGATGGGATGTCGGCGATTCTTTGGAATCTCGCATGAGAAATACCGGACGTTGGGCGGGCAAGGCCGACGGCATGGCTTTTGGTGTCGCCGGAGGATCTTCCGCGGACGTCGCCGCCGCTCTCGGACAAACCGAGCTTGGCCTTCCTCCGGGAACGGGTGCGGGTAACGGCACGGGTGAAGATTTTGAAGGTTACGCCTCGGCCGGTTCCAATCCTCAACCCGGCTGGAGCGACGTCGGTTGCGAAAAAATGCGTGAGTCCGCTTTCGATAACGACGGCCGCTGGAAATATCTAGAAGACCGCGAGTACTACGCCCTGCCTCCCAAAACGGGAAAATTTTATGACCTCGGGGGTGGCAAGCCGCTTTTTAATAAACCAAATCCAGCTCCGCCGGGCGGTGCCGTCGCGGGAAAAAGCGGTGGCGGGGGTGCTGGGGCCGGCGCGGGAGATCCTTCAGGACTTGCGGCTTCGGCGGCGAGAACCGCCGGCGGCTCGCGGGCGCCCGCCGCTTCTAATCCGGATATCGGCGCGACGGCGATGCTCGGTAACGGCGGCGGCCATAAACAGGAAGCTAAGAGTGCCGGCACTTCGGGTGGTTTTGGCCCGCCCGCGCCGATTGAATCGGGCCGTCGTGAGCTCGAGGACGGAAGCACCGTCCGCAATCGGCTTTTAGTAACGGACAGTCCCGGTGGCTCTGAAGGAGATGGCGGCGGATCTCGTTCGGGAGCCCGTCCCCGTGCCGAAGACGATAGCCGCGACACGGGCTCGACCATCGTGTTTGAAGACGGAACCCGACGACCAGCCTCCGTTCAAGCCGGATCTTACGGCACGGAGGGGGGCACTCAAGTGGGCGGACAGCTTCTCAGTGCGGGCGGAGCCTCGGCCCTCCCATCTCAGGTCACGGGAGATTTACCCGCGGACGGCGAAAATCAAGGCGGCCCGGAAAAGGAAGACGGCTCTAAGAGCAATAAGCGCGACACCGTCGCCGCGAGAGCGGGCGCCGCCATCGAGAGCGTTTTGAACGGCGACTACTTCAAGAAAATCTTCAAACAGCGCGACGGCGAGTCCGAAGGCAGCACCCGCCACCCCCGCACCATCCAATAGCTAATACTTTTCGTACTCGAAATCGAAAGGCACTTCTTTTGCCTTCATCGATTTGGGCATCTCGAAGAAGTCGAACTCGACGACGATATCGCCGCCCGCCTTGAAGTAGTTGGCGTACTTGCTTCCCAAGATGGCTTTCGTCCCTGAGAACTCCAAAGCAACGGCCTTGGTGATGTTCAAGCCAATCTTGCCGCCGATGGCAAAGCCCACGGGGCTCGCGTTCAAGCGCGCGTAAGATCCGCCCGACCCCGAGGCGTCGTGGGAGGAAATGGAAGAGTCAAAGCCGGGAACGTCTTGAAAGGAATAGATGCCGAGTCCGAACGCCCGCAAATAACCGCGAGGAAACATGAACTGAAACGCAAATTCGCCGGCGGCCGCCATGGAGTACCCGCCGAAGCGCGCGAGAAAGCCCGGGGAGAATGAGAACATGAAGTGCCCGCTGCGATGACCGGAGTGCAGGAAAAGCCCCATGTCGAAATTGCCTTCGCCGAGAGCAAGGTTGCCTGTGCCGACTCCGCTCGAGCCCGACGGAAATTTCAAGAGGAGCTCGAGCGTCACGATCGGCGTGACTGGTTTGACCGCCCACTTGAGGTGAGTCGTGATGTCGCCGAGCCCCGTACCCGCCAAAAGACGCGACGTCGGCGAATCCAAAGAAGAAATATAAAATGGCAAATCCATGCCGAGCGACCAGCTCTCGGCGAGCCCATATTCCGCGCTCAAACTGAGGATGGTGTCGCTTAGCTGGCCGTTCGAAGGGAGCGCCACGATGGCGCCCGTCGTGTCATAATTCGATTCCGATTTAAAAACGTCCAGGCCGAACCGGGTGACGAGCTTTTTGTACTCAGGGATCCAGCCGTAATCGGCGCGGGCAAGCGAGCTTGCGAACGAAAGACAAAAGGCGAAAAGGATGAGCCGGGCTTTCATGTCAGCCCGCTAATGCTATCAGGGAGCCAAGACGTTAGGAAGGCGCGATACCGATGAAGTCGTATTCCATCGCTTTTTCGAGCTTCACGTCGACAATCATGCCGCGGATGACTTTGCCGCCGCGGATTAGAACGGTGCCGTCGATGCCAGGCGCTTGGCCGTTGTGGCGGCCTTGCCAAAGGAACTCGGACTCCTCCGAGATCTCTTCGACGAGAACCGGAACAGTTTGGCCAACGCGTTTTTTCAGATTCTTGGCGGAAATCTTTTGTTGCACCGCCATAATCTCGTCCCGGCGCGCCGCCTTGAGCTCTTCGGGAAGCTGCTCGGGCAGATTGTAGGAAGCGGTGTTCTCTTCGTGCGAGTAGGCAAAGACTCCCAAGTGATCGAAGGCGGCTTCTTGCACGAACGCTTTGAGCTCTTGGAACTCGGCGTCCGTCTCACCCGGGTAACCGACGATGATCGTGCTACGGAGAGAAACGTTCGGAATCTTCTCGCGGATGCGCGCGATGCGCTCCCGGATGACGTCGCCGGTGACGTGCCGGTTCATCAGCTGGAGCATGCGATCGTTGATGTGCTGAATCGGCATGTCCAGATACTTACAAATTTTCTTCTCGTTCGCGATGAGGTCGAGCATTTCGTCCGAGAGCTCGTCCGGATAGACGTAAAGCAAACGGATCCATTCGAGCCCGTCGATTTTCGCGAGCGCGCGAAGTAGGTCCGGAACGGTCGTGCCGTTACGGAGATCGCGGCCGTAGTCGGTCAAATCTTGAGCGATGAGATTGAGTTCGACTGCGCCTCCCTCGACGAGCTTTTTCGCTTCTTCGACCAATGACGGAATCGTACGGCTTCTGAGAGTTCCCCGGATTTTCGGAATGATGCAAAAGGCGCAAGCCTTGATGCAGCCTTCGGAGATCTTCAAATAAGCTTTGTAGAACGGCTGCGAGTTGATGCGCGGGCTATGCTCGTTGTGGAGATACTTCGGGTGCTTGAAGCCGAAATCTTCTTCTTTCTTGCCGCCGATGAAATCGAGAAGGTTGCCGTACTGGCCGGTGCCGACGAAGGCGTCTACTTCGGGGAACGAAACTTTGAGATCGGCTTTGTACCGCTGCGGCAGGCAGCCCGTAACGATGAGACGCTGGCACTTGCCATCGGTCTTGTACTCCGCCGCTCTTAAAATGGCGTCGATGGATTCCCGCTTGGAGTCGTTCACGAAGCTGCAGGTGTTGACGACGATGACTTCGGCGTCTTGAGGCTTCGGTACGATTTTGAACCCGTCCCCAGCGCTGATGCCCAGCATGACCTCGGTATCGACCAGGTTTTTCGGGCAGCCCAAGCTCTGAAAGAAGATGGTCTTCTCTACGAGGTTGAGAGTGGGTAATACGGTTTCCATACTTAAAACTTAATCCCGGAAATTGATGAACTGAAAATCTAGGCCCAAATCTTTTTCGCGAATCACGCCGATGGCTTCTTGCAGGTCGTCCCGCTTCTTGCCGGTGACGCGCACTTGCTCGTCTTGCATCGAGGACTGCACTTTGAGGCCGGCGTCCTTGATGACTTTGGTAATGGCCTTCGCTTTGTCGGACGGAATGCCGGAACGAAGCTTGATCTTTTTTCTCACGGTGCCTTCGAAGGCGGACTCTTGTTCGCCCATTTCGAGGTTCTTGATGGAGAGGTTCCGCTTGATGAACTTTCCCTGAAGAATTTCGATGACCGCGTTGAGCTTGTACTCGTCATCTCCAACGATGACGATTTCATTCTTTTTATCCCAGTCGATCTTGCTCTTCGAGCCTTTGAAGTCGTAACGCTGGCCGAGCTCTTTTTGAGCTTGGTTGATGGCGTTGTCGACCTCTTGGAGGTCCAATTTAATCACGATATCGAAAGAAGGCATCGGTAGTCCCTCACATGTGCCGGACGACGTCCGTTTTCTTTGGCTGATACTCGAACAACTTCGGGTCCAGCTTCACG
>JAYUGC010000166.1:0-22748 GCA_043767805.1 Pseudomonadota bacterium | reverse complement strand
CTCGTGCTCGCCGCCATCGGAATGACGACGCTTTTTTCTCTCCCGAAGCGCCACGCGATGCTTTGTCTTTCCTTCATGGGAGTGCTGTTGGCCTGGCGAATGAAGAACGCGCTAACTGATTACGAGCCGTTCTACTTCGATTTTAGACCGCGTCTCGCTCCCGCTTTCTCGCTGAAAAAGCTCACGTCTGCGGACGATCTCATCTTCTACGAAGCGTCCTTGCAGGACTATGAGATCCCGCTCTATTCGGAAAGGCTCGTAGGCTTGGGCGGGTTTGGCCAAGGCGGATACGCCCAGAACGCCTTGCTTCAAGCCGATGGCAAAAATCCGACCGTCTTCAAGCTCGACGCGAACAAGCCGAGGATCGAGGTCCTGGAGCCCTTCGATCCCATCTGGGTCGATGGCAATCCCGAGTTCTACGTCTACCGGGTCGCCAAACGCGGCAAGTTCGGCTTCGATCCGCGGCGCTCCCTCGCCGTCGCTACCCGGGCGGGACGCCTACCCGACTATGTTTACGATAACGAAGGTAGCTTCCAGGTTACCGCGCGGGCCCACCCGACCTCTTACCTCGTGGTGCATCTCGTGCGACCGGGCCGGACAGTCACGGTGAAGGCCGTCGATTCGGGGACGAGCTTTACCCTCCCCCGCCGCGAGTTCCTCTTCTTGCCCGCTCCCCCCACCGAGAGCCCCGAGACGTACGAAATCTCCCTCGCTCCTTGATGCGCCGCCGCTTGCCTAGAAAAGTGCACCGCAATAAAAAATACGGATGAAGCAAGGCAGAGAGTTGGACGCGTGGGTAGCGGAACGGGTACTGGGTCACACCATAGTGGGGCAGCGTAAGGGCGCGATAAAAGAGCGCACCAAAGCCGGTCAAGTCAGACCGCTTCGGGCCTACTCCACCGATATCTCGGCCGCTTGGGAAATCGTACGCAAGATGGGCATCACGCTCATTCCCATCGAGAACGAACAATGGTTCGGTTTAGTCGGGCCCGTGCGCGGCTGGACGAGCCCGGCTGAACTTCTCAAATATCTCCAGACCGCGGATTTCGTGGCGGGTGGTGCGGCCGTCGGCGAAACGGCGCCGCTCACAATCTGCCTCGCGGCCTTGAAGGCGCTCGAGAAGCAGGAAGGCGCGAGCGAGGCCGGCGAGGTCGCGCAAGAATCGGAACCGCCCGTTCCGATGCACTAATCTTAAAAGCGGCCTACCTTTTAAGAAACGCCGAAGGAGTCTTCGATCTCGCGGACCGTGGCTTTGATTTCCTTGGGCTCGCGGCTCGCGGGCGCCACGAAAATCGTGTCGTCTCCCGCGATGGTGCCCAAAATCCCACCCGGCGTAAGCCGGTCGAGATGGCGCGCGATCAAGGGCGCTGAGCCCACCGCCGTCCGGATGACGATGATAGAGCCGTTATTTTCGATGGAGCGGACTAGATCCGAAAGGCTCGCGGGCAATCGGCTCGGCTCTTCCTCGGGCAAACGGTAGTTGGTCTCGCCGTCGGTCTGTACAATCTTGATGGCGCCGAGCTTTCTCAAATCCCGAGACACCGTCGATTGGGTCGTCGCGAAATCGAGCTTCTCGAGTTTCGCGCAAAGCTCCTCTTGAGTGCTCAGTTCCCCGTCCGTGAGGAGCTTCCGCAGAGCTTCGAGCCGTGCTTTCGCGTCGCGAATCATGCGGGACGACCGCCGAGCAGTTGCAGAAGAAGGGCCTTCTGCACGTGTAGCCGGTTCTCGCTCTGGCGAAAGAGTACCGAGTTCGGGTGTTCCGCCATATCGTCCGTGATTTCCTGGCCGCGAACCATGGGAAGGCAATGCATGATGATGGCGTCGGGCGAAGCGAGCGCATAGAGCTCCTTGTTCACCTGATAACCGCGGAACGCTTCCTCGCGCTCGCCCTCTTCCTTCTCAAAGCCCATGCTGGTCCACACGTCGGTATAAATCGCGTGCGCATCTTTCGCCGCGCTTTCTGGCGACAACGCCGCCGTGATTTTACCGCCGTACTCTTTCGCGATACCGCGCGCCTGACGAAGCACGAGCGCGTTCGGCTGATACCCCTTCGGGCAAGCGTAGCTCACGTGAATGCCGAGTACCGGGGCTAGAAGCAAAAGGCTATGCAGGATGTTGTTGCCGTCTCCGACGTAGCAAAGCTTCAGGCCTTCGACCGATTTGAAGTATTGCCGGAGCGTCAAAATATCCGCCATCACCTGACAGGGATGATGGGTATCCGAAAGCCCGTTGATGATGGGAATACGCGTCTTGGCGGCCATTCGCTCCAGCACCGCGTGCTCGTGAGTGCGCAGCATGATCGCGTGGCAATAGCCCGCAAGCACCCGGCCCACGTCTTCCGGCTCTTCTTTTTTGCGATTGAAGGAGAAGCTGTCGATGACCGACCCGCCCAGCTCTTCCATCGCGATGGTGAAGCTGATGTGGGTGCGCAAGGACGGCTTTTCGAAAAGGAGCACGAGGCTTTTGCCCGCGAGATCCCGGCGCGTCGCGCCCTGATTACGCTCCGTACGCAGCTGTTCCGCGAGATCCAAAAGACCTCTCATGTCCACGGGATTTAATTCGGTTCCAGTCAGAAAATGCGTCGTCATTACAGACCTCCCCGCGATCGGAGCCGGCACACGGTGCCCGCACCCGTTTCGGTAAAGAGCTCTTCCACGAGAGCATGAGGACGTTTGCCATCGATGACGTGCACGGCGGAAACGCCGTTTTTAAGCGCATCCAGAATGGTGCGCGTTTTCACGAGCATGCCGCCCGACACGGTCCCGGACTGAATGAGCATCTCGAGCTCACTCGCATCGAGCTCGGGGATGACTTTGCCTTCCTCGTTCAAGATGCCGTTCTGGTCGGTCAAAAAGATCATCTTCTGAATGCCGAGACTCTGCGCGATACGGCTCGCCGCCCAGTCCGCGTTGATGTTGAACGTATCTTTATCCACGCCGATGCCGATGGGCGCGATGACGGGCACCGCTCCCCAGCCGTCCTTGGTTTTCGCGTGAAGGATGGAATTGATGATGGACGTATCCACGTCTTGAATGACGCCCACCTGCCCGAGCTTCACCGCGGCCGGACGGCACGAGAGCGTTTTCGCCTCGACCCCGCTCAAGCCCACGGCAGGAATACCCGCGAGATTCAGGGCGCGCACGATTTTGCGATTGATGGTGCCGCCCAAAACGGTCTCGATGACTTCCATCACCTCAGGCGTGGTCACGCGCTGCCCGTCGATGAACTCCCAGGTGATCCCGCGCTTGGTCAATTCCGCGTTAATCATGGGGCCACCGCCGTGAACGGCCACGACCGAAACGCCCACCGAACGCAGGACCGCGAAATCTTCGAAAAGCGTGTCGCAGCCTTCCAGATCCTGGAGCGCCGCGCCGCCGAGCTTCACCAGAATGGTCGAGCCCGAGAGCTTCTTTACGTAAGACAGCGTCGTGAGCACGGAATCGAGGGACGTCATCATTTACGAGTACTCCGCGTTAATGGCGACATACTTCGCCGAAAGGTCGCACCCCCAGGCTTTAGCATTCGCGGTGCCCGACTTGAGTTGAATGAGAATGTGAACGGTCTCCTGCTTGAGCAACTTTCTCGCCTCTTCCCGATCGAAAGGCACCGGCCGTCCAGCGGCCATGACCTGCACCCCTTGAATGGAGAGATCGAGCTTCTCGAGAACCGCCGCCGGAACGCCTTCCGCGCCGAGACGCGCGAGAATGCGGCCCCAGTTGGGATCTTCGCCGTGCACCGCCGATTTAATGAGCGGGCTCACGGTGATTCCCCGAGCCGCCTTACGCGCAAGCTCCAGGGAAGGAACGCCTTGCAGCTCCACTTCGATGAGCTTCGTCGAGCCTTCGCCGTCGCGGGCGATCGCTTTCGCGAGCTCCTGCGCGATCTGGATGAGGCTCTTTCTGAACAGCGCCCGATCTTCCACTGTAGCGAGGCCCACCTGGGACGCGCCGTTGGCGAGAAGAAAGACCGCATCGTTCGTTGAAGTATCGCCGTCGACGCTAATCATGTTGAAGGTCTGGTCCGTCGCTTCCGAGAGAAGCTCCTGCGCCAAGGACGCATCGAGATTCGCATCGGTGAGCAAATAGCCCAGCATGGTGGCCATGTTCGGATGAATCATGCCCGACCCTTTCGCGATGCCCGTGATGCAGATCGATCCCTGAGACAGTTCCACCGTGGTGGAGACCGTCTTCGGGATGAGGTCCGTCGTCAAAATCGCCAGCGCGAAAGGCTCGGCGAAGCCGCTCGCGCGGTTGACGAGCTCCGGCACGCTGCGGACGATCTTGTCGATCTCCATGGCGACGCCGATGACACCCGTGGACGCCGTGAGCACTTGGTTCGACTCGCAACCAATCTGCTCCGCGACGGCGGACGCCATCTTCAAGTTCGTCAAGACGCCTTCCGGCCCGGTCGCCGCATTCGCCTGCCCGCTATTGGTGACCAACGCGCGGATTTTCGAGCTGGGGGTGAGCGACTTGCAATAGAGCACGCTCGCCGCTTGGCACTCGTTTCTCGTGTACACGCCCGCCGCAACCGCGTCGCGGTCCGAGAGCAAAATACCGAGGTCCGGCCGATAACGGCGCACGCCGCTATTTATGCCACCCGCGGAAAACCCTTTAGGCAGAACGGTACGACTGATTCCAGGGCCGAACGTCATAGCACTCCCTCCAGTTCGCTTAAGCCCGCTTTCGCGGGAAGTCCGAGCAAACGATTGAAGTTCTCGACGGCCTGACCGGCCGCGCCTTTTATAAGATTGTCGATGAGCGAAAAGAGATAGACCCGATCGCCGTCCACTTGGAAGTGCACGCGGGTAAGCGCCGTGCCAACCACTCGCTTTAAGGAGAGCTCGTACGCAGTCGACCGCGCATTGCGCCCGTTGAGGGAGCTCCACTGCACGAGACCGTAGTCCGAGTAGTCCTGGGCGAAGGCGACCGCGAGGTCGTTCTCCGTCACGCCGTCCGCAAGCTTTGCATAGATGGCGGAGATGATTCCTCGCCGGATGCAAAGCAGATGGGTCGTGAACATGGGATCGATCGCTTGACCAGAGAACGCCGCCGCGAAATTTTTGATTTCCGGCAAATGCTGGTGGCGCCCTACCTTATAAGGAAGGCACTCGCCCTCCACTTCCGTGAACAGCAAGTTCTCGGACGCCTTACGGCCTCCGCCCGAAGCGCCCGACTTCGAATCGATGACGAGACTATCGGGCTTGACCAAATTACGACGGAGTAAAGGCAAGATCGCCATGAGCACGCTGGTCGCGTAGCAGCCAGGGTTCGCAATGAGACGCGGGCTCACGGACGCCGTTCCGCGAAGGCCAGACGTCCCGGCATCGAGCCAAGGCAAAAGACCGTACTCCGCTTTATCCAAGAGCTCCGGGCACGGGTGCTTCAAACCGTACCAAGTTTCATAGGCCTTCACCTTTTCCTCGGCGTTGCCCACTTGAAGGCGAAACGCGCCACTCAAGTCGATCACGTTCGCGCCGGCCGCGAGAATCTTCGGCGCGAGCGTAAGCGACACTTCCGCGGGAGTCGCGAGAAATACCGTGTGCAGCTCCGGGAGCCAGGCATCGATTTGCTTTACGTCGATGACCGGAAGGCCCTGAGCGCCTTGCGTGGGAAGGAAGTCACCAAAGGTGAACTCCGGGTTCGAAGAGAAGCACGCGCGAATCTGAGCGTGCGAGTGCTTCTGTAAAAGACGAACCAGTTCGAGACCAGCGTAGCCGCTTCCGCCGACCACACCCACTTTTTGAGAGACGATTTCAGGTGAATAATTATGCATGCTATATGCATTATTAACCGATTTTTCATGCGTAACCAAGCGATTTCTCATTGCGCTATTGGTTTTTTATGCATAGATATGCATACTGGGTTTATGGAAAAGGGGCGAAAATTAGCCCAGTTTAATTTTCCGGGCCCTATATAAAGGAGAGAGAAAGATGAAATCGGTTCTTTTGGTTTACTCGGGCGGTCTGGATACTTCGATTTGCATTCCCCTCATGCGGGAAGAGTACGGCTACGAGCGAGTCATCACCGTCACCATCGACCTCGGTCAGCCTCAAGCCGACCTTCTCCAGGCGAAAGAAAAAGCCGCCATTCTCAAAACCGAACATTATACGGTCGACGCGAAAGAAGAGTTCGCGAAGGATTTTTGCTTCAAGTCTCTCCAAGCGAACGGCGACTACCAGGGCTATCCCATCAGCACCTCCATCGCCCGCCCCCTCATCGGCGCCAAAGCCGTCGAGATGGCCAACCGGCTCGGAGTGAAAGACTTCGCCCACGGTTGTACGGGTAAAGGAAACGACCAGTTCCGCATCGAGTTCGCCATTCGCTCGCTCATGCCCGATGCCGTCATCCACGCCCCCGTCCGAGAGCGGAACATGACCCGCAGCTGGGAAATCGAGTACGCGAAAGCCAAGAACGTGCCCATCCAGCAAAGCCTCGAGAAAATCTGGAGCGTCGACGAGAACCTTTGGGGCCGGTCCATCGAGGGCGGCCAGCTCGAGGATCCCGACTACAGCCCGCCGGAAGATATCTTCCAGTGGACCAAGTCTCCGGAGAACGCGGCGGCGAAACCCACGGAAGTCGCCTTGGAGTTCGAGGACGGCTTGCCCGTCAGCATCAACGGGGACAAGAGCTCTCCCGCGAGCCTCATTCAGAGCTTGAATACCTTGGCCGGCGCGAACGGCATCGGGCGTATCGACATCATGGAAGACCGTCTGCTCGGCCTCAAGGTTCGCGAGAACTACGAGTGCCCCGCGGCGACCCTCCTCCTAGTCGCGCACCGGGCTCTCGAAGGCCTGGTCCTGACCCGGGACGAGCTCCGTTTCAAAGCCATGGTCGACGCCGAGTGGAGCACCCTTGCCTACCAAGGCCTGTGGTTCGACCCGCTCAAAAACGACCTCGAAGCCTTCATCGCGAGCACGCAGAGTCGAGTTACCGGTAAAGTGCGGCTCAAGCTTTTCAAGGGCTCGGCCAAAGTCATCGGGCGCTCGAGCGCCTGGGCTCTCTACAATGAGGAGCTCGCGTCCTTCGACACCACGAGCTTCGATCAGAGGGAGAGCACCGGCATGGTGAAGCACTTCGGGCTCCAGGCCCGGATGCATTCCCTCCTCGTTCAGAAACTTGGGAATCCGAAAAAGTGAGTAAGCTTTGGGGCGGCCGGTTCGAGGGCGGCACGGATAAAGAGGTGGAGGCTTTCTCCACCTCCATCGCTTCGGATGCGCGGCTTGCGGCGGCGGATCTCACGGCGAGCCGCGCCCACGCCCGGTCGCTCGTTAAAGCTGGAGTGCTGACCGAAGCTGAAGGCTTAGGGCTGGTCTCCGCCTTGGAAGCCATGGCGGGAGAGCTCGCCCAAGGCAAACGGCGTTTCGATCCGGAAGCGGAAGACATTCATTCCGAAATCGAAAAGTGGCTCGGCGAAAAAGTCGCGGCGCTTGCCGGAAAGCTCCATACGGGGCGTAGCCGGAACGACCAGGTCGCGACCGCGACCCGCCTTTACCTGCGCGGCGAAATCGACGGAGACATTACGCAAATTCGCGCCCTTCAGGAATGGCTCGTCACGACCGCGGAAGCGAATCTCAAGACTCTCCTTCCTGGCATGACGCATCTTCAGCACGCCCAGCCAGTGAGTCTCGCTCACCATCTGATGGCGTACTTCTGGATGCTCGACCGCGACCGAGCTCGTCTCGCAGATTGCCGCAAGCGGGTCAATCAACTGCCTCTGGGTTCAGGCGCCTTAGCGGGCACGCCCTATCCCATCGATAGGCTTGCGGTCGCCAAAGAGCTCGGCTTCGAAGGCGTTTGCGAAAACAGCCTCGACGCCGTGTCCGATCGCGACTTCGTGGTCGAGTACCTCGCGGCCGGTTCCTTGATACTCGTCCATCTCTCTCGCCTCGCTGAAGAAATCATTCTCTGGAGCACCCCGGAGTTCGGCTTCATTACGCTTGCCGATTCCGTCACGACGGGCAGTAGCCTCATGCCGCAGAAGAAGAATCCCGACGTCGCGGAGCTCATCCGCGGCCGCGTGGGCCGGCTGGTCGGAGGCCTCATGGGCGCCCTTACCGTCTTAAAGGGTCTACCGCTCGCTTACAACCGGGACCTTCAGGAAGACAAAGTTCATCTCTTTCAAGGCGTCGATACGGTACGCTCCTGCGTGCGGCTCGCTTTCATTACGCTCAAAGTGACGACTTTCCATCCGGAACGGATGCGGGAAGCCATCGCGGGTGATTTCTCGAACGCCACCGAGCTCGCCGATTACCTCGTGCACAAAGGCTTGCCCTTCCGGCAGGCCCACGAAGTCGTCGGTAAAGTCGTGCGCCACTGCGTGACCGAGGGAACCGCCATCGAGTCGCTGACGCCCCAGCAGTTCGCGGCCTTTTCACCGCTCATTTCGAGTGACGTCGGCCCCTGGCTCCTTCCCGAACGAGGCGTGGAAGCGCGGTCGACTCGCGGAGGCACGGGCTCTTCCGCCGTCACCGTCCAAATCGAGAAAGCCAAGGAGGCCCTCAAATGTTAAGCACCGAAGAAACCATCGCTTTAGAGAAACAGTACGGCGCGCAGAACTACTCGCCGCTTCCCGTGGTGCTTTCCAAAGGAAAAGGCGTTTACGTCTGGGATCCGGAAGGCGTGCGCTATCTCGATTTTCTCTCCGGCATCTGCGCGGTCAGCCAAGGGCACTGTCATCCGAGAATCATCGAGACGCTCAGCAAGCAGGCGGGCGAGCTGACGCTCGTGTCGCGGGCGTTTTACAACCACACCTTCGGACCCTTCGCCAAAGCCATCACCGAGTACTTCGGCTACGACCGCGTGCTCGCCATGAACACTGGCGTCGAAGCCGTGGAAACTGCCATCAAGCTTTGCCGTAAGTGGGGCTATAAGACGAAGGGCATCCCCGAGAACGAAGCCAAGATCATTTTCTGTGAGAACAATTTCCATGGCCGCACCATGGCCGCCATTTCGGCGTCCTCGAGTCCCGCGAGCCGCGCGAGCTTTGGTCCCTTCGTCCCGGGCTTTCTCCACATTCCGTTTGGCGACTTGAAGGCGCTGGAGACCGCGCTCAAAGATCCCACGGTGGCGGGCTTTGTGGTCGAGCCCATTCAGGGCGAAGGCGGCGTGGTCGTCCCTCCGGAAGGCTACCTAAAAGGCGTGCGCGAGCTTTGCACCTCGGCGGAAGTCCTCTTCATCGCCGACGAGATTCAAACGGGCATTGCCCGCACGGGCAGACGCCTGGCGTGCGATCACGAGAACGTGCGCCCGGACATCGTCGTCCTCGGTAAGTCGCTTTCGGGCGGCACCATGCCCGTGTCGGCGGTCCTCGCCGACGACGCGGTGATGCTCACCTTCCAGCCGGGCGACCATGGCTCTACTTTTGGCGGTAACTCGCTCGCCTGCGCGGTGGCGACCACCGCTCTCCAGGTGGTTCAAGACGAAAAGCTCGCCGAGAACGCGCAAACGATGGGAGAGCTCTTCCGCAAAAGCGTGGAAGCCCTCAAATCGCCTTATATCTTGAACGTGCGCGGCAAAGGCCTGCTCAATGCCATCGTGCTCGATATCGAAAAAGGACCCAAGGGCAAGGATCTCTGTCTCGCGCTAAAAGCGAAAGGGCTGCTCGCGAAGGAAACCCGCGACAACGTCGTGCGTTTCGCTCCGCCGCTCGTGATTAACGCCGAACAAATCGCCCAAGCGGTCGAAATCTTGGGCTCGGCTCTAAAGCCCGCCTAGTGCGGTAGCCGCGCCGAGGTAGTCTCGGCGACGAGCGCCGCGAGAGGCAACTTAGTGGGCAGCTCCTCGAGCTGCTGAGCCATGCGAAGCGGTAGACATTTGACGAAGAAAGCGCCGAGCGTCTCCGGGCTCGTGAGCAAGTCCGCCGCGGTGGAGCTCGCCGTCTCGCGGTGATAGTCGCTGAGCAAGGACACGAGGGCCGAGACATCATCCCCGGTACATTCCACCGCCCGCAGATACTCGACGTTGAGCAGAGAAGCTTTGTCCCGTCGTAGATAGAGCGTGCCGCCGGTCATACCCGCTCCGATATTGCTGCCCGCCGCGCCGAGTACGACTACCGTTCCGCGCGTCATGTACTCGCACGCGTGCATGCCCACGCCCTCGACGACGGCCACCGCGCCGCTATTTCGGACGGCGAAACGGTTACCCGCGACACCCTTCGCGTAAAAAACGCCGCCGGTTGCGCCGTAGAGTGCGCAGTTGCCGATCACGGTATTGGTCTCGGCGAAAAACGTGCTTTCCGGCGCGGGCACGATGACGATCCGACCGCCCGACATGGACTTACCCGCCGAGTCGTTGGCTTCGCCGTGGAGCCGGAGCGAAGTGCCCTCTTCCAGGAAGACACCGAATCCCTGCCCCGCGCTGCCGCGGAAAAGCAAAGAGAGCGGCGCCAAAGTCTTTTTGCCGGACACTCGCAACTGCGCGCCGTGACCAACGAGGGTCGCGGGAACGGCGCGGTCCTGGGGCTTAATCGGATAACCCGACGCGCTCACTTTACCCATTTCGACGTCGGCGAGAAGCCGCTGGTTCAGCGAAGACACCGCCTCCGCGAAGGGGCTGACGAGCTTCGGGCCAAGAGACTGAGAGGGCGCAAGCAGCACGGTCAGATCGAGGCCGCGCTTATCGACCAAAGCTTGATGAGCGGGGTCGATCTCCAAAAGATCCGACCGGCCCACCATTTCGGAAAGCGAAGCCACACCCGCGGCCGCCAGCTGCGCCCGCACATCATCGGCTAGCCGCTCGAGCAGGCGAACGACTTTCTCTTTCGAGCCCCGGTAGAGCTTCTTGAACTTCGGATCGTGGGTCGCGATTCCCGTCGGGCAGGTGTTCTTCTCGCAGATGCGGGCCATGATGCAGCCCTCGGCGACTAGAAGCAGCTTTCCAAACTCGAACTCTTCCGCGCCGAGCGCGCTCGCGAGCAAAATATCGCGGCCCGTGACGAGCCCGCCGTCGACCCGCAAGGTCACAGTGTCCCGCACCTTTTGCGCGACGAGGGTCCGGTGCACTTCCGAAAGACCGATCTCCCAAGGAAGGCCAGCGTGCTTCATGGAGCTCAAGGTCGCGGCCCCCGTGCCGCCATCATGACCAGCGACATGAATGACGTCGGCTCCGGCCTTGGCGACCCCGACGGCGATGGCTCCGATGTTCTCACCCGAAACGAGCTTCACGCTGATCCGCGTCTTCGGCTTTAACTGCCGAAACTCGAAAATGAGCTGCTTTAAGTCTTCGATGCTGTAGATGTCGTGCATCGGAGGCGGCGAAATGAGATCGACGTTCGTATCGGAATGCCGGGCACGGGCGATATCGGGGCCGACTTTGGCCGCCATGAGCTGGCCCCCTTCCCCGGGTTTGGCGCCTTGGGCGATCTTGATCTGAATTTCTTCACCGGTAATCAGGTACTCGGCGGTCACGCCGAAGCGGCCGGACGCGACTTGTTTCGTCTGCGCGGTGATGCCCTCGGTAAAATAATAGGGATTCTCTCCCCCTTCGCCGCTATTGCTCCGGCCGCCCACTTCCCGCATGGCGAGGAACAGATCTCTCTGGGCTTCGGCGCTAATCGCCCCGAACGACATGGCTCCCGAGCCGAACGTCTTCAGCACGTCCCGACGCGAGAGAACCGCGTCCAGCTTCAACCCTTGCGGAGCCACTTTGGGGCGAAGGAGATGGCGAAAAGAGATGGGCGCTTCTTCCGTCCCTCTGATTAAATCGCCGTAAGCGTCTTCGCCTTCGGCGGGCGCGACCACTTTGTGCACGAGCTTCGACCGGCGTAAAGTCATCGCATGCTTCTCACCGACGGGACTGCGCGGATGCTCTTGGTAGAGATAATTGTGCACGCGGCCCGAAGGCCCCCGAGCCAAGGCCGGGTCGGAGACATCTTTCAGAATCCATTCAGCGAGTCCCGCGAGACTCAAACCTCCCATGACCGATTCATGAGCCGGGAAGAACTTTTGATGGACCTCGGCGGAAAGCCCCAGGACGGTGAACAGCTCAGCCCCTTGATAGCTGCGGAAAACGGAAATCCCCATTTTCGACATCACCTTGAGAAGCCCAGCCTCAAGGGCTTTGACCACCTTGAGCTCGCGCTCGTCGGCCGTGCCTTCCACGGGTTTAGCGCCAAAAATCTCAGTGGGCGCGGAGCGAGCGAGTTGCAAGGTCAAATAAGGACAAACCGCGGCGGCTCCGAAAGCGGTCAAGACGGCGACGTGATGGGTTTCCTTCACCTCTCCGCTATCGATCACGAAGGAAGCGCGAAGGCGCATGCCCCTCTGATTGAGAGCCTGGAGCATCGTCACCAGCACGAGAAGGGAGGGAATGGCGGGAGTCAGCTCGGTCGCGGAGCGATCGCTCAAAATGAGAACGCTCACGTGGTTTCGGACGGCGTCGACCACTTCCCGTTTGAGGAGCTCGAGCTTGGCGAGCATTCCCGCAAGGCCTTCCGCCTTCGAAAAGGTCGTGTCGAAGGTGCGAGACGCCGGCCACGAGCCCGCGAACCCGTCCTCGCCCTCGAGTCCCTTTAAGAACTCGGCCTGCCCCAAAGTCAGCACGGGACCCGGCAGCTCGATCCCGAGCTTCAGCGGAACGAGCTCCTTGGGCTCGAAGATATTGGGCTTACGTCCTAAGATGATGGACATGTCGGTGACGATCTTTTCCCGGAGGAAATCGAGCGGAGGATTCGTTACCTGGGCAAAGCGCTGATAGAAGAAATCGAAGAACGAGCGGTACTCGTCGGAGAGCACGGCCAAGCGAGCGGTGTCCCCCATGGACCCGATGGCCTCTTTGCCTTCTCGCACCAGGGGCTCAATGAGCCGGCGCAAGTCTTCCTCCGTGAAGCGAAAAAGCTCGAGCCGCTCGGAATCGAGCTCGCCCTGACGGGGTGGCACGAGACGGGAGAGCTCGGCGACCCGAGGATCGAAAGTGGCGTGGCGGTTCTCCCGGCCTTCGCTCGGATCCCGGAAATGAACCGAAGCCGTCGGAATATGGATCGTGACCGAAGAGCCGCCGCTCAAATGGCCCTTCGCGCGGACTTCCGACTCGGGCACTTCGAAAGAGCCGGCTTCGGACGACAGGAAGAAGTGTTTATCGGTGCGAGACCAGCGGCACGGACGAAAGCCGCTCCGGTCGAGGCGCGCCCCAATGGTGCGCCCGTCGGAAAACGTGAAGAGAGCCGGCCCATCCCAGGGCTCCATGGCCCGGCGCCAAAATTTGTAAAAGGAGTGATCCGTTTCCGCCTTCGGCATCATGATGGCGAGAATGTCTTCCGGGTGCGGAATGCTGCTTCTAAAGAGAAGCGCCTCGATCATCTCGTTGACCGACCCTGAGTCGCTGATCCCCCGGTGCGTGAGAAGCTCGTCTTCGCGAAGGCCCAAAGCCCGTTCCCGCGAGTACGCCCAGGACCGGTTGCCCGAGATGGTGTTGATCTCACCGTTGTGGGCTACCACGCGGAAGGGTTGCGCCGTATCCCAGGCGGTCGCCGTATTGGTGCTAAATCGGCGATGAAAGAGGACGAAGCGCGTCTTGAAGTGCGGATCTTTCAAATCGGGAAAAAGCTCGGTCAGCCCATCGGACGGGGTGAGCCCCTTGTAAACGATGGTCTGCGCCGAAAGCGAGGTGAAGAAAAACTGCTTTACGATGCCCGCTTCGCGCAGCCGGCTGCGGGTCAGCTGCTTGGCTCCATAGAGAAGTTTTTCGAAAGTGAAGCGGGTGTTGCACTGATCTGGGCGCCGGATGACGGCCATCAGAAACTCAGGGCGGTTTCCTTGCACGCCCGGCGAAAGTACCTCGGGACGAAAAGGAACCTCGCGGTACTGAAGGACTTCGAGGCCGAGGTTGCTGAAAGTCTCTTCGAAAATCTTCAAAGAGCGGACCCGGGCCGTGGGGTCTCTGGGAAGAAAGAGATTGGCGACGGCATCGCCTTCGGCGACTCCGAGCAGATCCCGCGGAATGTCGGTCATGACGCCGGCGCCATCGCCGCCCCGCCCGTCGGGACTCGCGCCACCCCGGTGCTCCAAATTGCCCAGGGCTTTCAGTCCTAGCTGAAGGTTTTCATGCGTGAATTGGTTGTCCAGGCCGACGACGAACCCAACGCCGCACGAGGAGAATTCTTTAAGCACCACAATTCAACTTTTAAACTATTTTGCGAGTTCTTAAAAGAAAGTTAGTACCTTTTAAGACGCGACGAAGTGGCGAGGGACCCAGACGCGAAAGAGCGCGCCCTTCCCCAATCCGCTATCCACGGAAATGCGGCCGCGATGGGCCGCGACGATTTGGTCGGCGATGTAGAGCCCGAGCCCGAGACCGCTAATCTCCTTGCCGGGCACCGCTCGCTCGAAGCGCCGAAAAATGCGCCGGGCGTCCTCGGGAGCAATACCACGGCCTTGATCGCGAACGAGTAGCTCGACGCCTTCCGCGGCTTTTCGGACTTCTACTTCAATGGGCCTACCCGCGCCGTATTTGAAGGCATTGGAAAGCATGTTGACTAGCACCTGCTCCAAGCGAAAGCCATCCACCTCGGCAAAAGCTTCGGGCTCCGTCTTCAAGTCCACTTGGCAACCGGCCGCCTCGTATTGGGGCTTGAGCCTTTCGATCACGTTGCCCGCCAGCACCGTCAAATCGGTTTCTTCGGGCTCGACGCTCATTTTGCCGGCGCTGATCCGGCCGATGTCCAGCATGTCCTCGATGAGCCGATTGACTCGCTTGAACTGGCGCAGGTCGCCTTCGAGTAAGGCCTTCCACTTGTCGGCCGAAATCGCCCCTTCCGGATTTTTGGCGAGCTGCCGCAAGCGAAGCTGCGCTTGAAGGGAAAGGCTCGTGAGCGGGGTCTTCAGCTCGTGGGAAGCGACCGACAGAAACTCATCCCGGGTCTGAATGGCTTTCTGAGCGCGCTCGTAAAGGCGGGCGTTGTCCATGGCGATGGCCGTCTGGGATGCGAGTCCCACGACCAGCTCTTCTTCTCGCTCCGTGAAAACTCCCCTTTGCTCGTGCCCGAAGAAGAGACCGCCGAGCACCTCGCCCGAGCGGGAGACGACTGAGACCGCGAGATAACTCGCCACCGGCAAGTGGCCGACTGGCATTCCAAAGTACGGGTCATTTTTCCCGTACCGAGGATCTTTCCGAATGTCTGCGCTGCGCACGACACCCTTACCTGCGAAGGTCGGAGCGAACACTTCCGTGTTGCGAGGCATGGGAAACTTCGAGAACGCCTCCCGAGGCACTCCCGAAATGGCGTACAAAACGTAGGACTCTCCCTTTTCGGATACGACGTTGTAGAAAAACGCTCCCAGCTGGGCGTGACTGAGTCTCGTCGCCGCGTCCGTGACGTTCTGCACAAGCTTTTCCATGTCGAGCTCGCCGGAGACTTGCTTGCTCACCTGGTGAATGGAACGCAAAGTGGCAAGCGACGCCGACAACCGTTCTCGCTCAATTTCCGTCTCGGCTTGCGCGAGCGCTTCTCGATCGCCTCCCGCGTTGAGCGATCGCGCCGCCGCCCAGACGATGGAGGCGAACATGACAATCATCAGCACCGAAACGAACGCCATGCTTTCTTCGGGGCTGACGACGTTTTCGTTCTGCAGCCAAAGCCGGAAGCGGCCGAGGAGCGCCGGCAAAATAAGCGCCGGCGGCAACAACCAGCGCGCCACCTGAGACCCGCGGCCCGGGCCAAAAAGGTTGCGCATCTCGGAGCTTCGCGGATCGAGACAAAAGATAGCCACCGCCAGCCAGATGTCGGCAAACGCCGTATAAGGCGACATGCGCAGAAAGGAAGCGAACTGATAAAAATCGTGGGCGTTATAGAGATAACCGAACAACACGCCCAGGCAGATGAGCAAGTTCAAAACGAGCCCTTTGGCACTATGTCGCCGGAGCGGGTGCTCCTCACCCAGGGTGCGGCCAAAAAGAGCGAGCCCCAGCAAAGAGAGACAAATGGCGGCGTTGAGCGCCATACGGCCCGGAAAGCTCGCCTGTCCCAAAGCCACTTGATCCCGGATGAAGAGCTCGTCGATGCCGAGACTCACTCCAGCCCCATATTCGATGAGCGTGCCGCCACCGACGACGAGGGCAAGACCCGCGATCCCTCGGACGGCGAGAAGTCTCCGGCTTCCAGGCCGGGGAGCTTCACCCCAGAGCCAGACCAGGATACCCGAGGCGATCAAAAGACAACCCAGGGCGGAATTGACCTTCATCCGGCTGGAGACGATAGCCCTCAGCTCGTCGGAGCCTGAGATCCAGATGAGCAACACGCAAAGGGAAAATAAAATTGCGAACACGCCAACGGAAATGGGTACAGAGCGCCAAAGCGAGCCAGAGCCGTGAGTTCTGTGTCCGATGGTAGACGAACGGGTCGCTAACATTTCGGCTCCAATCTCCCACATTTTTCCGACGGAATATAAGGAAAGCCGCCTACAACCTACTCCACATTCATAGCGACTGCGAGCCGCCTGAGTCAAGCGAGCGCGACCATTAGAGAGACTGTCAGATCGACTGCTGGAGAACTAGCTGGATCACGCCTCTTTTTAGCCCGGAGCTCAGGTCGGCTTTGGCCAGTTGTTCATCGGCGAGACTGTCGCTGTAGTACGCCAAGCCCACGCTGGTTTTCGCGGCCACCTGGACCATGATCTCGGGGTGGATCCAGACCGAATGTGTCCACGCGTCATGATTGGTGGCTTCCGCCACGAACTTCCGGTGCCGGACACTTTGTAAAATAACGGGGAGCCGGAGAGTCAGCCTGTCTTGAAAGAGACTGAGACGAGCGCCTAGCTCGATGCGATTCTCGAAGGCGCGATTGGCGGTAAGCCCGTCGTCTCCGTCGTAGCCGGCCGCCGAATAGACGTAGCCAATGGGTGCGTCCCACAAAAAGAGTGCGAAGTGCTCTTGCACATCCCAGTTGAGCTTCAAGTATTGCCGGGTGGAGAACACCATCCCCGAATCTCGCCCGGAGCGCATGGTCGGAAGATACAAGCGAGGCTCCCAGCTCAAGGTCAAAGTCTCCAAGTCGTTGGCGAGGATATTGGAGACGTCTCCCCAAAGATAGCCATCGCCCAACTCGAACTCAAAGCCGTCGCGATCGCTATCGACGCCTCCCTTTAAGAGGTTCGAGCGAAACTCCTGGGTGTAGCCGACCGCGCGATCTTCCTTGAAGCGGTACTCGAGAGCGGCTTCGTTCTCGGAATGAAAACGTCGGCTCGAGTCGCTCCAGCTGGGACGAAGATCGAACCACCCGCTCAAAGCCCCGGACCCTCTCAGCATGCTCGAAGCCGTGAGCGTGGCTCCCGTGCCGGTCGCCGGATTGACGACGATTTGTTCCTCGTCCTCGTCGTCTTCGTCCGCCGAAGCGACGGTCTGCGCGCCCTCTTCCCCGTCCTCATCCTCGTCGTCCTCGTCCTCATCGTCAGAGGAAGAGACAAGCGGATCTTCGGCCACGAGGGCTTTGGTCAGGCCGGCTTCCTTGGCCTCGGCGGGCGCGGGGACACTTCTCACGAGAAGCAGCGCAAGTAACATTAAAAAGCCAATCCGCCTCACTGAGTCACCGCGTGACCAACCTGCACCGTGGGGATGCCGTGCCACTTGGTGAACGGCGCCAGACGCTCACCCTTCATCACGAGCGAGAGCGGAGCCAGGTTCGCGCCTTGCTGCATCTCGGTGTCGTACAGGACCACGGCCATATTGCCGACCGAGCACTCATCGCCGATCTTGAGATACGACGATTTCATCACGCGATCTTCGAAGAGATGAGTCTGGATGATGGAGCCCAGGTTGAGCGCCGCGTAGTCGCCCACTTCGACGAGATCCCATTCCGAAAAGAGCGTGGACTCGATGTAGGTGTGCCGGCCGATCTTGCAGCCGATGAGCCGCAAGAAAGGCGCGACGAACGGCGTGCCCTGAAGCGGCGCCAGCGCCGGCGACATGAGGCTCTCGTAAGCGCCGTTCACCATTTCGTTCAGCCATACGTACATGGACCAAAGCGGCTTCTTCACGGGCTTGAACTTACCCATGACCACGACCTTCAAGAGCACCACCGTCAGAATGGTAAGCGTCGAGAGCCCCATGGAGATAATCGGAAGCAAAGCTAGGAGGACGAGAAAACCAAAACCGCGGTAGATCATCCCCATCGAGACAAGGCCGGCCAGGAAAGCAGCGAGGCTCACGTAACCCGGAATCAAGATGCGCATGGCATCGACGACGGCGCGCTGAGCGTAGAGCTTTTTCGTCGGACGAAAGGTGACCGCTTCGTCGAAGCTATAGGGCTTTGGCCGATTGGGGAGCGAGAACGCCGGCACGCCAAGCCATTCCGTTCCATTCGGCGTGCGGTCGCTTCCGACGGGCGGCGAGGAAAGCACGCCGAGTAAGCAGTTGTCTCCGAGGCCGCCGCCCATGGGCAGAATGGCGCTGTTACCGACGAAGCTGCGCTTGCCGATGTGGTTAATACCGAGTTGCATGCGGCCACCGAACGTTCGGCGCCCGCCCAGGATGCAACCGTCGGCGAAGAAGCTCTCGTCTTCAGCGACGAGCATGTCGGGAGAGAAGTACCAGACCGTCGAGAGCTCCGCGCGCTTGCCGATCTTCGCGCCCAAGAGCCGCAGGAACGAGGGCAAGTACATCGTGGTGTAAAGCGGAAGGAGCGTCGCGCGGCTCGCGCTGACCAAACCGTCCACGAGCCATTTGCGCACGTAGTACAAGCTGTAGATGGAATAAACGCCGGGCGTCGCGCCCGTTAGAATCAACCGCTTTACGCCCGCGAGATAGAAACAGGTAAGCGGGGTGGTGACGGGGACGAGTAGAATCGCCGCCAAAATTCCGACGGCGATGCCGCCCTTCCAGAAGGCAAACACGAAGGCGCCCATGAGACCCAAGCCGAGCGGCATCATGGCAAGCCCAAGGAGCGAACCGGCGACGAGCTGGCCCAAGGCCAGAGCAACGGTTTTCTTGGTGGTGATGACTTCTCGTTCACCTGCCGGCACCGGCACTTCAGCCGGCTGCGCGGGCGATCCGCGGCGCCCCTGCCCGGCGGCAATCACTTCGCCATCCGGGAGAAGACTTTGATCGTCCAAGCGCGAGCCGTCTTCCATGCGCACGTTGAGGCCCAGCGCCGAATGCAGACCCACGAAACAGCGGCTGCCGATTTCGACTTTGCCAAGTACTAGCATGCCGTCCTCGACGCGGTACCCCAGAAGCTGACTGTCCGATCCGATGCTCGTCTCGTCGCCAATGGAGATGAGGTCCCAAGCGGCGCCTTTTGACGTATCGAGGAGCGTGCCGCGTCCCACTTTCGCGCCCATGAGGCGGAAGTAGAGGCTCATGAGAGGCGTTCCAGCGAAAGTCCCCGCGCCTAAGAACCCCTGCAGTTTATTGGCAAGCCACCAGCGGAAGTAGAACGCTCCCCAAAGCGGATAACGGCCGGCTTTGTAGCGGCCGATGAGAATCCATTTCGCGCCGAGGCCGATGGCGAGGTTCACCGGAACGACGGCGAGCCCGATGACAACGAGCCATTGCATCGCGCCGACGACCGAAAGGGCTCCCCAATAAAGACGCCAGAGAACCAAGAGCCCGAGAGCGGAAGGCGCTCCGCGGATGGCCCAGATGACGTAAAGAGAAAGCGCCTGGCCCACGGTAACCAGACGGCGAGTTAAAGGCGAGACGCTCTCGAACACGGCTTTGCTCGAAGCAACCTTCGCTTCGGCCCTGGGAGCGACGACGGTTTCGGCCGCGCGGCTCTTCAAGTGCGCCGCGAACTGGCGTACCGTCGGAAACTTGTAAGCGTCGCGGATGGCGGCGTCCAAACCGAACTGATTGCGGAGCATCGTCACCACTTGAGCGGCGAGAAGCGAGTGCCCGCCAAGCTCGGTGAAGAAGTCCGCTTCGACGGAAACTTTCGGCACGCCCAGCACCTTGCGCCAGGCTTCCGCGACATTCGCCTCGAGCTCGGTAGCGGGAGCGATGATCTCAGCGTCGGTCCGTATCAAAGGACGAGTCGCTTCCGGAAGGCGCGAGCGATCCGCCTTGCCGCTGGCGAGCATCGGCATTTCGGAGAGCACGTCGAGGTACGCCGGCACCATGTAATCGGGCAAGCGGCGCTTCAAGAGAGTCAGCACTTCGTTCGTGTCGATTGCCTGAACGCTGTCGTCCAAGACCACGTAAGCCGCGAGCCGCTCGATCTCTTCCCCGCTCACGAGCTTCACGATGGCGACGCGGATTCCCGGAAATTCGCGAAGGACCGATTCGATTTCCGAAAGCTCCACGCGGTAGCCGCGGATCTTGATCTGACCGTCGATGCGGCCGAAGAACTCGAGCTCGCCCTCTTCGTTACGGCGCACGAGATCGCCCGTGCGATAAAGCCGCTGTGGTCCGTCACTTCCCGCGAAAAACACGGTCATGAAAGTCTTTTCGGTAAGCTCGGGCTGCTTCAAGTACCCGCGAGCGAGCGTGTCGCCCCCGATGAAGAGCTCACCCTTCTCGCCGTCAGCGACCACTTCGAGATTCTCGTTCAAAATATAGAGACGATAGCCGCGCAGAGGACGGCCGATGGTAACCGGACGGCCCGGAGCGCACTCCGCGATCGTCGTGTTCACCGTGCACTCCGTCGGGCCGTACACGTTCAAGAAGCGGCAGCCGTTCCCCGCCCATTTATCCACCAATTCGGGCGGACAGGCCTCGCCGCTGACCACCAGCGTGCGGAGCGTGGGAATGGCGTCCGACATCGTCGAAAGCAACGTCGGCACCGTCGAGAAATAACTCACGTTCATGTCGGTGAGGTACTTCGCCAGATCGTTACCGAAGCGAGGCGTCTCATTCGAGCCGACGACTAACGCCGAGCCATTCGAGAACGCCATCCAGATTTCTTCGACGGAACCGTCGAAGCTGAGAGAGAAACCCTGATACACCCGGTCGAGGGGACTCGTCCGGCACGCGTCGTTGAAAGCATGGACGTAGCGAACGGCATTGTGATGCTCCGCCATGACGCCCTTGGGGCGACCCGTGGTGCCCGAGGTATAAAGCACGTACGCGAGATCCGTGGCTTGCGCGCCCGTCTCCTGTCTGGACATCCGCCAATCGGGTTGTCCCGTAAGCTCGGTGCCGAGACGATCCACGACGAGCGTCGTGCCGCTGAATCTTTCTTTCGCGAGCTCCTGGAGGGCCGCTTCCGTCAGCAGAAGCGTCGCTTGAGATTCGCTCAAAATGTGCCGGATGCGCTCCTTCGGGTGCACCGGATCGATGGGAATGTAGGCCGCTCCCGCTTTCAAAATGCCGAGAATCGAAATAATCGGAAGGTGCGAGCGATCCATGTAGAGACCGACCAGCTGACCGGGGCCCACGTCGTGAAATTTCAAGAGCCGCGCCATGCGATTGGCCGCGCGATCGAGCTCGGAATACGACCACGAGCGAGCGCCGCAAATCAGCGCCATCGCGTTCGGAGTCGCATCCACTTGAGCTTCGAAAAGCTCGTGGAGACAGCCGACTTCGTGCTGCCCAAGGGAAACCTGCTTACCGACCCGAAGGCCGGCTAAAGGAGCTGCTGATTTATCGAGTAGTGTCGTTTCCACGGTTATTCCTCTGGAGTCGTAAGCTCGAGGACCTGCGTCCCAATCCTTGGGATTTGCGAAGGCTCGGCATCGTTTAAGACGCCATCAATGGGAAATGTGAGAGTGCCGGGCGCCAGTGGCTCGAAATCGATGCCCACGGGGAAGCGGTCCGAGACGGCTACCGCGACCGCGTTACCACAATGGGAAGTACTGAAACTGACCTGAGGCAGCTCGGCGCTCTCGGCCACTTGCCACTGCCCGGTCTCTTCCAGGGAAAAGCGCCATTTCGCCGGGCTGATGCCGGTCGCCCGCGCCAGAGTTTCGCGCAGCAAAACCCGGCTCGCCACGAAACGGCGGCGATCGGTCTCGCGGACGAACTGGTTGAGCTTGGCTGTCTCAGTTTCGTCGAGCCAATCCGCGCGATCGTTGATTTCCCGGTAGTCGAAAGGTGTCAGCGCCACCTCGATGAAACCGGCTGAATTCCCCTCACTTAACTTCATTCCGCTCCCTAAAAACCCCTTTTTCAAAAAACCGTCGACAGAACTCTTCAGCAACAGCCATGCCGTTTTTTGCCCGCACGTTGGTACCTGAGAAAAAAACGAGACCAGTAAATTTTTCCAAGCGGGCAGGATCAAACTGGCCAAGACTCCCCCGGGCGGAGGGCGGGTTATACCATAACCTTTTTATGCGTTGCGATAGCCCAAATGCCGGAAACTTAACCGTTGTTTTGGGACGGTGACTAGGGGTAGCTTCAAGGCCTTGAAGTCTTTCTCATTAAAATTAGGCGCTCCGGTTCTGGTGGCAGTCCTTTTGTTGTGCGGATTCTTTTCCCCCTTACGCCAGAACGCTCAACTTCCGAACGACGCCCTCCCCGTTCCCATCGTCCGCCAGTCCACCGAGTACAGCTGCGGAGCGGCTTCGCTTCTCGGCATCTTGCAGTATTGGAAGAAAACCGACGAGGGAGAGACCGCACTTTTTGGACCGTTGGGCACCGATCCCAAGGACGGGACGGCACCCGACTCCCTCGTCCGCGTGGCGAAATCCTACGGCCTCTCAGTCCGCCTTCAGGAGCCGACGACCTTGAGCGATCTGCGCGCTGGCCTAAGCCAGGGCGAGACCATCATTTTGGACATTCAGGCTTGGCGCACCGAGGGCGACAAAACGCCTTGGGTGGATAACTGGGAAGACGGACATTACGTGGTGCTGGTGGGGATGGACGCGAGCTTCGGCTACTTCA
>JAYUGC010000165.1:0-9229 GCA_043767805.1 Pseudomonadota bacterium | reverse complement strand
GTCAAAAACCGCTTTCCTTATAGCTCCCGGGCCGTGGATTCCGAGCTGCGCATCGCGGATGCCTACTACGCTCAGGAGTCCTACCTAGAGGCGGAGAGTGCTTACGAAATTTTCCGGGAGCTCCATCCCACGCACCCGAAGAGCGACTATGTCCAATTTCAAATTGGCCTGTCTTACTTCAATCAGATCCCCGGCCACGCCGGCCGAGACTTGAGCGCGGCCTACCGCGCCATCGATGCTTTCAACGTGCTGCTCGATAAGTTCAAGTCCTCGCCTTTACAGGGAGAAGCGAAGCAGCGCATCGCGCAAGCACGCGCTAGACTCGCCGAGTATCAGCACTACGTCGCCGACTTCTATTACTTACGCTGGCATTACCTGTCGGCGAGCTACCGCTACGCGTCGCTACTGCAAGATTATCCGGACATGGGATATGACGAGGAGGCCCTGTACCGACTGGGCGAAAGTTATTATCATATTCGTATGTTCTCTAACGCGAAGGAGGCGCTTAACAAGCTCCTCGCGAAGTACCCGGAGTCGGAGTACAAGTCGGGCGCCAACGGCCTTTTAGAGAAACTGGAAAAGACCAATCCCTGATGGATTCTCGGGCACCTAACGTCGACGACTTACTGAAGCTTGCCAAAGAAGATATCGCGCGTAGCCGCAACTCCTCCGCGGAAAAGACGCTCGAGCAAGCCATCTTGATGAACAACCACGTGGCCGAAGCGTTCTATTTGCTCGGCCAGGTTTATTCCAAATCGGGGAAGTTCAAGAAATCCATTCTCGCGTTTCGCAAGGCGCTGAATTTGGATCCTTTTTTCACCGATGCCGCCATCGCGCTAAGCTCACTCTACAATGACGTAGGCAAGTACCGCGAAGGCGCCCAGGTTTTCAATACGGCGAAGAAGCGCCTCGAGCGCACTCAGCCGGGACACGATCCGCGCATCAACGAGAAGCTCGCCAAGAAACATTACGAGCTCGGCCTTCTCTACATGCAGTTCGAGCGTTTTCTCGAAGCCAATCACGAGTTCACCAAAGCGTATAACCTTCAGCCTGCGAAGGTCGACTCAGCCGTGCAGATGGCGAAGTGTTTATCGAAATCCGGCGACAAGGCCGCCGCTATTGCGCTTTTGAAAAAGACCTTAGAGACTCACCCCAAGAGCGTGGAATCCAAGATTCAGCTCGGGATTCTGTACCATACGATGCGCAAGCTTTCGGAAGCGCACCGGGAGTGGCAGGAGGCCTTGGCCTTGGAGCCCGAAAACCGCTCCGCACAGATGTATCTGGGCATGTTCGAGTACGAGCCCGGCCTCAGCGCAAGCTAAAGCTCTTCTCAAACACAGACGGAAATCACAGCATGAGAATCGCATTTACATACGGGGCGATACTTCTCTGTCTGCTTCCCGCCATCTCCGTCGCCGGGGATGACAGCGTCGACAGGCCCTACCTCGAAAAAGTGCATAAGCGCGCTTTTGAAAGTTACGAGGATTACCTTTTTCCTTACCTGATTACGCAGACGGCGACGCAAGGATCGAAGCCCGCGGCGCAAAGCGCGGAGACGATTCGTAAGTTCATCGCGGCGAACGGGAAAGGGCTTCCCAAAGACGGCCGTGAGGCCAAGGCCGAGCTCTTTACGGCCGAAGCGTTCCCGCTCCCGGCGTTCGTTGCCGAAGACAAGCAAGGCGCCGGCATCGACGATTGCACGGCCAAGTACTGTTTGATGAAGCTGCACGTGCCCTCGGAAATCAAAGCGCTCGAAGCGGCACCCAAAGCGAAACGCCGGGCGATGTACAACGAGTTCATCGCGAGCCGGGTCCGCAATGTGCTCGGTAAACAAGAGCTGAAGGGGTATGAGGATCGCGCCGACAGTCTGCCGGTGCTGCAGCAGTCTCTGGACTCGCTTCCTTGGTTTGCGAAAAAATACCCACAAGAATTTGCCTATATCCGCGACGGATACTGGAAAAGAGCCAAACCGCCCGCGAGTCTGAAATCCACTTCCCTTCAGCAGGAGCGGCTTTATCTGGAAATCAAAAAGATGCAGCCGGTTTGGCGGATCTCGGAAGTTTTTGCCTTCGAGAAGGACGGAGCTTTCCTCTTCTTCGACTTGCATATCTATTCCAATCACTACTTCGATTCGTCCTACACGATTTACGAGGCCATTCCCGACGGTGAAAAATCGATTCTCGTGCAGACCGACATGATGGAGCTCGACGAGCTCAAGAAATCCGGTCTCATTCGCATGCTCTATAAGGGCAAGATGCAAGAGGCGGTCGAGCTGCATCAGAAAGATCGTCTGGAGCTCTGGAAGTGAGCTCTCTCCGGGCAATGCCTTGGATCCTTTGCCTGCTTTGCTTCGGCGCGCTTGCCCTGGGGACTGAGGCGCCCACCGAGAAAAAGACGGTCAAGGCTAAGGCCCTTGCCCCCCTCAAGTACAAGTTCAATAGCTTTCTGGGCCTTGGCATCGCACAAGGCTCTTCCATCGTGGTGGGAGGACAAATCGGTTTTCCCATTTCCGAAACGTCTCAGGCTTTCGCGGGGCCGGAGCTGGGCTTTGCGCTCTATTCTCCCGGAACTCTCTATACGATTTTAGGAACGTTCTGGTACGAGTTCAGCGTGGATAGCACGACGAAGTCGGCACTGTCTTTGGGGGCTGCCGCCGGCATGGTGGCGACTAATAATCTGCCGCGGCTTTCGAGCCTGTCCTACGCGGCCTTCTTGGATTTCGCGGTCAGCAAGGAAGTCGACGACGACGTTTTTATCCGGGGTCAGCTCCGGCCCGGCATCGTCGGCAATTATTTTGCGCTTTGGATGAACATGAACGTCACGTTCTTGTTCCGTTGAGGAGACTAAAATGATTAGTACCAATATCGGGCTCTCTTTCGATGATGTGCTTCTCGTGCCCGGATACAACGGCATCAAGTCCCGCCAGAACGTGACGACTTCCGTCGAACTGAAGGGCAAGACCTTCGACATTCCGCTCATCAGCAGCAATATGGACACCATTACCGGGGTCGACATGGCCAATGCCATGTCGGAGCTCGGAGGGATGTCGATCCTTCATCGGTTCATGTCTGTCGACGAGAACGTGGCCCTTTTCAAGAAGCTCAAGGCACCCGGCAAGGTTGGCGTTTCCATCGGATTGGGAAAAGAGGGCATGGCGCGCGCGGAGGCGCTGATTGCCGCGGGGGCCGACATCATTTGCGTCGACGTGGCTCACGGCCATTCGAAGGAAGTAAACCGCACCATCCGTCTTTTACGGGACAGTCACGGCGACAACATCCTCGTCATTGCGGGCAATGTCGCGACCTACGCCGGCGCGGATTATCTCGCCGCGGCCGGTGCCGATGTGATCAAGGTGGGGATCGGTTCCGGCTCCGTTTGCACCACCCGTCTGAAAACCGGATTCGGCGTGCCTCAGCTCACCGCGATTCAGGAATGCCGGAAAGTGGACCGGACGCTGATTTCCGATGGCGGAACGAAAAGCCCGGCTGATGCCGTAAAGGCGCTGGCCGCCGGCGCGGATTTCGTGATGCTCGGGGGAATGCTCGCGGGCAGCGACGAAACTCCCGGCCAAGCGGTCGGTAAGGTGGGGGCGGGGGGTGCCGAGATCAAAGTGAAGCGGTTTCGAGGTATGGCCTCCCGGGAAGCTCAGGAAGACTTCATGGGCGGCATGTCGGAATGGAAAACGGCGGAAGGCGTTGCCATCGAAGTGGTTTGCCGCGGCCCCGTGCGGGAAATCATCCGCGACATCATGGGTGGCATCCGCTCTGGTCTGACCTACTGCGGCGCTTCCACCATCAAGGATTTGCAGCGTAAGGCCCAATTCATGGAAATTTCTAACGCGGGACGAGTGGAAGGCACGCCTCACGCGGTGGGCCGGTTAACAGAGCCAGGCTAGAGTCATTAGCCAAATGGCCCGCGCGACTCTACAATGTATTAAGACCCAAACGTGACATCCCGGCACTACATTCTTCCGCGGTTGGTTTTTTCACTCGCGGTGCTTTGCCTTGGGCACGCCGCCTCGGCGGAAACTGCTTCGGGAAGGGGCGGCCCCTTCATTACGTTTCACGCGAAACCCTTGTCCTCGTTCGATGCGAATCTGGGCGGCAACATCATGGTCGTCGGCGGTAAGGGCGTTGGCACCCTCGCGAGAAATTTTCGTTTGGGTGGAGCGGGTGGCGGTGGCTTCGCGTGGGGCTCGGGCGACAACGTCAGCTTTGGGATGGGATACGGCGGGATGATCGCCGAGTACTCCCTGACGCCGTGGATGAATGTGACGATGCTGGTCGGCGGTGGCGGCTTTGCTGTGTCTCGCATCACTTCAGAGACGATCTCTACCACGACCTACGAGAAAATTTCAGCGGGCGGGTTCGTGCTCTTTTACCCGAGCTTGGATTTCGAGGTTAAGATCCGGCCGTATATTTCACTCATCGGAAATCTCGGCTACTTCCTTCCCACGAACACTCGCCTGCACAGCGTGACTCTCGGTTTTTCATTGCTCATGGGAAAAATTTAAGAGCGTCCGCGCGAGGGCTGACAGCGGCTAGAACGTAACGCCTGCCTTGGTGAGCTTCTCGAAGTAACGGAGAAGTTTCTCTAGATAGCTCGTAACGTCAGACCCGAGGCCGGAAAACTCCACGCCAAACCCTTCGGCGGAGGCTTCCTCGGTCCAGCGCACTTTGGAAAGCGCCGCTTCTTCACCGGGAGCCGCCGGAGGTTCTTCTTTCCAATCAGTAACACGAACGGGAAAGGCCTTTCCCTCACCGAAATGGATCTGAATCATCAGCTCCTGATCGATGGCCATGGGCATGCGGCAATGCACGAAGGCTCCGCCCAAAGAAATATTTTTGATCTCGGCTTCCACCGCTTCGTTCGGGCGATCGGGCCGGTACACGCCAGCGGGAATTTGCACGGGAATGCGTGTTTGCGCTCGACGAGACTTAGTGTCTTGCATGGAGAGCATTATACCGCTTTTAGGGAGCGGAGCTTAGCCCGGATGCTTCCAAAACGTGGCTGAAGAACCTGCTGAGAGTGGCTTCGTCGTAGTTCTTCATGGACACGGTACTGGCATACATGACCTCGCCAGCCTTCGGATCGTGATCGAGTCCGGCGCAATGCCCGAGCTCGTGCCAGATGACGGGGACGAGAAGCTCGTTATTGTCGGCTACGACGGAAGAAATCTGTACTACGCACTTTTCGCCATCGACGGTGGCGCGGCCGGCGATCACTTTTTTCTGCTCCGGAATGTTATCGGCGAAACGGAAATAGATCGGGGAGCCTTCGCTCGACTCACGGCTGGCCGGTAAGCCGGCGGGAGAGATCATGGTGCGTTTGATTTTGACGTTGAGCTGCGCAATGGCGCTCATGACGGCGGTCCGCTGCGTATCGGAAAAGCCTTCCAGTCCACCAATCGTGGCTGGCCAGCTAAGGCGAAGGGAACCATTTCTACCGCAACTGGCAAGAACCACCGCGGCGGCGAGCCATAACAACTTCCGCATCAACATACGCTCCAGCGTGCGGGCCACAACCATTAGCCCGCGAACGCGAGAGGTTTTGCAAGGAGTCGGCCATCGGAGGCGTATACGGCTTGTCTTAACGCGGCCGGTGAATGGGTTACTGGGCTATAATCGTTACATGCGTGTCCTTTTCGTTAGTTCGGGGCTCAGCGCCCGGTTCGGCGGTGCGCCCATATCCGAGGCCTCGCTCGCCGCTCAGCTGGGGCAGCACTGCAGCGTTTCGGTACTTTGTCCGACAGAGCGCCTCGATATGACATTTTTGCGCCAGTTCGGAGTGAAGGAGGGGCACGCCTTCCGTCCACGGGAGGTATACGCGGCCTGGAGGGGCAAGGCCTCTCCGCTCAACGCGCTTCTCGAGGGAGCCGACGTCCTTCATTTGAATGGCCACTGGCGCTGGGAAAATTATTGCTTCGCCGAGCTCGCCCGTAAGCGCGGCATCCCGTACGTGCTGCACCCGCGCGGAATGTGTCTCGTGGGCCATCGTAAAGTTTGGCGAAAAAAAATCTTCAACCGCTTGCTTGGTAGTTCCATCGTCCGGCACGCGGCGAAGATTATTTTGCTTAGTCATTACGAAGCGGCTCAGCTCACGCCTTACGGAGTAGGCGAGGACAAGCTCCAAGTGATCCCGAACGGGATCACCATTCCGCCCACAGACGGAGGGCCAACGGGAAAGGGCCGGTATTTTCTTTATTACGGGCGGCTCGAAGCGCGCAAAAATCTGATTTTTCTACTCGAAGCTTTCGCGCGGTATCGCCAAAACGGCGGTAACGCCAGGCTTTGGTGCATGGGTCCCGTGGAAAGACATTACGACGTTCTCTTGGAGCGCCGGTCTCACCAGCTAAATCTGCGAGATAGTTTCCGCCTGAAGGAGCCCACTTACGGCGGAGAGAAGTGGAACATCATCCGGAACTCTCTCGGCGTTATTTATCCGTCGAAAGATGAGCCTTTTGGACGCGTGCCGTTTGAAGCCGTGGCGGCCGGAGTCGTGCCCGTCATTCCTGACGACAGCGGCAGCGCCGAGTACCTGAGCAAGTTTCTCCCCTCCTGTATTTACCCTCAGGGAGATGCCGGGCGGCTCGCGGAAGTGCTCGCCCGCTTGGACACCGCTTCGAGAACGGGCGCCGATCTCGGATTGTCCAAAGCTCACAACTGGGTCGCCCGCGAATTAAACTGGGCATACATCGGCGAAAAGGTCTTTGGGCTCTATACGAGTTTGACGGCCTTGAGTCCCCGGACCGTAAAAACCGCCTAATTTTCCTTGATCCGTCCGCCCCACCAGAGCGAATCTGGGGTCGTGAAACCCATCTGCCCTCAATGCGGAGCACCGGCGGCCTGGAAGGACAACCCCTTTCGTCCTTTTTGCAGCGAGAAATGCAAGGCTACCGACCTGGGAGCCTGGGCCATGGAAAAGTTTCGGATTGAAGGGGAAAAGGCGGAGATCTCGCCGTCTTCTCCCCCTTCCGCCTCCGACGATCCCGACGAGAACTAACGCTTTGTGTTATACACAAAACTCCTCTCAGTCCGATCATTTACATCCCCCAACCCCGGCGATAGCTTAGGGGCGCTCATGGATAGCTTTGAATTTCCCATTTTAGCGGGCCAGTTAGGCCGTCATTTAGGGGCTGAGGTCGTTGGAGACGCCGGCCTCGAGTTGAGCCATCTTTCGGCCTTATCCATGGCCGAAGAAGGCGCGCTCAGCTATCTCTCGGACAAGCGTTTTTCCGCGCAACTCGGCAAGATGAAGCACGTCGCGCTTTTCACTACCGCGGACTTGGTTCGCCGGGATCTCCCGCTCACTTTTCTGGTCGTCGAAAATCCGAAAGAAGCCTTTTCCGGAGTGGCCCGCCACTTTCAGCGGCGTCCTCTTGAAACGGCCATCGCGCCTTCCGCGTGGATTCACCCCGAAGCCATCGTCGAGTCCGGAGCCGGTGTGGGCGCCAATGCTCATATTGGCCGTGGCGCCATCGTGGAAAGCGGCGCTTCGGTGGGACCTCAGTGCTACCTCGGCGAGCGAGTGCGCGTCGGCGCGGGAAGCGTGCTTTACCCGCGCGTGACGCTTTTGGACGACGTGATCATCGGCAAGCGCGTAATGATTTTTCCAGGCACGGTTTTAGGCGGCGATGGTTTTGGTTTCACTCCCGGCGGTCCCGGCGTTTTGCCGCGCGAAGTGCCTCAAATCGGTACCGTTGTCGTCGAGGATGACGTTCGCATCGGCGCCAACTGTACCGTGGATCGCGCCACCATCGGTGAGACCCGCATCGGCCGGGGCACGAAGATTGATAATCAGGTACACATCGGCCACAACGTGCAAATCGGCGAGCGCTGCCTCATTTGCGCTCAGGTGGGCATCGCTGGCTCCGTCGTCATCGGAGACGACGCCATGCTGGGCGGACAAGCCGGAATTTCCGACAACGTACACATCGGGCGGGGCGCGAAGGTCGGCGGCGCCGCCGCCGTCTTCTCCCACGTCGATGACGGCGAGACGGTGATGATGAGCCCTTCGATGCCGAAGGAACGCGCGATGCCGGTGCTCAAATTATTAAGACGCCTTCCCGAAATGTGGGAGCGCCTGAAAGCTTTGGAAGCCCGTATGGGCGGAAGGGACGCATGCTGAACATTCATCCAACTGCCTTAGTGGATGCCGCCGCGTCACTCGGAGACGGAGTTACCGTTGGGGCTTTCTCCATCGTCGAAGCGGGCGTGAAAATCGGAGCCGGAAGCCGGCTCGACGAGCACGTGATTGTTCGCGCGGGAACGACGCTCGGCGAGCGAGTGCATCTTTACCCAGGCTGCGTGATCGGAGAGGCTGGCCAACATCTCAAGGCCAAAGGCGACGGGGCGACCGTATGCATCGGCAACGACACCATCTGCCGTGAAATGGTCACCGTGCACCGGGGCACCGAAATGGGCGGCGGAAAGACGACCGTCGGAGAGAAAGCCTTCCTGATGGCTTACTGCCACGTGGCTCACGATTGCCACGTCGGCAATGGAGTCATCATGGCGAACGGTTGCCAGCTGGGTGGCCACGTGACGGTGGAGGACCACGCCTCTTTGGGCGGCGTTACACTCGTCAGTCAATATTGCCGCATCGGCCGCTACGCCTTCATTGGCGCGGGCTCCATGATCCGAAAGGACGTGCCTCCGTTCGTTTCCGGCAAAGGCATGGAGTTCGAGGTCAAGGGCATCAATAGCGTTGGGCTGGAGCGCAAAGGATTTTCTCCGTCAACGGTACTCAGGCTGCGAAAGCTCTTCCGCATTTTCTATATCCAAAAAAACACGGTTTCGGTCGCGATGGAAAAGACTTCCATGGAGCTGGGAGATAGAGACGAGATCAATCTCTTTCTCAACTTCGTGCGGGCTTCCAAGATGGGACTCCATCGGTGAGCGCGCCCACCCGCATTCGGGTCGGCGTTTTGGGCGTCGGCAAGATGGGCGAGCTCCATCTGAAAAAGCTGAGCCAACTACCCGGCGTCGATCTGGTCGGCATCTACGACACCGACGAGGCTCGCCGCAACGAGATGGGCGCGCGCCACGGAGTCACCGCGTTTTCCGAGCCCGCGCCCCTTCTATTCGAATCGGACGCGGCGATCATCGCGACTCCCACCAGCACTCACTATGCCGTCGCCCGCCTGGCGCTGGAAGCCGGCGTATCGATTCTCATTGAAAAGCCGATCACGGATTCCGTGGAAGAGGCCGAGATCTTAGTCAAGATGGCC
>JAYUGC010000164.1:0-23031 GCA_043767805.1 Pseudomonadota bacterium | reverse complement strand
TCTTGCCGCAGCCCGATTCCCCCACGACTCCCAGAGTCTCGCCATGCGCGAGACTGAAGCTAATCCCATCCACCGCGCGCACTACTCCGCGGTCGGTCTGGAACTCAACTTTGAGATCTTTTACGGAGAGTAAATCGCTCATGCGCTAACCTTCCGCGGATCGAGGGCGTCCTGGAGGGAATCGGAAAAGAGATTGAACGCCATCACGAGGACGAACATGAAGACGGATGAAGCGATGAGGTTATTGAACTCCCCCGCGCCCACTTCGGAAGCGGCCTCTCCGATCATGAGACCCCAGCTGATGCCCTCTTTCACGCCGAGTCCCAAGAAACTCAAGATGACTTCGTTCTTGATGGCGGTGACGAAAACGATGGTGCTTTGCACAAGAAGGATGTGAGTCGTGTTGGGCAAGATGTGGCGGAACAAGATGCGGCTTTTCGGGACACCGAGGGCGCGGGCCGCTTCGATGTACTCGAAGTACTTGATCTTGATCACTTCGCCGCGCACGAGCCTTGCGGTCGTCGTCCAGAAAGTCGCGATCATGGCGATGTGCATGGCCCAGGGGCTGGCCTTCATGGCAAAGGCCACCGCCGCCACGAAAAGAAAAAACGGAATGGAATCCAGACAGCCGTAGAGCCAGATGATGACTTCATCGATCCACGTGCCGCTGAAGAAACCCGAGATACAGCCGAGCAGGCCGCCCAGGAGCGTCGAGAACAGGGCGACGAGGATCCCAACTTCGAAAGCGGTTTTGGTGCTGTAGATGGTTCGCTTATAGATGTCCTGCCCGTTGCGGTTCGTGCCGAACCAATGCTCGGGCGACATGGGCGTCCAGCCGTCTTTCACCAGCTCGTCCCAGCCCTCGCCCCAGTTCAGAAACCGCACGCCGAGCGCGATGATCAAATAAAGAAGGACGACGGCAAGCGCCGCAATGCCGACTTTGTCCTTGGAGAGCTTGCGGTAGGCGCGCTTCCAAAGCGAGTCCCGGGGCTCGGCTTTTACGATATTCGCCGTCATTTGAGACTAATCCTCGGATCGAAGACCTGATACAGGATGTCGGTCAAAATGAGACAGAAAACGTAAGCGACGGCAGTGACGCCGACCAAGGCCTTCATCAAAGGCTGATCGCCCGAGGTGATCGCCTGATAAGTGCTGAGCCCGATGCCAGGAATGCTGAAGTACCCTTCGATGACGAGGCTTCCGCCGATAAAGAGATACGGAATCGAAAAGACCGTACGCGTGATAATGGGCACCATGCAGTTCTTCAGCACATGCTTAAAGAGCAGCGGAAGCGGAGGACAGCCGTAGGCCAAGGCGGTGCGGATGTGATCCCGGCCCATTTCCTCGACGACTACCGCGCGGAAAAACCGCGCGTTATAGCCGAGGCTCACGAAAACGCTCACCAGAGTTGGGACGGCGACATAGAGCAGATATTCGTGAAAATTCTCGGTACTCCACCCCGTCACGGGAAAGAGGTTCAAGCCGTAGGACGAGCAAAACAGAATCTGGAAGCCGATGACGATGACCAGTAACGAAATACTCATCCCTACCACGGAGAGTGTCATCACCACCCGGTCCTGCCACCTCCCACGGTAAAACGCCGCGAACAGCGCGATGGCGATGGCGAGTAGTTCCCCCAGAATGAAGCCCGGCAGAGACAGCGCGAAAGTGACCGGCACGGTGCGCGCGAAAATGGAGCTCACCTTCTCCCCCGTGGAATCGCTATTGCCGAAGTCCATGGTGACGAGTTCTTTCAAGTACTCGGCGTACCGCGCCACGAACGGGCGGTCATAACCCAGCTGATGACGGACCTCCGCTATCTCCTGCACGGTGGCGTTCTTACCGAGCAGGTCGTAAGTCTTATCGGGCCCGAAGTACACCATCAGCACGAAGCTGATGAGCGTGACTCCGAGCACGAGCGGAAGCCCATACAGGAGCTTTCTGAAAGCGTAGACCAGAGTTTCCATCAAGATCCTTCGTCGCCGGACTCCTCAGGATAGATTCCGCCCCGCGGAATCTATTTCGTTCCGACGTACTTAAAGAACGCGCCGCCCAGAACGTCTCTGTCCGGGAACATGAGCACGTTCTTGTGCCACAGGCCGATACCCGTGCGCGAGAAGCCCGCGATGGTCACGCAGTCGTCGACCAGCATCTTGTTCAGCTGCTTGTAGATCTCGGTGCGCTCAGGCGAAGGCTGCATGGTCGACGACTTCTTGAAAAGCTCGTCGTATTTCGCATTCTTGTAGTTGGACGAGTTCGATCCGGGCGATTCGTTCGGCCCGTAAAAGAGCTGAAGGAGATTTTCGCTATCCGGATAGTCGATGGCCCAGCCGAGCCCGTGCATGAGAATTTTCTTCTCCTTCATGGCCTTGCTGTAGTCGCCGAAAGTCGCGTAGGTGAGCGCTTTGATCTTTTCACGCGGGTAGCCGATTTTCAGCATCCAGCCGCGGAACTGCTCGAAAAACTGCTGATTGAGCGTACTGGCGACGCCTCCGTCTTCAAGCACCGGCAGGTCCTTCGCCGTCCAGCCCGCGTCCGCGAGAAGCTTCTTCGCCCCTTCGACGTCGTTGGTGATGGACTCTTTGGACATGGCCGCATCGTAACCGTCGATGCCGGGCGGGATGATGCCCGGAAACGCTTCGCCGATGCCGTAATAGAACTTCCGGATGCGCTCCTGCCAGTTAAAGCCCTTACGAATCGCGCAACGGAGCGCTTTGTTTTTCTCCGCCTGCTTCGGATCGGAGCTATAGCCGACCCGGGGGTCGTCCATGTTGAAATTGGTGTAGACGAGGCCAAACTCCGTCGCTGATTTCCAGTTGTACTTCTTGTCGTACTCCGGCTTCAGCTTCACGGGATTGGTCGAGGACGTCACGTTTTTCAAAAGTTCCGGGGGAACGGCGGTCGAATGGATCTCCGAGCCTTTGGAGAAAGACGCCCAGCGAGGCATCGGGTTGTCGAAGAAGTGAACTTCCACTTTGTCGACGATGGGAAGTTTCTGGCCGTCGAGCTCTTTGAGTCCGTACCGGCCATAAGCCGCTTCGTGATAGCCTTCGGCTTTGAGATCGAGCTTTTCTTCGCGGTAGTTCGGGTTGCGGACCAGGACCGCCTTCTTGCTATTGAAGGACTCGAGCCTGAAGGGACCCGAGCCGACGGGCTTGATACCGAACTCTTTGCCGTACTTATCGACCGCTTCCTTGGGAACGAAGCCGGCCGGAACCATCGCGAGCGTATAGAGGAGCTGCGGATACGGCTTTTTGAGCTTGATGCGGATGGTGTGCTTATCGACGGCCTGAAGGCCCTCGACGTCTTTCGCGTAGTTCGAGCCCTTTTCTTTCCACTCATCGAGACCGACAATGCGATCTTTCCACAACCAGGTGTTGCGCGAGCGGGTATTGGGATCGAAATGGCGCTTCATGCCATAAACGAAATCTTCCGCCACGACTTCGCGGCCTTTGCCGTCCTTGAAACAAGGATCGTCGGCATAGAGGACGCCCTTTTTGATCGTAAAAGTGTAAGTGAGGCCGTCTTTGCTGACCTTCGGCATCGCTTCCGCGAGCTGAGGGGCGAGCTCATACGGTCGTTTCAGATACAGATACGTATAAGGCGTATCGTAAATGTTTTTCAGGATCATGGAGTCGTAGATGGTGTTCGCCTGGGTGGGATCCAGGTTAGCGGCGACTCCGTTTTCCGAGTACTTGAAAACCTTTTCGGCGTGAGCGCCGATGGCTAGGAAAGCGCAAAGCAGTAGCGCGGTGTGTTTCATCACTGAATCTCCCAAAGCTGTCGTTAATGGGACCCCTAACCCGCCTAGACTCTTCTACTACAGAACAGTAAAGTATTGAAGATGCTAAAAAAGTGTATCACTGCCTTGGCATTTTGGGTTGGTGCGGCGGCGTCAGCGGCCGACCCCGCCACCGCCAGCTGGGGAGTCGGCGTCAGAGAGGGCGGCGGCGGGTTTTATCTGAGCTCCCCCGACCAGGCTTTTCAGCTCTCCCTCATGGGATACGGGCAATTCACGGGCAATCTTTTTCTCGGGAGCTATCAGGGCTCGACGACTCGGCCAGACGCGCTGTTAGGGTTCGGCGTCCGCCGGGCCCGTATCGATTTGGTAGCGAAGATGTACCGGAACCTGGAGCTTCTCACGGAAATCGGAACGCCCTCGGTGCGCATTCCGGGGAGCGTCGTGGGGTCCGACGTCGGTATCCTCGAGACTCGCCTCACCACGCCCCTCTTTAAAGAGTATCTCCAGCTCCGGCTCGGTAAATTCGTGGTGCCCTTTTCCAGTGAGAACGCGAGGTCCTCGCGGCGGCTGGATACCGTGGAGCGGTCGGCGCTGCTTAGCTCGCTCGTCGCAGCGGGTTTTCTGGACACCCAGATGGGCGCGATGGTTTACGGCCGGATGGCGGAAGGCTTTTTCAATTACTACCTGGGCGTCTTTAACGGCTCGGGTAATAGCCTTTCGACGGATACGGACAACAACGCCGACAAAGACGTTCAAATGAAGGTCGTCTTCAATCCCGCGCGCGGGCTCACCTTCGGATTTGCTTACGACACCCATGTCGACCCCACGACGACCGTCTCCCTCTACGACCACGCCATGGTGCCCTACGCTACGGGGCAAGCCGCCGGCCGGCGCCATGGGTTCGAAGTGGATCTGGATGTGACCTCGCGGGCCTTTTCGTTTCGGATGGAAGTCTTGGGCGTGACCTACTCCGATACCGTCGCCACCCTCGTCAATCCTCTGCGATCGCTTTGGGGCGGCTATCTTCAGGGCGGATATTTTCTCGTGGGCGGCGAAGAAGGCGGCTTCGAGCTCCTAGTCCGTTACGAGCACTCGCGCCACGGCGTCGTCGGCGTAAATTCCGATCTGCAGTCGGCGTTGTTCGGCTGGAACTGGTACGTAAATCCGTCGATGCGCTACCAGATGAATTATATCTTCGAGGCCCCCAACCGCGGCACCTTCGGCGTTTACGCTTCGGCCCAGGTAAAGCACATGGTCCTAAACGAGCTCCAAGTTAAGTTCTAAAACCGCAACAATCGCACCACCAGATCACCCAGCAGGTAAGAAAACTGCAAAAAGAGCTCACCGATGTCCGCGCCCAGCTGAGAAAACTGGGAACGAGAACCTACGTCAGCGAATGTTTCGTTCGCTTTTCAGCCCTCATCCCAAAATAGTTATCTTAAAAGGTAGCGCCCTACCTTTTAAGATAAAAGCCCGCTCCCTCGCCGAGGAAGCGGGCCTAGAAGGATGGCTTTGATCGTTTAGGGCTGAGGTAGGCCGGCGAATTGAGACATCGATAACGTCGGCTTGCCGGTCAAGACGTTGAAGGCGCGGGAGGCACCGCGAGCAATCTTGATAGCAAAATCCACTTGCCGAGGCGGCACCATCTGCAACGCGAGGAGGTGATCGCCGCTATCGCCCGGCGGCACGTCCACCGTATTGGATCGCGAGAGCAAGTACTCAGCCGTGCACAGCCGAAATTCCGGCGCCTGGTCCCTTTGGCAACGAAGGCTGACTGGATCTAAGGAAAAGGTCACCGGCTTAAATCGCGTCAATAACCCGAGACCTTTGTCCTCGCGCTCGAAGTACCCTTGAACTTTGAGCGGCAGGCGGCCTTCCAGCCATTCGCGAAGGCTTCCTCCCGCAAACCCACGCACCGTGACCTGGACCCGCGCCTGAGCGCGCGCCTTGTTGCCATTTACGACGTAGGCCTCACCGAGGCGATTGTCTTTCACGGAGAGGACCTCTCCGGAAAGCACGACGTCGAGAGGGCCTCCGGGGAAGGAATCCGCCATCGACGAATAGGAAGCCAGAAGAGAAATGAGAATGAGAGCTACGCGAGCGAGAAACGACATGCCACCCTCCGACGGACCACAGGCAAAAGCGATGAGACTATTCATTGCAACCGCACGGCCGAGTCACCAGCTTTGATCCCATTATGAAAAATGGCGAAGTTCCAGACGATTGTTTTACCGATTGAAAATTCCAGAGCGCGAATCTGATTTTAGACCGTCCGATTCTTGGACGGTTACCCGCCTCCGTGACCCTTTTTCGTCCTTTGCTTCTAGTTTCGGGAGTTTGAGCGTAGTTCATCCCTATTTCGCGTCGAACTTTTAGACGATCGTAATGCCCGTTTGGGAATCGCTTAAAGGTTTGAGCGATTTAACCTGACTCGTTCCTAGACAACGCGAAGCCGCCGGAGCCTCAGCGCATTGGCAATGACCGAGACCGAGCTGAGGCTCATGGCCGCGCCCGCGAACATCGGATTTAAGAGGATCCCCGTGAAAGGATAGAGCACGCCCGCCGCGATCGGAACCCCGAGGCCATTGTAGAGAAACGCGAGCCATAGATTTTGCTTCATGTTGCGGACCGCCGCGCGGCTCACCTTACGGGCGCGGCCGATGCCCTTTAAGTCTCCCTGAATGAGCGTCACCGAGGCGCTCTCCAAGGCGATTCCCGATCCGGTCCCCATGGCAATTCCGACCTCCGCCTGACTCAAAGCGGGAGCGTCGTTGATGCCGTCTCCCGCCATGGCGACACGGTGGCCTTGCTTTTGAAGCCGTCTCACGTAGCTGAGCTTTTCTTCGGGGAGTATGCCCGCGACGAAAGTCTCGATGCCGAGCTCGGAGGCCACGGCTTTCGCGGTCGCCAAACGATCGCCGGTCAGCATGCAGACTTGAACGCCTTGGGCGCGCATTTCGTCGAGCGCCACCCGAGTTCCGGTTTTGATGGCGTCGGTAAGACTAAGTCTCGCGGCGAGCGCTCCTTCGACGCCAAGAAAAACGTGCGTGCTTGCCCCCGCCTCGACGCCAAAAATACTTTCCGTGTCCGGCCGGGTTTGACTGACGAAAGTGTCTCGCCCAAGCGCGAGCTTTCGTCCCTCAAAGAGCGCGCGCACCCCCTCCCCGGGAATTGATTCGAAGGCTTCCAACGCCGCAGCTCCGCCTCCCGCATACTGAGAAATCGCGGAAGACAGAGGATGCTCGCTCTTCGAAGCCAGCGCTCCCGCCCATCTGAGCACCTCCGCTTCGGAAAACCCTTTGGCTGGTTTCACCGCGGTAACGCGAGGATACCCTTCGGTAAGCGTTCCCGTCTTGTCGACGACAAGGACGTCGATGGAGGCGAGTCGCTCCAAGGCTTCCGCGTTTCTAAAAAGCACGCCCGCGGACGCCGCTCTACCCATGGCGACCATCACCGCCATGGGAGTCGCGAGTCCTAAAGCACAAGGGCACGCGATGATGAGCACCGAGACCGCGCTCACCACGGCAAATGCCAGGCGGGGCTCGGGACCAAAACTCATCCAAATGAAAAACGTCACAATGGCCGTCCCCACCACCGCGGGCACGAAATAATAAGACACCCTGTCGGCGAGCTTTTGGCTCGGCGCCTGGCTTCGTTGCGCTCCCGCGACACTTTGCACGATGCGCGCGAGTAGCGTGGCGTCGCCGACTCGTTCCGCCGTCAGCTCGAAACTCCCCGAGCCATTCACGGTTCCCGCGGTCACCCCGTCTCCCGGCCCCTTCGAGACCGGGACGGGCTCGCCGGTCACCATCGATTCGTCTACGAAAGTCTTACCCTCGCGCACTTTGCCGTCCACCGGCACGTGGTCCCCTGGGCGAACTTGCAATACGTCCCCAACTCGCACGTCCTGGAGGGGTATTTCCTGAAACGTCCCCTCCGCCGCGCGCCGAAACGCCGTCGTGGGCGCGAGCTTTAAAAGCGATCGCAGAGCGTCCCCGGTTTTCTTTCGGGCACCTAGCTCGAGAACTTGCCCGAGAAGCACGAGCACGGTCACCATCGCCGCCGCTTCGAAATAGAGAGGGATGTGCCCATGCCCCGCGCTCAATACGGAGGGAAAACCGCCAGGAAAGAGAATCGCCGCCAAGCTATAGAAGTAAGCCGCAAGCGTGCCCAAGGAAATCAAAGTGAACATGTTGGGCGATCGATGCCGAATCGAGTCCCATCCCCGCTGGAGAAACGGCCAGCCCGCCCAAAAAACCACGGGAGCGCAAAGGACAGCGGAAATCACGCCGCCGTCCGGCCGCATATTCAGAAAGAGAACGGGGACGGTGAGAACAGCGCCGATCCAAAAGCGGCGTTTCATGTCGGCGGCTTCCGCTGCGGTGCCATCCTCCAAGGAGACCGTGGCTCGCTCCAGAGCCATCCCGCATTTTGGGCAAGCCCCGGGGCGCATCTCCCTGATCTCGGGATGCATCGGACAAGTCCAAGTCCCGGAACTTGAGGTTGGCACCAGCGGCGGGCTCGGCTTCGCGGGCGCTTGGGGATGATGATGGCAATGCGGAGGGTGCTCCATACCAATAGTTTTATCACGAAAAACTTCGGCGGCCTCCATGCTAGGATAGCTCCCGTGTTAGCGCGCCGAGCCTGGATTGATGCCTGCCGTTTCGAGAGAGGAACCAATACCGAGGTTCTGGACGAGGTCATCGCGCGCATTGGCCGGGCGAAGCAGCCTGTCGTTTTGCTCGATTTGGATCACACGCTCTACCGCAACGCCCCTCGCACCCGCGCCGTCTTGAGAGCGCTCGCGCCCGATTTGAAAGACAAGATCCCGGAAGCCGCCCTACGGCTTTTGGAAAGTCTCGAGGAGCCGCACATGGGATTTTCCTTGAGAGACACCTTTCGCTTGAACGGGCTCTTTCCCGAAGATCCGCAGTGGACGGACTCGCTAAAGCTACTGCGGGAAACCTGGTGGCCGAGATTTTTTTCAAACGAGTTCATGGCGCACGACGCTCCCTACGCCGGGGCTCCGGAATTTTGTCAGCGGCTGGCCGCCACTGGCGCTCGGCTCATCTATTTGAGTGCCCGCGATGAAAAGGTCATGGGCCTCGGCACGCGGGAAAATTTGAAACGAGATTGCTTTCCCGTGCGCTCGGGCGAGGACATCTGGCTCAAGGAAGATCAGTCGGGAGACAGCGAGCACAAGGTGAAGGCAATCGCGAAGCGTGTGCCACTCGGAACTGTGGCCGCTTCGTTTGAGAACGAGCCCGCGAATACGGCGGCGCTGTACGCGGCTTTACCGCGGGCGGCGCATGTGTTCATGGATACGATTTGTAGTGAGGCGCCGGCGGTGCCTCTCTCAGGGATCTATAGGATTACGGGCTACGTTTAAAGGCGATTCACTTCAGCTACAGCGTTTAGCTCTTACCACTTCCGCTCCTAGTTCAGCTTCAGCTTCAACTTCTTCGAGGAACTGGGTTCACCGTTGTGAAAACGGCTGCTGCCGACCCGAATTTGGTAATAAATGACGAGGCTCTCACCGGCCGGGACCGAAATCCCGAGGTTGTTCAGTGTCGTCACGCTGGACGTTTTGGAAAGAGGCTGATCGAACGTCGCGAGGTCGACATTGCTCTTCCAAGCGCGCTTATCGAGTTGCACCTTACCAACTACGAAACGATCTTCGAGAGCGGAGACGTCTCCGTCGAAGCCCCCGTCGGAGAGGCTGACCGCGAGATTACCCGCATTCACCGTCGCCGCGAGATTCAAGGTATTGTCGGGACGCACCTGCTTGCGCGCGCCCGCCAAATCGAACACCACACCGCCGTTTTGATTCCAGCGATCGACCTTATAGTCGTTATAGAAAGAATTGACGTAAATGCTATCTTCCACGCCGTCGAAGGTGACGGTGATCTTTTCCGTCTCACCGGCCAGCAACGGGGCGTTTTGCAGCCGCACCTGATACTGACGGACTTCGTTGCGCACGAAGCTGCGCACGGGCACGAGCCGCTCGATCATCACGGTTTTGTAACCGCATTGTCCTTCGACGATGTAACCGAGGTTGACGGCGTTCTCTTTGCCGAATTTCACGATGACTTCGTTGGAGAAGCCCGTTTGGTACTCGGCATCCGCATCGCTCATGCGGTTTTTGAACTCCTTCCACGAGCGCGGCTTATTATTGAAGTAGCCGTCGTTGATGAGCCGGCGAGCCGTCTCTACGCCAATTCCCTTAACGGCATCGGCCAGACGGTAGGGCTTGTCTTCTTTGGTCGCTTCGAAAAAACCTTTCCAGTCGCCGTGAGTGCCGTCGGCAGGGGCGCTGTCTTCGCAATCCCAAACCAGTTCCGGGACGACTTCCCGGCGGGTGGTGACGCGATAAATTTCCGAGGTCAGGGAAAAGGCGCGGGTGTCGTCTCCCTGAAGATTCTTTCCGGTACGCTCAATCACTTGAGTGACGGAAGTGCCTTCGAAGGAGGCGGCGGAAGCGAGGCTTCCGAGGAAAAGGCCCACTAAGGCCAAAGACTGAATGACTTTCATTTCTGGACTCCTGAAATACAAAAACCTAATGCCTGTTTAGCGCCGCGCAGTATGCCTAAAGACATTCGTTTAGATCAAGGAATTATTACGCTTTGCGGCATCAATCGACCCCCCTATAATGGGCCGATGGCGGAGTCAGCCCAACCAGCCTTAAAAGTTCGCCATCTCACGAAGTCTTTCGGCGGCGCTCCCGTGGTTAAGAATTTTGACTTGGACGTCCAACCGGGCGAGATCTTCGGCTTACTGGGGCCGAACGGCGCCGGAAAGAGCACCACCATCAATCTGATCACCGGCGTTTGCCGCATGGGTGGCGGGTCCGTTGCGGTTTTCGGCCACGATAACGTGAAGGACTACCGGATCACGCGGAGACTCATCGGGGTCGTTCATCAGGAAATCGTCATCGATCCCTACTTCACCGTGGGGGAAGCCCTCCGGCTCCAATCCGGTTACTTCGGAGTGGAAGATGTCCCGGCTTGGCGCGATACCCTTTTGGATCGCCTGGCCTTGAGACCCCACATCAATAAGAAGATGAACCGTCTGTCCGGCGGCATGAAACGCCGGTTCATGATCGCCAAGGCCCTCGTCCATCGTCCGCAGCTCCTCATCTTGGACGAGCCCACGGCCGGAGTGGACGTGGAACTGCGCAAAGGGCTTTGGGAGTTCGCGCGAGAAATCCGCGCGGGCGGAACCACGATTTTACTCACGACTCACTACTTGGAAGAAGCCGAAGAGATGTGCGACCGCATCGGCATCATGAACGATGGCGCGCTCGTGGCTTTGGACACGACGAAAAATCTGATGGGTCGGCTCGACAAGCGCACACTCAGGCTTCGTCTCGGCGAGCGCTCGGCGCTTCCTGAAACGGTGGCTCGCTGGAAGCCGCGCGTTTCCACCGACGGGATGACTTTGGAGTTCAGTCTCTCCCGTTCGGAAGAATCGGCGGAGGTTCTTCGCGCCCTATTCACCCACGGTACCCCTGTCGTAGACGTCGAGACGAAAGAGGCGAGCCTCGAGCACGTCTTTTTGAAGCTGACGTCGAAGCCCAAAATTCCCGCCCGCATCTAGCTGAAATCCCGCACAAACTTTTACTCGGCTGCTAGATCGTGCGTCCACTCGTTTTCTTATATTCCGTTTGGTTACGGGCACTTAGTGGCTAGGGGGATGAACGGACCACGCTTTACCGATAAGATCAGAGGACAAGCCCTCTTGTCATTGCAGTACGTCAGAGCTCTTTCATGCCTACAATCATTAGGAAATTCATTTCGCTTCTTTGCCTTTTACTTTGGGCCTCCGTTGGCTCGGCCGATCCCCGTTTTGACGGCATCGAGATGACATCCGTTCGTTGCTTCCTACGACGCCACGAACGGGACGCTCGGTAACTCCACCACCCTGAGCGGAATCGACGGTACAGCCGTCGGCATCGCCTACCATGACGCTGGCTACGTTTACACGGCGAGTACGGAAACGACGGGTACAAATAACTTCTACGTCCACCGTTTCGACAGCACTTTGACCGCAAGCGGTAGCCCCTGGGGAACCGCGGTGAACTTCGCCGCGGCCGGCGGCGGTACCGACTCCGTACCCGCAGGAATTTCTCGGGTCGGAGATACGATCATCGTCGTCGGCGGAAATCGAGTCAACGACTCTACTCCTCCCTGGAGATGCGCTGTCGTCGCCGTACATCCTACGACAGGAAACTTGCTGAGCTCCTGGGGAAAGGTGACCATTACGGGCGGAATAGACAATCAGGGAATTACGATCATCAGTCACGACGGCGCGTCGCCGACGAAAGACTGCATCTTGAATTCGTCGATTCAAGACGTGACCGGCGGTAAATTCCTGAGTGTGGGCACCGCCTACAACGGAACGAACTACGATGCGCTGGCCGTTCGCCTGGGCGCCTCCGGAGTGCCGGACACGAACTTCGATGGCGATGGGCTGAGCGTTCATCCCGTCGGTTCCAGTGACGACGTACTCAACGGCGGATCGTACTTCGGCGACACTCTCTATATTTACGCCGTAGGACGGGGAACGATTGGCTCGTATACGGGCGGCCTTATCAACAAGATCCGCGTGGCGGACGGCGTTTTTCTCACCGTTCCAGGCGTAACATCCATCACTCCTTCAACCGGAGCGGTGGCCGGCGGCACACCGGTTACCATTGACGGTACCGGATTCGTCAGTGGCCAGACCTCTGCAAGTTTAGGGGGCTCTAACTGCGGCTCGCTGACCTTCGTCAATTCTACGAGGGTCACTTGCACGACTACCGCCCATACCGCAGGCAACGTGGACGTGAACGTCACCGTAAGCGGCGAAGTCGGAAACCTGGCCAATGGCTTCATCTATGTAGCCGGTCCTTCACTCACTTCGATTTCCCCCTCAACGGGAACTACCGGCGGCTTTACCCCGGTCACTCTAACCGGAACGAGCTTCCGATATGGCGCAACGATTACTCTGGGCGGAAGTGCCTGCACGAATTCGATCTTTCAGGCACAAGATACCTACAAGTGCACGACGCCGGCGCACGCGGCGGGAGCCGTGAACGTGGTAATTACCAATCCCGACGGACAGAGTTCCACGCTGACCAATGGTTACACCTACGCGGGCCCTCCGACAGTGGTGAGTGCCTCAGCGAGCAGCGGTCCCCTTGCCGGCGGCCAAAACGTCACGATCACCGGAACTAATTTTGTAAGCGGAGCCACTATCAACTTCGGCGGAAAAAGTTGCACGTCCGTGACTTTCACCAATGCCACTACCCTAGTTTGTAACGGAAACCCTTCCACTACCGTCCCCGGCTACATCACTATCACAGTCTCAAACCCGAACGGGGTCGACGGATTCTTAGCCAACGCTTACCTCTACAGGGCTGCGCCCGCGATAAGCTACATTAACAAAACTGGGGGACCGACGGCGGGCGGACAGTCCGTAACGATTGGCGGAACCAACTTCGTCTCAGGCGCGACGGTGAGCATAGGCGGAGCGGCATGCGGCACTGTCCTCTTCGATGCGGCTTATCAACTTCGTTGCACCACCGGGGCAAGATCGGCAGCCACCGTAAATGTCGTCGTTACCAACCCCGACTCGCAGACCGGTACTCTAACCAACGGGTATACCTATCAAGCGGCTCCTACCGTCTCCTCAGTGAACCCAAACAATGGGACCTCTCACGGAGGAACTGACGTCACCATCACCGGCACGGGATTCTTACCAAGCCTTTCTTCAGTGACCTTCGGTGGGACGATCGCCATTAGCTATGCTTACGTAAACGCGACAACCGTGACGGCAACGACACAGGCCCATTACGCCGGCGCCGTGAATGTCGTGGTTACCAACCAGGATAACCAAGTCGGCACCGGTACGAACGCCTACACCTACAACGGCACTGCCCCCACAGTAACGAGCATTTTTCCGAACGGGGGTCCTATCGCGGGCGGAACTGCAGTCACTCTAAGTGGAAAGGGTTATGAAGCTGGCATGACCGTGAGCATAGGCGGGGTAAACTGCAGCGGACTGACCGTCTTAAGCGCCACTAGACTAAGTTGCGCAACTGGACCTCACGCTCTTGGCGCTGTGGACGTCGTTGCTACGACCACTTATGGAAGCGGTACTCTCACGAACGGCTTCACTTACCAAACGGCTCCTTCCATCGGCAGCATAACACCGAGCTCAGGAACCAGTAACGGGGGCACCGCTGTCACGATCTACGGAGCAAACTTTGCCTCTAACACCGCCATTTCTATCGGCGGAGTCATTCAGACCGGATCGCCGACCTTTATTTCATCCACTGAGATGAGAGCCATTACCGCTGGCCACACTCCGGCCACTGTGGACGTAGTAATGACAACCCCTTCCATCGGGTCTGGCACGCTTACCAATGGCTATACCTATTATGCGACACCAGTCGTCAATTCAGTCAGTCCCGCCACCGGTCCTTCCGCGGGTAACACCGCCGTCACGGTCTCTGGCAGTAATTTCGTTTCGGGTGCCACCGTCACTTTTGACGGCCTGCCGCTCACGTCACTTACTTTCGTCAGCTCTTCCCAAATTACCGGAAGAACGCCCTCGCACGCCTATGGCGCCATCAGCGTGGCGGTGACCAATCCCAACGGGCAGAGCCATTCCAAAGTAGCTTATACCTATTCGGATTCCACTTGGTTCACGATGGCGTCCTCGGGAGCTCCGTCGGCAAGAGTTGGTCACACCGCGATTTGGACCGGCTCTCGCATGATTATTTGGGGAGGCGTGGCGGGAAGCGCAAAGCTAGCTACCGGTGCCCTCTACAGTCCTGTTTCGGATTCTTGGTCTGCGGTAACGGAGACCGGCGCTCCAAAGGGAAGATACGGTCACACCGCTGTCTGGACGGGAACCAAGATGATTATTTGGGGCGGAATCGACGACCACGCCTACTACGGAGACACGAATACCGGCGGAGAATACACGATGACCTCCGATTCCTGGACGGCCACTGGCACGGGAGCCAATGTGCCGTCGGAAAGATCTATGCACATCGCCTTTTGGACGGGTTCTAAGATGCTCATCTTCGGAGGCATGCATTCCTACTTTTACGCCGTACAATATTACGACTTCCCCCTCGGCGGTCAGTACGATCCTACGACCAAACAGTGGACGACCATGGCAAGAGGGCCCTACCCGGTCTCAATTTATCCCAATTCGCCCCATTCTCCTTGTGGCGTATGGACGGGCACAAAGATGATCGTCTTTGGAGGATCGAATACCGCCTCGGGCGGTACTCAGATTTTTGGAGAGTACACTCCCGGCACCGACGCGTGGGATACGACTTACACCGGCACCCTCCCCTCTGAACGTCGAGAATGCCTCGCTACCTGGGCGAGTACGCGAATGGTGGTCTTTGGGGGCACCGCGAATCCTCCCAATACAGGCGGGATCTACAATCCGACCACGAGGGTCTGGACCGCAATGGCCGCCTACACGCCGCCTTCCAACACCCGCGTGTTTAGTCTCTCAACCCAGGTGTGGACCAGCTCTCAAATCATTTATTGGGGCGATGACTTCGGAGTGATGTTTAACCCGTTCACGAATATTTGGGGACCCACGAACGTGGTCGGAACGCCCTTTCCGGGCCGCCGCCGGTTCCAGCATACTGCCGTGTGGGGAGCTGGCTACATGATGATTTGGGGAGGCACCGATTTTACTGAAACCGGCAACCCTTACATGGGCGACGGCGGACGTTACAAACCATAGCAAACAGGCTACAAAATAGCGTCATGGAACAAGGTAAGGTCAGCCCCACGTGGCTTCCGTTCTGGACGCTGTTCAAAAAGGAAGCCCTGCGCTTTTTGGTGGTGCCCGGCCAGACTTTACTCGCGCCCGTGGTGACCTCCACGCTTTTTCTCTTCATCTTCGGCGTGAACCTAGGCCGGCGCATCGACGTGCACTCGAGCCTTTCCTACGTGCAGTTCGTGGTGCCGGGCCTCGCGCTCATGGGCATCATCAACAACGCGTTCGCCAATACCTCGTCTTCTCTCTTTTTCTCCAAGTACATCGGAAATCTCGTCGATTTACTGGTGACTCCGCTGACGGCCACGCAAATCATCCTCGCCTATACTTTGGCCGCCGTTCTGCGCGGCCTCCTGGTGGGCGCGGCTGTGTTTGCGATCTCCGCGCTCTTCACCGCTTTGCCCTGGACGTCCCCATGGCTCGCCCTGTGCATGGCCGTGTTGACGAGCTTCATGATGTCTCAAGCGGGGATTGTCGCAGCAATTTATTCGGAGAGCTTTGAAGCGCTTTCCGTCTACATGAACTTCATCCTCATGCCGATGATCTATCTCGGGGGGCTTTTCTACCCGACGACGGTGCTTCCGCCGTTTTGGCAGAAAATCACTCAGCTCAATCCGCTCTTTTACACCATTGATGGCTTTCGCTCGACGGTGCTGGGATCCAGCGACGTTTCCCTGCGGTTATCTTTTTTCATCACGGGCGGCCTGAGCTTGATTCTTTTCATTTGGGCGGCGACTCTGATTCACACGGGCCATCGCCTGCGTACTTAATCTAAGTGCGCTAAAAAGTATTCACACACCTTTTAGCGACACACCTTTTGGTGGGATTAGGTCACCGAGATGCGGGCGTGAGGACCGACTAGGACGTTGGCGTTGCGGAGTTTTTTGTCGGGAATGCGTGGGGTCACGTCCACCACTTCGGAGGTGGCGTTCAGGAACGAGACGTCGCCTTCTAAAGTGACTCCGGGGACCTTGATGGCGCCTTTCACCGTGAGAGTGTCGAGATCGAGGACCTTGGCTCCGCGAAAAGCGTCGAGTACCGTCGATAGATCGTCCCAGTACTTCTCCTGACCGTGAGGGGGCGTGAAGCGCACCAGCGGGATCGATCCCGGGCGGAGGTTGATTAGGCGCAAAGTCTCGGGGTCCAGCCGGAACCGATCCGAGTGAAACTGCATGAAGAAGTCGAAGCCGTTCTTAATGGGTGAAAAGTAGTCCGTGCGCTCGAGCTTATCCACGTTGATGAAATGCACGAGAGGCTCGTCAAAGCGCTCGCGCCAGTACCTATCGAGATTGAGCAGCGTCGAGCCCATGGCGCCCTCAAGCTGAAGGTACTCCCTCGTGACGCCGTCCTTGTCTTGTTGCGACTTCCACTTGTCGATGAGGTCCGGCATGACCACCGCCATAAAGGCCTCTTCCCCGATTTCAGCGACGAGCTTGCGGATTTTCGGCGCCAAGACGTCGTAGTTAAAGAGTGCGACGTTCGTATTAAAGCAAGCCATCTGCCCGGGCCGCTTGATATCGAGGCCGATCTTCTGAAAGAGATCCAGCTGACCCGCCTCTTTGGCCTGAGCGGTCTCGATCAAAGTCACATACCGCTTGCCCGAAGGAAGCTCGACGAGGGCTATCTGCCCGCCTTGAAGATCCACACCGGTCTTTTCGGTCGTGACCATGGCGATGGGAATTTGATGGCGCACCATCCAGTCGACCATGTGACGGCTGGGCGTGCTCCCCAAATCCTCGCCGTTTCCGACCGCGGCCACCAGAGGTTTGCCCCCAGTATCGGGTAGACCACCGTCGGTATAGGCCGCGCGCAAAGCATCCACCGCGAATAGCGCGTGCCCGCCGGGAGCGGTGCGATTGGTCGTGAGCTCTCCTTGGCGATTCAAAGTGGGAATGTGCGCCTGAAAGCTAGCTTTGAAACGGCCCAACCCAGGAGTCGAGTCCACGAGCTCCGCGTAGGTTTTCGATGGATCCAAAAGTGATTTGCGCTTCCAGACTTTCTCGATGGAAGCCGCGGTCTCGGTACCGACGATATCGTGAAAAAGGACGCCGCCGAACTCGCCCCGACGCGCGGCAAGGATGAGCTGCGCGATCTGAAGTTCCGCCAGCGTTACTTCTTCGCCGCTCGGCACTTGAACGAAAAGATCCGTGCCTTTTGCGCCAATATGCACCTGGTCCGCGGGCACGTCTTGGTACTTCGCCAAATAAGTTCTGCGGACCATCGCGGAGCCCGTGCCCGCCTGCATCTTTTTGATCCAAAGCACCGCCCCCGAAGCGCCGACCCTATCTTGCTCGACGGCGATCTGCCGATGCTGAACGAGCGGAAGACTCTTTAACATCTCGGGAGACGCAATCGCGGTGGGAAACGCGGTGGCAGCTCCGGGACGCGTCCGTCCCTCTTCGAAGATGGCTAACCGATCCAAAGCACGGCCGGATTTTTTCATGCGGTAGAGAGCAAAGAAGTACGCGAAGTTCAGCTCGTCTAGACCGAGCTTTGCGCGGAGGTCTCCTTGAGCCTTGCGTGCGTCGTCGCCATGAGCCAATGCGATTTTTGCGAGCTCGTTCATTTAGCCTCCATCCAAAATAGCCCTGCTGCCACAGCGGCCAGAGCGTAGAGCATGGGCGATACTTCGCGGCCACGGCCCGCAAGTCCGTAGAGCACCGCATGCGCCAAGAATCCCCAGAGAATGCCTTGAGTGATCGAAAACGTGAGCGGAATGAGAATCACGGTGAGAAAGACAGGGAAAGAGTCCTCGACGGAGGTGAACTTCAATTCCGTTACGGAGCGAAACATGAGAAAGCCCACGTAAATGAGCACCGGCGCCGTAGCGTAACCAGGGACCATGCCGGCGAGTGGCGCGATGAACAAGCAGGGCAAGAAACAAAGCGCCGTGTAAACGGCGGTCCATCCGGTGCGGCCGCCCACTTCGACGCCCGCGGCGCTTTCGATGAAAGCGGTACCGGAGCTAGTCCCGAGCAGCCCGGCCGATAGCGTCGCCCAAGCGTCGACGATAAGCCCCTGTTTGAGGTTTCTGGGCTCACCCCTCGCGTCGACCATTCCCGTGGCTTGCGACACACCGATGAAGGAGGAGAGCGAATCGAAGAGATCGGTCAGAAGAATGGAAAGAATGAAAGGGACGTACGCGAATTTCAGCGCACCAAAAATATCCGCCTTGAAAAGCACGCTCTCAAAATCAGGCGCGCTGAACCAAGAGGCTGGCGCCTGCACGTGACCCATAGCGAGACCAAGTCCGGTAACCGCAAAGATGGCCGCGAGAAAGGCGAAGGGACTTTTTTTACGCGCCAGCGCGACGACGATAAAAAGCCCGAAAAGCGAGAGGCACGTCGTCCCATTGAGCTTCCCAACCGTAACCAACGTCACGGGGTGAGCGACGACGAGCCCTGAGTTCTTTAAACCAATGAAGGTAAGAAACAGACCGATGCCGCCGGCCGCTCCCAACCGGAGCCCGTGGGGAATGGCCTTCGCGATACTGACCCGCACGTTGGTGAGCGAGGCGATGAGAAAGAGCACGCCCGCCCAAAAAACCATGCCGAGCGCCGTCTGCCAGGGAATGCCGCGGCCGAGAATCAGAGAAAACGTGAAAAAGGCGTTGATGCCCATTCCAGGAGCGACGCCAAAGGGGAGATCCGCGTAAAGCCCCATGAGCAGCGTCATCAGAAAACTGAGAAGCACCGTGGCGGTGAGGACCCCGTTGAAGGGCATGCCCGTCCCTTCCGTCGACAGAATCGCCGGATTCACCACCACAATGTAGGCCATGGTGAAGAACGTGGTGAGGCCGGCCAGACATTCCGTGCGCGGATGGCCTCGTGTCATGCGGCCCTCACGTCGATGAGTTGGAACGCGTCCACATCGACGAGCCCTCTATCCGTGAGCTTTAAGGAAGGAATGACGGGAAGACTTAGGAAAGCGAGCTGAAGAAACGGCTCGGCCAGCGCGCAACCGACTTCTCGGCTCGCTTCCCGCATCCGCGTAATCTGTTTTACGAGAACGGTTTCGGGATCGTAAGACATGAGCCCTCCGAAGGGGAGCGGGAGTCTGGCAATCACGCTTCCGTGCTTCGCGACCGCGTATCCGCCGCCGCACTCGATGAGAGCGGCCAGGGCAATTCGCATGTCTTCCGTATTGGAGCCCACTACGATGAGGTTGTGACTGTCGTGCCCAACACTCGACGCGATGGCGCCGTCGAAGCTTTCTCCGAAACCCAAAGCGTAAGCGTTCGCGGGCTTCGACCCTCGGCCGTAGCGTTCGAGTACGGTGAGATGGGCGACCCCTTTGGCATCGTGATTTAGAACGTGGCGGGTGGTCAGAATCTTTCCAGGCTCGACGCCAATGACGTGGACGCGGCCTTTGGGGCCGAGCAGATCGCCCGCCTCGGGAACTTTCGCCTTCACGGATTTGCCGGCGGTGGCCCTGTCCGCCGCGGGAAAGCTGAGCTCCGTCGTCGGCACGCCCGCTCGAAAAACTTGCTGGAGCGAAACGGACGCCGGATCGCTAAGTAAAACCAAATCTCCCTCGTAGCCGGGCGCGACGGCGCCTTTAGTGCGAAGCCCGTAGTGCCGAGCCACGCTCCAGCTAGCCGCGCGGTAGGCGACTTCCGGCGCGGCACCCTTACGAATCGCGCCGCGAATGAGGTGATCGACATGGCCCTCACTCGCGATGTCGAGCGGATTGCGGTCGTCGGTGCAAAATCCAACGGAAGTCGAAGTCGCCAGCGTCAGCAAAGGCGCGAGCGCGTCGAGATCTTTAGCGACGCTGCCCTCGCGGATCCAAACGGAAATTCCCTTAGTCAGTTTCTCTTGCGCTTCCTCGAGCCGAGTCGATTCATGGCAGCTCTTGATACCGGAAGCGGCGTAAGCCGAAAGAGCGCGGCCGGAGACGAGCGGGCAATGGCCGTCGATGAAAGAGTCGGAGAAAGCGGAGAGCTTTTGGAGGACGCCCCCATCGCCAAAGAGCACACCGGGAACGTTCATCATCTCGGCGAGGCCCAGGGCCTTCGCACGCGTTCGCAGCTTTTTCAGCGCTTCGGCCTCGATGGCGCCCCCGCCATTGGTCTCCAGATGCGTCGCCGGCACGCAGCTCGAAAGCATGACGCGCAAATCAAGAGGGACCTGCTCGGCGGCGTCCAAAAAATATTCGATGCCCGAGACTCCTTGCACATTGGCAAGCTCATGAGGATCGCAGATAGCGGTAGTCGTCCCCCGGGGCAAGACGGCGTGGGCAAAATTGGTCGGAACGAGCATGGAGCTTTCGACATGTACGTGAGCGTCGATGAAGCCGGGCACGAGCCATTTACCTTTGGCGTCGATCTCTCGTTTAGCCTTTAAGCCCGGATCGAGCGCGACGATGACGCCATCCACCAGGGCCACGTCCCCTTTTCTCCACGCGCAGGAGAAGACGTCGAGATATGTCACGTTGCGAAATAGGAGATCGCAGGGAATCTTGCCTTGAGCGGCTTCCACCCTGCTGTGGATCTGAGCTTCACTGAGCATCCCCCTTTTTACCACCCCCGGCGAGGGGTGTCATGAGCGGCGGCTCAATGAGCTTCGTCGAACTCGATACGGCGGCCGCAAGTGGGCTTCTTTTCGGGAGGAAGCTCAGGATGGAAGTCGACGTCGGCGTGCTCGGCTCTCACCGAGAAAGACAGTGCACACAACATGAATACGGCGAGTCCCTTTAGCATAATTTCCCCCAGAATGAGTTTGAACGAGAGCGCTAGCGACGCCCAGTAACGAATCTGGCGAGATCGCGGCATTGACATCTCGAGACGCCGGCAATACATCCTGGCGCAACGGGGAGCTGTCCAAGACGGCTGAGAGGCTCACACGGGGTGAGCGACCCGAACTACTTGAACCAGGTAATGCTGGCGGAAGGAAACCAAGATGCGCTCGTTCACCGTCCTTTACGGACTTCTCTATTCCCTCTCTCTTCAGGCGATATCGACGATAAACGTAACTCCGGAGCTTCTCGCCAAACTCGGAGCGACCGAGTGCCAAAGCGCCTCGGTATGCCGGCAAAAATGCGGGGTGCTAAAAAGCGGCACCGCGCTCTGCTCCACCGCACGGCAAGAGTACCAGGGCAACGGTGAGACGGGAGTGACTCGCCAAAGCTTCTGCTCCGACTGGTCGACGATTTGTGAAACGGAAGAGCTCTACATCGACCGGGGCACCCCGAACCCCGCGTACAACTGGGAATTGCGCCAAGTGAAAGACCGCTGCTGGATCAAAGGCTCCGACCCCTTGTGCGCTCCGGCGGTTTCCGCCTTTAAAGTCAGTCACTATGCCGACTGCGAAATCTCCGAGGTGACCGTCGATACGGATTTCTACCTCAAGCCCATTTCCTGCGGCGGCCTGTGCGAAACCTTGAAGAAGGAGAAAGAAGTGACCTGCTCCACGGAAGGCTCCCATTCTGGCGCGCCTCCGAGTGCGTGGGGACACTTCTACGTCGGCAAAGACCAGCTATGCATCGAAACTCGCCGCGCGAGCGGAGCCGAGGGACAAGCGTGCTACGAGCTCGCGCCGAAGCCCTCGATCGTCCGGGATTAAACCCCGGGGCTCAAGGCCGATCCCAAAGTCACAGCAAGCGAGGGGCTAACTCGCTATTTTTCCAGCGATGTCGAAATTCCGCGCCGGAAGCGGGATGTCCTCTAGCGGAATACTCCGACGCTGAAAGAATGAGAACGAAACTTTCTTCAGCCCTAATCGTCCTTATCGCCACCCTCTCCGCTTCGGCCTTCGCCGAGAATGACCTCATCAAGGTCGACGTCTCGGGCCGCCACGGCCAAAAAGGAAGCGACGGCGTCAGCCATACCGGCCACGCCTCGACGAACCGCGACGGGAGCGACGGCGGACACGCTGGCCCCGCGGAAGCGGGACAAAGCTCGGGCAACGTCGATCTCAAGCTTCAGAGCGACGGCAAAGGCGGCATCGTCTTGAAGGGCCGCGTGACCCCAGCCGTTGGAAAACCAGGGGATTTTCAAAAGTCGGCAGTCGTTGGCACGAAAGGTTACATCCCGCTTCTCGCCGTCGGCGGGGACGGCGGTACGGGCGGCAATGGAGGCAAAGGCGAAGACGGAGGCCGGGGGGGCCGATGGATAGGATGCGAGCCGGTATGCTTCGGGCACGTCGGGAGATAACGGCGGTGACGGAGGCAACGGCGGAAACGCGACGAGCGGAGAGCGTGGCGGCGACGGCGGCAAAATCATCGTCAAGGTTTCGGGAGACGACACCCACCTTCTCATGCTCCTCGCGCCGGAGTTTGATGGCGGCAAAGGCGGACAAGCCGGGACGAACGGAATAGGCGGCAACGGCGGAAGGGGCGGCAGCGGAGGAAGCTCCTATTCTTGGTCCGACACCGACTATTACACCACGACCGATTCCGATGGAAACACCACCACGCACTCCAATACGACTTATTATTCCAATCCGGGCGGCTCCGACGGCTCGAACGGAAGGAGCGGCTCCGACGGCTCCGCCCCAGTT
>JAYUGC010000163.1:0-23276 GCA_043767805.1 Pseudomonadota bacterium | reverse complement strand
GGTCGTCGTGCTCTTCTTCTTCCTCGACCGGCATGCGGGCGCCGAGGACGAGGTAATTGGCGTAAATGATCGTCAACACCACAGAGTCCCAGATGGTGAGCGATCCCTTAATGACGATCACGACGAAATAGAGAATCGAGATGAACAGAAAGATGACCCCTAGAAAGTCATTCTGTTCGAGATGAATTTCACGGCTCGGCTTGTTTTTCCGCATATGCGAAAAGTAATGAACGAAGTAAATCATCGGCCAGCCGAGTCCCACCAAAAGGCGGAGGGAGCCGGTGAGGTTTGCGATCATCAGGTCCCGCTGCTGGTTCCAGGCGATGGAGGCTTCCACCGCGAACTCAGGCAGCGTTTGCAGCCAGGCCAGGAGCGTTAAGGCGAGGGCCCTCGACATGAAGGTTTGCGCGGCCTCCGCGGCCCATCCGATGATGAAGGCGCTGAGGAGGATGACCCATAAACTCCAAGAATCGACGACGTATTCCATGGTTTGGGATTCTGCCGTGCCCCGCGCCAAACGGCTAGCGTAAATGGATTGAGCATTGAGTCTGCCTGGGCGCGGGGTTAGTCTCATGCCTACATGGATCGGGAAAATAAGGGGCGGCGCGCACTGGGGGCATGGATTCTCTCGAGCCTTCTTGTGGCGTATTTTCACGAGCCCTGGAGAGCGGAAGCGCAAGCTTGGCTCATCGCCCGCACGTCCACTTCCCTAGGCGAGCTCTTCTTCCGGTCGGCGACCGAGGGCGCCGGCCCTCTCTACTACTTGTGGATTTGGCCCTGGGCGAAAGCGTTTCCCGCCGCGTTTCCGGAAGCCCTTTTCTGGCTGTCCTGGTCGGGGTCGGCTCTTGCCGTCGCTTCGGTGCTTTTCTCCAGCGTGTTTCCCTTCCGAGTCGCGGTCCTCGTGGTTTTCGGCTACCTGCTCGGTTACGAGTACGCGAGCGTCGCCCGGCTTTACGGCTGGGGCGTGTTCTTCCTCTTCGCGGGCATTCACTTTGATTGGAATAACCGCAAACATTTGGGCGCTCTGCTTCTCGCGGCAAGTTGTCTCGTGCATGTCTCCTTCGTTTTCGCGGTGATCGGCTGGTGCGTTTACCTGGGCCTCAACCGTCATTCCACCCGTCACTACGGCTGGGTGGCGGGAGCCATCGTTTTACTCGCGTTTTATCTCTGGCCCGCGCTCGGGGTTTCAATCGCGCGGGAATGGATCACGGCTCCCCATTGGTTCGAGCGTTTGGGAAGTACGATTTGCGCTTTTCTCACGCCTTCGCATTGGCGGATGGGAATACTGGGGATTCCCATCCTGAGTGTGGCTCTGCTGGTATTGAGTCGCCGCGGACGGACAGCGTTTCTCATCGCCGCGGTTCCCTGCGTGCTGCTCTTTTTGTGGCGCGTGGACGGCGTCGCGTCGGGCCGCCACGGCGGCCCGCTTTTCGTGCTCTGGGTGACTCTTGCCGTCCTTTCCCAGCAGTGGACACGTCTCTTTGTCCGTCGCTCCGTGTATGGCTTACTCGGCATTTCGGCCGCCTTGGGCCTCGTGGCGCGGGTTGAAGATATCTTCCGGCCTTATAGCGAAGGGCTCGCGGCGGCCACCACCATCGAGGCCCTCAGCCGTACCGAGGGCAAAGTGCCGCGGCTTTTCGCCGTCGACGAGGATTTCGGGTACGTGACCGCGGCTCGTCTCAATCAGCCGCTCTGGTCGGTGGATGCCCCCATGGGCTGTCCGTACTTCGCGGGCAAGTGCCCCGACACTCTGATGCACCGGGAGAAGGACGTCTGGTCGCGGCTCGAGACGACGGAGCTTTGTCCGCAAAACATCAGCTGCTTTTTCCTGGGCGACGCCGGCCGCGCGGAGCCCTTCGCCCTGACCAAAGGGCATTGGGAGAAAGTTTTCCTCCCCACGGCCTCTCTCTCAGACGAAAACGTGGTCGTTTACCGTCTGAGCCGGGCGCCGGCGCCCTGAGATCGGCCGGTTAACGCTAAGGCCGTTGCCGCGTTTACGGAAGCGCCCGATCCCACCTAGATAGGGCTACACCAGATTTTCGATTCCCAACGTTCGGGGTTTCTCCGGGGGGTGTCTTTCCGTTAGTGGAGAGCACCTCCGGGGCCCTCGGCGATTAACTATTAAGGGTTAACGTTAAGGATTAATCCTTAACCTTTACCCGGCGTAGCCGGTCCAAAGGGGTTCCCCTCGGTCTCAACCAAAAGATCTTCGTGAAAAGATCCGAAGGGCCTTTCCGGATGGCGGATCTGAATTTCCAGCACCCAAAGATGCGCCGTCGGCGTGAACCCGAGCTCCGAAATCCCGCCCTTGAAATAGATCGCGTGGGGAAAATCAGAAAGCCGGTGGCCGTTCGCTTCTTCAAGCGTGAGCACCCAGCCCAAAGGCTCGGTGACCGAACGGGCGAACTCGTAGAGCGCTTCTCCCGTCACGCGCTCCGTGCGCCACTTGCGTTTGACCCGATCGAAAATCGCGCGCGCGTCCCTGATGCAGCGTGCGTGCTCGGGGTCGTCACCCACCTGAAAAGTCGCTCCGCAATCGGCCTCGAAGCCGTCAAAGACCGGTCCGATATCCAAGAAAAAAACGTCGTTGTCGCCGAGCCGCATGTCGGGAGCCGAGGCGTAGCCGTAAGAGAGTAGGGTGTTCGTTCCGAAGCGGACGTGGGGCCGGTGCCAAATTTTGTTCGAGCCGAGGTCTTTCAAAACATGGCGGGCGATGACCTGGCCTTCTTCCTCGGACATGCCGGATTTTATTTGGGAGGCGATCCGGTGCACGGCTTCCCATCCCAGACGACGAGCCGCTAAAATGCCGGTATCGTTGAATGCTTTTCCGGTTCTCTCCAGCTGTTCCTTTTCGAGCCGAGCCATAATTGACGCTGTATACCACAAAATGTTATTTAACCCCTCTAATGAGAGGGTTTCTTTCACTTTTTTCAGCACTCCTCTTCGGCTCCGTCGCACTCGCGGCGGATAGCTGCCCCACTTCGAAAATCGAATGGCGCGACTGGAGCCGCAATCAAGTCCTGCGGATGTTTCAAGGCGACTTCCGCGCTTACGTCATCAATCCCGTGGTGGCCTCTACCGAGAGTTGCCAGAGTGAGCTGAAGTCGGCTCCCGCCGTCGAAGCTTGCGTTAACCCTCTCACTCGTTTTGCCAAAGCACGCTGGTGGGAGGATCAAAAAGGGCACACTCTGGGCGTGCCGGTTTCCGACGCCGACTATTTCGATAAGGTTCCCTTTCCGGATTTTCTGGAACTGCCGAAGGAGCTCAAGGAACCGGATTTTCTGAGCTGGGTCGAAGACGAAAGAGAAACGGCCAACCTCGACAAAGCGCTCGCCTACATCGAGAAGCTCAACGCGGCGAAAACCAATCCCGACGAAAAGTGGATTACCTTCATTTATCGTTCGCAGCATTTGCCCACGCCCGATCGGACCGGGGCGCTAGGGCGTTTCTTCGTGTTCGTCCCCGGTAAAGACTTTGATCGCTATTTCCAATTCGGCTTGCGCTCGACTCCATGGGCTAGTTTGCCGAACGCGTTTTCCGTCGTTTCCGTGCAAAAAACGGATCCCGCGACGGGAAAAGAGCTGCCGGTGGCGCTGGCGCGAGCGAAAGATTTCTGGCGCCTTCGGACGTCGAACGGCCTCGAGCTGAGCACTCGTTTCAAAGTGACGGGGACACTCGAGAATTGTTACCGCTGTCACAAGTCGGCGGTCCTTCCGATTACTCCGGACAAATCCGTTTTCGACGAGAAACGGTTTGGCGCGAACGTAAAGCTCGTGAACCAGCTCATGGCGCGGCACGCGAACGCGAAGCTCTTTGGTATCGAACCGGCCGACAACGGGCCCGGCTTGGGTCCGGTCAATCCGCCTACCCGCACGGAGGCGTTTATGAACGAGTGTTCGTCCGGGAGAATTACCGACCCCGCGCGTCTCGCCGTCATCCAAAAGGCGATGAATTGCCAGAAGTGCCATAACGGAAACGATAGAGGAATGCTCAATTACCCGAGCGCCCGATCGCCGCAGCCGACAAGCGGCAAACCGCTCGTGCAGCAATACCTCATCGATCACGAGAAAATGCCTCCGGGCGCGAAGCTCTCTCGCGAGGAGCGAGAGGTCCTCGCCGTCTGCTTGACCCAAGAGCTCTATAGCGTCGTGGAGGGCTCTCCGGGACTCCTAAAAGCCTACCTCGTGAACGACAGCTGCTGGGAATCCATCCCCTAGCGCCGCCCTCTCCGAATGCTCTCAAAATGCCGAAACGTAGGTAAGGGGGAAGGGCGCGTTTTGCTCAATCTTTGAGCAGGTATTCATTAGCAATATTGGCATCTTACTGGCGGTAGTTTTTGACCTTACGAGTCATTTCTCCTATAATTGAGAGACATTCCCCTTCCAGAGATTCCAGCCTAAATGAACCCCAGACAACAAATTTGGTTAGTCACATTGGGTATGTCGATCGTCTTTTTGGCGTGGCAGTACTACCCGCGAGACCGAGCCACGGTCGTGGCGTCTCGCGACCCGGTCTCAACGCTTTTCGATACTCAAGCGGTTCCCTCGGCACTGCCCGCCGAGCGTCCTCGAAGCCCGCAGTCTCAGGCGGGAATACCGACCCTAGTGTCCGCCGTGCGCCGCTCGAAGGCTCGCCCCGAACGATCGGTTCGGCTTGGCCTCGATCGACCGGCGCGCGAGGAAGAAGTCTTTGTTTCGGGACGAGGCAGCTACCGATGGCTCGCCACTATCTTTGCGCTTCCGGACGATCAAGCCGGTTCCTTGGACGTGGTCGAAGCACGATCGGGCTACGTTTTTGTAAAAGTGCCGAACGGGGAAGCCCCCCCTGGCGCTTATCCCGTCGCCTATCAACCGAAGAACGGAACGCTTTATGTGGTGACGGGAAGACTGACCGTTCACTTCACGTCGGTCGCGGACGCGGCGGCGATGTCCCAGGATTATTCCATGGAGCTCCTTCGGCTCATGACCCGTCTCAATACGGCGACCTACCAAAGCTCTCGCCCGACGGTGCAAAAACTGACCGAGCTTTTGGAAGCTTTGAGAAAAGACGCGAGAGTCGTGAAAGCCAGTCTCGAGATGATCGGCGAAGGCCGTACCGCTCAGTAGTTACCTATGAAGTTTTCTTTATTAATTTCACTCGCCGTTCTGATGGGACTCGCGGCCTGCAAGAAGGAAACGGAGGCCTCCGATACCTCGGTTCCCACCGCTATGGGCGCGGCGAGCGCCAAACAGGATTTTCCGTTCCAGTACGTCCCCACCTTCGAGATTCCCGAGGGCAGCAAGTTGTCCCTTTCGAATCAACCGAGCTGGATGCGAATCAACGAAACGACGGGTGTCATCTCCGGCACTCCGGATGATCTGGGAACTCTCAACGCTATTTTAGTGACCGCGACGAGTGCCTCGGGGACGAAGACCGGGCAGTTCGACCTGAGCATTGCCGGCGATACGCTCGCCAAACATCAGTGGGCCTTGGAGAACACGGGACAAACGGCGTTTGCCAAGAACGCGGCCACGGCCGGAATGGATTTAAAAGCCAAAGAGGCGCATCGCTTCGGCGTGCTTGGGGCGGGCGTGACAGTGATGGTGAGCGACGAGGGCGTGCAACTCTCCCACGAAGATCTCATCGAGAACGTGGCGACCGGGAAATCGAAGAACTATCTGCTGGCCGATCCCTATTTTGGCGAGCCATTGAAGTCCAATACCACCAAGGGAAACCACGGCACGAGCGTATCCGGCATCATCGCGGCTCGTGGCTGGAACGGCAAAGGAACGCGAGGCGTGGCTCCGGAAGCGAAAATCGCGGGAGCCAATTATCTGACGGCGTCCTCCAGCGTTTCCGTCGATCAGGTCGCTATCGAGGTGGATCAGGCGGCGGACTCGGACTCTCCCGCGGCTCAATACGACGTGTTTAATTATAGCTATGGGTATGGGAACGGGGGACTTACTGAAATCTCCGAGACACTCCTCAATCAACTCATTTACGGCGTGACCAACCAGCGCGGCGGCAAGGGCTCGGTTTACGTGAAGTCGGCTGGAAATTCTTACCAAGTCGCCGTTAACGGGATCGACGCCAAGGGAAATCCAGTCTCCGACGGCAAAGGCGGACAGATTTTCGCCATACGTTCTCTCTCCGCCGAGCACGAGGAAGACAATAACTATCCCCAACAATTCGTCATCGGCGCGCTGAACGCGAAGGGAACGCACGCTTACTATTCGTCGTCGGGAGCCAACTTACTCGTCTCCGCGCCGGGCGGCGAGGACGGGTCCACCAACCCGGCCATCGTCACCACCGATGAGATGACTTGTAGCAGAGGCTACTCGCCCTTTTACGGTAGCTCGAACTCGTTTGAGGCGGGCGGCTCGACCAATAAAGATTGCAACTACACCTCCATTTTTAACGGGACTTCGTCGGCGGCGCCGCATGTCTCGGGCACGGTCGCTCTCATGCTCTCCGTGCAACCGAATCTGACCTGGAGAGACGTGCGTCACCTGCTCATTGCAACGGCGGTGCAGACGGATCCTCTGCAAGTGCCTCGTCAGGGAGTCATCGGCGCCACGGGCTACGTCATCGAGGACGCCTGGGTAACCAACGGGGCAGGGTTCAAGTTCAATCCCCTCTACGGATTTGGACGAGTCGATGCCAATGCGGCCGTGCGCGCGGCCGCGGCCTATACGAGTCATCTCCCGACGTTAAAACAGACGGTGACGTCGAGCGGGCATTGTCCTGAAACTTTGTTTTGCGCCGATGACACGTGGCTTTTCACGAATGGGGTCACCCAGGCGATTCCCAACAACAACGCCACGGGCGTGACCTCGAACATTACGGTCACGACGAACTTGAAAGTCGAAGCGGTCCAGGTGCGAGTCAAGATCACGACGGCCGCCACCGGCGACATCGGCATCCGGCTGACTTCTCCGATGGGAACCGTCGCCAATATCCTAAATCCGGGGACGGCGATGTTCGACTCCGGCTTTGACAATCACGTGCTGCTCTCCAACGTTTATTACGGAGAGAATTCCAATGGCCTGTGGCAGCTGAAGGTATTCGATTCTCAAGGCTTTACGATTTACGGCGGAGAGGACGGGAATGGCTCACTCGTGAACTGGTCCATCAATGTGCTTGGCCACGATCCTTAGGTCACTCTTCTTTTTTCTTGTCGTCTCCGTCTCCATCCAGCCATTGAACGAGCTGCAGCTGGAGGAGACAAAACGCCGCGCACAGTCTCCGAGCTCCAGGCTTATACCGCCGACCTTTCGGAGGTAGTCTCCAAACGGCGCGCGCACGGATGGAGTTTTAACTTCATAGTGCCGCTATGGAAGTATGTCGTGCGTAATGGGATCGTCCTGGTCAGGCCTTGGGGACGCAAGTCAGGAAGGCCTTGATACGAGCGGCCGCTTCTTGCGTTTGTCCGTAATCCCTTAAATCAAAACTCGGCGAGGTCTCCTCGGAAATCCCGCGCACCATGCTAGACAGGTGATGGGGCCAGTATCCCGTCTGATAGAGCGCGAGGATGGGAATAGCTTTGAGTCCCATGCGGGGCCGCAGGTAAGCGTGGGCGATTTCGATTCCCGTGCCGAGGCTCGGTGTCGAGACTTCAAAAATGGCGGCACCGATGTCGCCTTCCACGCACTCGATCATCTTGTCCCGCACGAAAATCCGGCGAGCGACGTCTTCCTTGGGAAGCGCGCCGAACGTCGTTTCGAGCGCTAGCATGGTGCTCGGATAATCCTTCGCGGCGGCGTGCTCGGTGAGGACGTGATGGCCCTGGCCTTTGATAGCGTCGATAAGAGCGCGGTAAACGTCCGCTCTCTCGCCGCGCCTTTGCACGCCCTGTATTGCCGCTCCAAAAAATACGTTCATGGGAGCAGCGTCGATGCCCGGTCCGTCGCCGTCAAGCCGCCTTAAAAGGTAGCGGCCTACCTTTTAAGATAGTTAGGCGGCGTCGTGGAGGAGGTGGGGCTCGCGGGTCTTCATGACGGCGCGGATTTCCTCGGCCACTTTGGCGGCGTCGGTGAAGCCGAAGTAGTAGGCCTGGCCCGTCTCGACCCGAATCAAGACGCCCCGGCGCCATGGCGTGAAGTGGGCGAGGATCGTTTTTCGTGTCATCAGCCGATGCGTGAGAAGCTGGTGGGGCCGGCAGACGGTGATGTCCCGGATGGTCAATAAATCGATGCGACGAGACGCGTAGCTGATACTCTTGATGAGCAGGCTTCGGTCTGTAAGGATGATTTTGCGCGGAATGAGGCTGAAGTAAGACAAGGCCCCGCTCACCAAAAGGAAAATGCCCACCGCGGACTGCAAGTACTGGCTCAAGAGAAAGGTGCTTTGAATGAGCGTCGAGTGAATGAAGAGCCAGGCGACGAGCGACGAAAGCTGAGAGGCGGTCCACAGGATGCCGATGAAGCCGAGGGCCAGCATCGTCGTCACCAAAGGCTGATACTTGATTTTGCGGACGTACCGAATCGTCGTGTACTCGAAGTCTCTCAAGAAACGGTGTCGGCAGAGATGAACCGAGAGCAGGATGGCGAGCAGGTAGATTAAGCTCGCTTCCGTCCTGAAATAGAGGGGCGGCTCTTCGAGGGAAAGATACTCTTTGCGCGGATGAAAGAGCCCTCTGAGCTGCTGACGGAACTTCTCGGGCGTCAGCTTTTGGAAAATTTGGTACGGCGTCTCGGTCGTTTTGTAGACGGTTTGAAAAGCGTAGAGCCGGGAAGCGAGCCGGGCCACGGTTTCCGAGTCGTTTTGGATGAGCTCCATGTAGCGCCCGAAAACATCGTGGGCCGCGTGGATGCTGTCGTTACTGAAGTCTCCCTCCATGGTTTCCGTACGCAGGAGGCCTTTTACGTAATCCAAATCTTCGCTGAAATGACGACGAGGCGTCTGAAAGCTCACCATCGCGTAGCCGAAACGGCGATCGTCGACCCAGACGGTGGCCTCGGCTCCGTAAGCTTGGCCGTGCAGGTTACGAAGTTTTTTCGTGAGGCGGCTTGCCAGGTACTCGAAGTAAATTTTCAGAACGACTTCGTCTTCGGCGGTGATGTTCCAGAACTTCGTGCCGATGGAGACTTTCGAGTCCTTGTCGGCGACCTTCGAGCGGAAATAGGGCTCCGCGCGGGGCATGACTTCCTGAATGGGGGCGACGATACGCAGCCCGCTCACCTGGCCTTCGAAGGTGTCCTTGATGAACGAAAGCGTGGCTTCCTGCTTGAAGGGCCCCGCGACGAGAAGAACGGCGTTACTCGGGCGGAAATAAGTCCTCGCGTAAACCTGCACCTGATCCAGCGAAACGGTTTTGAGATCCTGGCGAAGCGTGTCCGCGTCGGAATGGGCCGCGTTCTTTAGGTGGAACTCGGTCTGGAAAAAGTCAGGGCCTCTCGCTTGCGAAGGCCAGAGCCCTTCGAGGAAGGTTTGCAAAAAAGGGTGCGGCTCGCCGAGCTCGAGGAGCAGTTCCGCTCGCGCGCGTTCCACGGACTCGGACGAAAGCGTTCGTTCCGTGAGTAGCGACGCGTACTCGTTCAAGACCCAGATGCCGCGGTTCGAGGGAACCGTGGTGAAGAAACTGGTGGAGGTGGCGGTCGTCGCTCCGCGAGCTTCGCCGCCGGCTTCCCGGACGCGGTGCTGAAACGTCTGCTCGCCTTGCCGGGTCTCGTCTCGCAAGAAGGCGCGTTCGGCGAGGCGGGTGGCGCCGAGATTGGTGCGCGTTTCGGCGCCCCAGCCGACCTGCATCTTCAATTCCACTTCGATGGTTTTCGCGTTACCGCTCGGCGCGAGCAGGATGGTCAGACCATTCGCCAGCACGTAGCGCTTGATGGGCGCGTAGGGATCTTCCGCGTGGGCGCAAAGCGCCGCCAAGCCGAGGACTAAGTAAGTGATTTTACGAATGGAGTGACACACGGCTACCTCTACGTATCGGTAAAATGCTGGTGTCCCCGCAGGAGAGCGCTAAAAACACTCGAATTTCATGGGGTTGGAGCATACACTTCCGTCCCATGCGCGTTCTAGTCACCGGCGGCGCCGGCTTCATCGGATCGAACTTGGTCCGTGCTCTCGAGGGCGCGGGCCATGCAGTCGTCGCGGTCGACAGCCTCACCGCCGGAGCCCAGAAAAATCTCGAAGGCATCAAAGGGGAAGTGCGCCACTGGGACATGACGAAAAAGCCGGAGGACTGGGGCCGCTTCGACGCGGTCTTTCATCACGGCGACATCACCGATCCCAGACATCCCAACGACAATGAGGTAATCGAGCGCAACCTCGCGTGCTTTCGCCACGTGGTGGAGATCGCGCGCGCCGGCGGAAAGCAGCTCGTGTACGCGTCCACCGCGGGACTTTACGGCAATGGGCCGACTCCCATGCGCGAAGATCAGCCGAAAGAACCGCTCACCGCTTATGGCCGCTCGAAATTGGAGATGGATCGCCACGCCTCCGAGCTCACCAGAGAAATGCGCATCACCGGCCTTCGGTATTTCAACGTGTACGGGCCGCGGGAATCTCACAAGGGAAGAGCGGCCTCCATGGTTTGGCATCTGGCTCAGCAGATGGCGGCGGGAAAACGTCCGCGGCTTTTCGAATGGGGCGATCAGCAGCGCGATTTCGTCTATGTGAAAGACGTCGTCGCGGCGAATCTCTGCGCTTTGGCCGCGCCGAGTGGAGTCTATAACGTCGGCACGGGGCTCGCCCCCACCTTCAACGATTTGGTCGAAGCTCTGAATTCCGCCTTGGGGACGAAGGTCGCTCCTGAGTATTTCCCGATGCCGTATGAGGCGGCTACCTATCAGGGCAATACCCAAGCGCACACGGAGCGCGCGACGACGCGCCTTAAGTTCAAGGCGCGCTTTTCGCTCCGCGAAGGCGTGCTCGATTACGTGAAATGGATGCGGGCCGAAGGACTACTCTCAAAATGAAACTGGCTTTATACGTGCTTCTCGCCGCGGTCCTCGGGTACGGCGTGCTTTTGGGCTGGCTCTATACCAATCAAAGAAAGCTGCAGTACTTCCCCTCTCACCATGATGTGGGCGGCAAAGGCGATGCGGAGTTTCTCCCTTGGGTGTCGAAGCAGGGCGAGTTCATGGGGTATGTGCGCACGGCGGGTCACATGCGGGCTCTGGTTCTCTTCTTTCATGGCAATGCCGGCGAGGCTTTGGACCGGGGTTGGTTCACCGAGGTGGTACCCGCCGACGTCGGTCTGATTCTCACCGAGTACCCGGGCTATGGCGCAAAAGACGGGGCACCCACCCAAGAGGCAATTTTCGCCTTCGCCGAGCGCGCTTACGATGAGGCTTCCGAGCAAACTCGCGTGCCCATTTGGATTGTGGGGGAAAGTCTCGGCTCCGGGGTTGCGACCTACTTAGCCTCTAAGCGCCCCGCTTCGAAGCTGGCCCTCATCTCGGCGTACTCTTCGGCGACCGAAGTCGCCGCTTACGGGTATCCGTTCGTGCCTGTGCGAGCCATGTTGAAGGATTCATTTCCGTCACTGGACTATGCCGGGGCCATTTCGGCCCCAATCCACCTCATCCATGGATCCGCGGACGACATGATTCCCATTGAGCAGGCCCGGCGGTTAGAGGCCGCTTTCCCGCACGGGAAGGCCGTTTTGACGGAAGTGGGCGGTTACGGTCACAACGATATCGCGGACGCGATTTTGAAATCTCCTCGCGCGGAACCCTTCCGCGACTTCCTTCGGAATTAATTTCCCGATCGATCGACTCCCTCATCCGGGAACTCGGTGTCGTTTCGACTCCGAACCCCTCTGATTGAACCGATTTCACCGGTTTTCGTACGCCAAAAACTTGGCACCGTACTTGCTCTAGTAAGAAGGCGAGGGGACTCGAAAGGCGAGGACCCAAAAAGTTTAGAAGGAAATAACCCCGGTCGATACTACAGGTGCCGAGACTCACCAAATTACCTACCTAATATCCACATAGAAACTTACCGAACCGGGGCGTGGGTAGCACCACCCGCCCCGGTTCTTGTTTGTGGTCAGTTTTTTTAATGCGAAAAAAAGAAGTTGAAGGTGAGGCGAGAGTCCGCCGGCGTCTGGCCCCACACGCTTTCCAGTGCATGAAACCGACACGACGGGAACAGCACTAACCGATTGAACTGAATCTCCGCCTGTCCCTCTCGGTCCCAGGCCTCCAACCGAGTGGCGTCGCGCTGAGTGGCGCTCACCATCTCCGCCGGCGCCATGCCGCGCTCGAGTCCGTGAAAGGCGAGATCCACGAGGGCGGGAATGCGATCGAGCTGCGTTTCCTTGTGACGGAAGAAGCCCGTTCCCGATTGCCCTTGGCGCTCTCGGTTCAGATAGACGAGGCCCGCCCATTGTCCGCGCTCGCTATCGGAGTGCACGACCGTGGTGTGACCCTTGTCCTCTTCCGGATAAAAATGAAAGCGACATTGAAAGTCGTGGAGGTCCTCGAGCTTCATCAGCCGGCGGATCTGCTCGGCGACCGCCGCTCTCGGTTCTAGGATTTGTCTGCGTACGGGAGAGCCCGGGGACACGGAGAAATCGGCGTGAATGGCTTCTTGCCGGATGGCCTCCGGATCGCTGAAGAAATCGTCGAAGACAAGCCAGTCAGTTCTGACGGAGCTCATAGTTACGAAATTCCCCAAGGCGAAACGGGAAGAACTTCTCCCAAACGAGCGTGATGGCGTTCTTGATTTCCGATTTATCCCAGCGGCGGCGGTAGTGGCTCGGATCGAACCACCGCGGAGTTGCGGCAATCCGCGCTTCCATCACGGCGGGATGAGAGCCTTGGTAGCGCGCGAGCCCCACGTGGCGAACCATTTCGGAAACTTCCGACGGCGCTTCTCCCCACCATTGGGACATCTGCTCGGATTTCGATCGGAGTCCTTCAGGAGTGCGCACGTAGCCGTAATGAAAAACCCGCGCGCCGCTCGCCACGACTTCCAGGCGTTTTCCCTCTTTGCGAAAACCTTGGGCATCGCGGAACGCGCTTATCCCGCGCCCATTCTTGAAGAGGCGGCACTCACGTCGGTACCAGTTGCGGCCGCGGATTTCGTACCCGTAGCTGCCGTAAAAATGAACCCAGTTGAAAAGCACGCCGTCGATGTGGGGAAGCGAATCGGCCTTACGGAAGGCCGCGCGGATATTCTCCTGATCCGCTTCGTGGAGCACTTCGTCGGCTTGGAGATAAAAGCACCAGCCCCCCCGGCACTCGGCGATGGCGGCATCCGTCTGGGCTTTCAGCTGAAAGCCGCCCTTCTGGGCTTCCCGCTGCCAAACGGAGCGCACGATCCGCACCTTTTCCGGCGCTTCGGTTTTCAACGCTTCGCAAATTTGCAGGGTATCGTCGTCGGAGTCGCCACAGTGAAGAATCATCTCATCGACGAGCGGCAGCAGCGAGCGCACCGATTCCCGGAAGGGGTAGGCGAGCAGGGATGCGTTACGTACGATGGTGAAGCCGCTGATTTCAGGCGCGTTAGAGCGGGTGGCGTCTTTTACGTCGGACTTATACATTGAATCTGAAGAGCAGTACGTCGCCCGACTGGACCACGTACTCTTTGCCTTCCTGGCGATAAAGGCCAGCTTCCTTCACCTTGGCTTCGGAGCCAAGCCGCAGCAAGTCCTCGGCCTTGAAGGCTTCCGCGCAAATGAAGCCGCGCTCGAAATCCGTATGAATCACGCCGGCGGCCTGGGGCGCCTTCATGCCTTTGTGAATCGTCCACGAGCGCACTTCCTTCGGGCCCGCCGTGTAGTACGTGGCAAGGCCCAGAAGGTCGAACACGGAACGGATGAAACGGTGGAGACCCGGCTCTTCTAAGCCCATGGCGCCTAGAAACTCGCCGCGCTCCTCTTCCGGAAGTGCTGCGATCTCGGCTTCCAAAGCGCAATCGACGACGAGAGACTTCGCGCCTTCACGCTCGGCCATCTGGCGCACTACTTCCACGTACGCTTTTTCGTCGTCGGTGGAATGAGAGTTCGCCACATACAGCACGGGCTTATTGGTCAGCAAAAAGAGAGAGTCCAAACGAGGCGCGTCCAGCGAGTCGAGCTTCTCGGTGAAGGTACGCGCCGGATTGCCCTTATCCATATGGGCTTTGAGGCCTTCGAAGACCTCCATGTTCTTTCGGCCCTCTTTATCGCCGCTTTTGGCGAGGCGCACGTCTTTGTCCATGCGCTTTTGCAGACTTTCCAGGTCCGCGAGCAGTAGCTCGGTGTTGATGACTTCGATGTCTCTGGCCGGATCGACGCTGCCGTCCACGTGAACGATGTCGTCGTTATTGAAAGCGCGCACGAGATGCACGATGGCGTCCACTTCGCGGATGTGCTGGAGAAACTTATTGCCGAGCCCTTCGCCCTTGCTCGCGCCTTTCACGATACCGGCGATGTCGACGATTTCGGTAATGGCGTAAGTGACCTTCTGGGGCTTTACGATTTTCGCGATGGCGTCCAGCCGCGGGTCCGGAACGATGGTGATGCCGACGTTCGGCTCGATGGTGCAAAACGGGTAGTTGGCCGCTTCCGCCTTGGCGGATCCCAGGGCGTTAAAAAGCGTCGATTTACCTACGTTAGGCAAGCCGACGATGCCGCATCTCATGCTCATGGTTCGTCCTTTTTACGGTTGAATTCGTTCATCGCAATGTCGATTCCCTTGGCCATGATGGCTTCGAGACAATCCGCTGATTTCACGATGGCCTCTTCGAAGAGCGCCATCTCCGCTTTCGCGATCTTACCCAAGACATGCCCCGTGGTCTCCCCCGGCGGCCGGCCGATGCCGATTCTCAAGCGGGGGAAAGTGTCGAGTCCCAAGAGCTGGATAATCGACTTGAGTCCGTTGTGGCCTCCGGCGCCTCCCGACTTTCTCAGGCGGAGCTGCCCGACCGGCAAGTCCAAGTCGTCCGAAACGACAATGAGCTGCTCGGGCGGGACTTTGAAGAACTGAGTGGCCGGCACCACGGACTCCCCGGACAAGTTCATGTACGTCTGGGGTTTTAGCAAATGCGCCCGTCTGTCGGGAAAGCTCAGTAGCTCTCCCTTGAACTTCTTCGTGGATGACCCGCCCCAGCGGCGAGCGAGTGCATCCACGACGAGAAATCCGACGTTGTGCCTGGTCTGGGCATACTCCGAGCCCGGATTGCCCAATCCCACGATAAGGAAAGGTGCCTCGGGCACGTCGTATTACTTCTTGTCCTTGTCGCCCTTGGCAGCCGCTTCCGGCTTCGCCCCAGCGGCAGGAGCCGCGGCCGCATCGCCTTCTTTGGCCTTCGCGGTAAGCACTTCGGGCTCTGCCGCCTGAGTGAGGACCGGCGCCGCTTCCTCTTCCTTCGTGGGAGGAACGACGGTGACGAGGGTCGCATTCTTCTGGCCGGCGGCCTCGACGCCTTCGGGGAGGGTCACTTCGTCCAAGTGGATCGAAGCGCCGATCTTCAAGGCGGAGACGTCGACGTCGATATGCGCGGGAATCTTGTCGGGGAAGCAGCGGACTTCCAGGTCGCGAGCGACGAAGTTGAGTACGCCGCCGTCGGCGACGCCGATGGCTTTACCGACGTAGTTCAACTTCACGGTCACGAGAAGCTTCTTCTTCGGGTCAATTTCGTAGAGGTCGACGTGCACCAGGCGGCGGCTGACCGGGTCAACCTGCCAATCCTTGATCAGCGCGCGTTTGCCTTCCATGCCTTCACCCTTGAGGCTAAAGAGGCTGGACTTTCCGTCCGGGCTGAGCAGCATGTTGGTGACCGCTTTCGGGTCCATCATGAGGTCGAAACTTTTGCCGGCGCCGTAAAGCACCGCAGGGACTTTACCCAGCGCGCGGATCTTACGGCAAGCGCCTTTGCCTTTAACGTTTCTGGATTCTACGGTCAGGGTTTGCTGTTCCATGTGTTTCCTCTATCAATAAATCTCGGTTAATCAAACAAAGAGCTGACCGATTCGCGATGATGAATGCGCCGGATGGTCTCAGCCAGGATCGGCGCCACCGAAAGGCGCGTCACCTTCTCCAATTTTGCAAAAGCGGGCGAAAGCGGAATCGTGTTCGTGCAGATCACTTCTTTGAGCGACGAGTCGCGGATGCGCTCGAAAGCGGCGCCCGAAAATACGGCGTGAGTGCAAGCCGCGCTCACCTGGCGGGCTCCGTGATCTTTCAAGGCCTGAACTGACTGAATCAAAGTGCCGGCCGTATCGATCATGTCGTCAATGATGATGGCGTCCTTGCCCTCGACTTCGCCGATGAGGTGCATGGCCTGAGCTTCATTGGGCTTCAAGCGGCGTTTGTCGATGATGGCAAGCGATGCGCCGCCGAGCCGTTTTGCGTAAGCCCGCGCGCGCTCCACGCCGCCGGCATCCGGAGAAACGACCACGAGCTGCTCGAGGTTATAGTTCTTGCGGATGTGTTCCGTGATGACGGGTTTCGCGAAAAGATGGTCGAAAGGAATATTGAAAAAGCCCTGAATCTGGCCGGCGTGGAGATCGATGGAGATGACGCGGGTAACGCCTGCCGCCGTCAGAAGATCCGCGACGAGTTTCGCGGTAATCGGAACGCGGGACTGCACTTTGCGATCCTGGCGGCCGTATCCGTAATAGGGAATGATGGCCGTGATGGAGGCCGCCGAAGAGCGGCGGAGCGCGTCCACCATGATGAGCAGTTCCATCAACGAGTCGTTCACCGGATGACAGGTGGGCTGCACGACGTAGGTGTCGATGCCGCGAACGCTTTCCTGAATCTCGATGAAAATCTCGCCGTCGGAGAAACGGCGGACCTCGGCTTTACTCAAAGGAGTGCCGAGGTTGTCAGAAATCTCTTTCGCCAGCGCGACGTGGGCCGTGCAGGTGAAGAGTTTGTAGCCGTCCCCGGGATTCATAAGTCGGCCACTTTATGCAAAAGCCGTAATCATTTCAAGGAGATTTCCGGGCTTTAGTGACTCGGAAAGGTACCCCGAAGGATCAGGAAAAAGATCCGGTAATTCAGCTGTTTACGCGCTGCGTGGCTCGAGACCGCCCCATACCCCGGATTGTAGATGGGCCGGACCAAAGCTATAAACGACCTTCCATGAATCTCCACTCCCTCTGGCCCGCGGACCCAAGGCACCGGCGTTTGGCCGGTCTCGTCGCCGGGATGTTCGTTTTGGCGGTCAGTCTCGGGGTGCACGGCTTCTCTCTGCCTCTCTTTCGCGAGGTGATCGATAAGTCGCCCTCGACGGAGCTCATCGCGGGCCACTACCAGTGGATCCGCGGAGACGAGTGGTCGATGAGCCTTCCGACGATTCTCGCTCAAGGCGCGCACACGCCGAAATTTCCGGTAGTGAACGGTAACATCGGGTTCGGCCAGAACATGTTGGTCTATCCTCAAGCGCCGGTAGCGGACTTCTTCGGGCTTTTTCGGCCGGGGACCTGGGGATTTTTTCTCGGCCCCGACGCGGGAATGGCTTGGGCCTGGTGGTTTCGCGTCTTCGGGCTTTTCTACGCTTTCTTTCTGCTGTTTCTCGCGTTCTCCGAAAATCAGTTCTCGCTCTCGCTTTTGAGCGCGCTCGCTTTTCTTTTTGCCCCCTTCAATCAGTTCTGGTCGCTGAACTCCGCGGAGATTCTCGCCTCCATGGCCTTCTCCGTTTTGCTCGCGACTCATTTGCTGACTTCGCGGCGCGCGGGGTTGCGGTGGAAAGAGTCGCTTGCGCTCTGGTGGACGGGAAGCTGGTTTGCTTGCGGGTTTTATCCGGCCTTTCAGGTGCCGCTGATTTACGTGGCGCTCGCCCTCGTCGCTACACTGACCTGGATCGACTTTCAAAAAAACGGAGTGCCCCAAGATCTCTCGAAACGCTTGGGTCTTTTGCTCGGCACGGCGGTTTGCATTGCGGCGACGGTCGCCGTCTTTTATCTGAGGGTGAAGGGGCCTTTGGAAATCCTGCGAAGCACAGCTTACCCAGGCCTTCGGCACGAAAACGGCGGTGGACAGAACTGGGTTTTCTTCTTCAGTAACTTCGTCGATTTTTTCCACCAGCCCGGGGTGTATGCGGTTCTCGGCAATATTTGCGAGGCGGCTTCTTTCCTCTTTTTCTTTCCCTTATGTGGCTTGGCGCTCATCGCGGCGAAGCCCCGCCGATTGGTCGCTCTGTCGCCGCTCGCGGCCGCGTTTGGGCTTCTGCTCTTATGGATGTTCGTGGGCTTTGCCGATCCGCTGCCGGCGTTGACGCTACTGAAGCTCTCTCCCTCACACCGGAGCGTGATCGCTTTGGGGGTTTTGAACGCGGTTCTCGTCGTCATTTACCTGTCCAACTTGTTTCGGGGAAACGCGCCCCGATGGCTCGAGCGTACCTTGCTTGCGGGGTGGCTCGGTTTCTTGGGCTTCGCGGGATACTCCCTTCATCTCAAAATCCCCACGGTACCGCTCTATACGGTTAGTCTCTCGGCGCTCGTAGTAGGGGCGGTGAGCGTTCTGATTTTCTTTCGTCATCGTTTTGCCGCGGGTGGTTTTCTCCTCGTCTCTCTCGCCTTGACCGTTTCGTTCAATCCCGTAGTGCGCGGGGGCGCCGAGTTCCTTACGCAAAATACTTTGTCGAAAGTCATGACCGAAATCGGAGGTAAGGATCCGGAAGGCCGCTGGTTGGTCCTCGGGGGACAGCAGCTTGGCAATCTTCCGCGGGTACTGGGATTAAAATCGATTTCCGGGCTCTACTTTTATCCCCAGTTCGATTTGTGGAGGGCGCTCGACCCCGAAGGGAGGGAAGCTTTTAAGTACAACCGCTACGTACAAACGGAATGGCGAGTGAGTGCGGGACCCACGGTGAAGTTCGAGCTGACGCCGCCGGCGATCCTCTTCATTCATCTCGATCCCAAGCACGAGGTCTTTAGACGGCTCGGAGTGAGCTATTTTCTCGTCGAGGGCGACATGCCTTACTTCAAGGACAATGCCTTGAGCTTCGAGCTGCTCTTTAGTTACGCCGATAAGCGCATCTTTCGCTATCGGGGACCGGGCTGAGTGAGCCGCCGCTTGCTTCGAAGGAAGCAGACGCCGAGCCCCACGCCCCATCCGACGAGTCCCCCAATGACGAATCCACCCAGCACATCGGACGGAAAATGAACGGCGAGATAGACCCGAGATAGGCCTACGAGAAGCGTAAAAGCGAGCAGCGCGATTCCCGACGAAGCATCGATGAGCAGCCACGCGACGACCGTCATCGCCATGCCGTTAGCGGCGTGATTCGAGGGAAAACCAAGACGTCCCCCGCACTGCTCGACGACGATGCGAACGTTGTCATGCTCGGAGACGCAAGGGCGTTCCCGTCCCACCCAAGGTTTGATGACGTACGCGCATAGAAGGTCCGACAAAACCAGGGCGGCCAAGATCGCGCACAGCGGAGCAAAGCGACGAAACGTTTTCTGGCGCAGGCCACGCAGCAAGAAGATGAAGAAGACGAGCACCCAGAGCCAGGTCGAGGAGAGAAAGAGGGCCAGGTGATCAAGATGCCAGTCGGAGAGTCCCTGATTCACTGCTTTCAGTACGGCTAAGTCCAGGTTGTAGAGCGACTGGATCACGCCCGCTTACTTTCTGGGGCTCGCGACATCGCGGCCGGCGGGCTTGATGGTGCCCTCCAGACTTTCTCCGGCGATGCGCTGGGTGAACTCTTGAGCCGGCTTGCCGTGAGGGGTGTAGAGCGGGAACTGGATCTTGCCCTTGAGAGTCGCGGCCTGGGCGCTAAAGGGTGTGCCGAGCGTGACGTTCACGGCCATCTCGAGGGGATACATCTTGAAGCGCAGGTTCTTGCCCTGAGCTTGCACGTCGACGACTTTGGCGGCGCCGTTCATTTGCAGTTCGAGATAGCCGGACTGCGCGAAGAAAGTGGTTCTGAGCTTTTGCTCGTCGTTTAACTCGTTGGGCGTATTCGGAAGCGTGAAGAGCACGAGCGCCATGGTCTTCAGCAGATTGGACTTACCTTCTTGCGGGACGATGACCGGATAGCGGGCGTTGCTAGTGGGAAGGCCCGGGCCGATGAGGGTCGCGGCCGAGAACTGCGGCACCTGGCCTTCGAGCTTCGATTTCAGCGTGCCGAGCGCCATCTGGATGATGGTGTCCTTCTTGAAATTTTTGCCGTACTGGTCGGGAAGCGAGTTGCCGTTGAAAGCCATGGCGAGCGCGTAAATGCCGCTGCCGGCGCCGAACACGATTTTCTCAGGCGCGTCTTTACCGGATTGATACTCGAGCGTGCCCGCGCCCGGGTTTTGCTCGACGGAGAAAATCTCGACGAGCCGGAGTTGCGGCGCCGGATCGGGTGCGGTCGCGGCGGCGCTTACTTTCGGGGGCTTAGGCTGCGGGCCGTACTGATCTTCGGCGCGCGCGCTTACGCAGAGAATGAGAAGCACTACTGCCAAGGCTGGAAAGAGGCTGAGATGGGCGCTCGAGCGGTGCCGGCTATTTCTTTTTGATCTTGTCATTGAACTGGCCCACCTTTTTGGAAGCTTCGTCCATGGTCTTGGCGATTGCGTCGACGCCTTTGGAAGCGAGGCGCGCGGTATCCGCGACGACCTTCGCCCCTTTCGCGGTCACGCCGAGGCCTTTGGAAAGCGTCTCTTTGTTGACCGCTTTTTCGACGGCGCACCTCGACGCTTCGACGCCCGCTTTCACGGCGCCTTTCACCGTGCCCGCGGTTTGCGCCGCTTCCTTGCCTAGCTTCTGGGCTTGGTCCTTCACGTCTTTGACGTGCTTCATAAACTTATTGCGCGTGTCTTTCGGATTCATGGCTAACCTCAGATGGCGGCGAAGCTGACGCCCGCCGGACGGATGATGTCGAGAAGATGCTGGAAGCCCTTCATCACGCGCTGGATGATTTCCTGGGACTTCGCTTGCGAGGGCTTACGGCCCTCTTCGGCGCCCGAAGTCTCCGTGCGGAGAATCTGGCCACCGCCATCGTAAGACAGCTTGATGGTGCCGACGCCCTTTTGGGAAATCTGTACGGGCTTGCCGTTCGTGCCGTACTTGAAATTGATCACCCGGGCCTGGCCGTCGATCATCTGCGCGATCCGGCCTTGCTTGTCGTAGGTCAGCGCGACTTTCTCGCTCCGGCTATTGGAAGCCTTCACCAGATTGCCCCGGTTGTCGTAGGTGTATTCCGACGTGAAATCGTTCTGAACGACTTTGGTCACTTTCTTCCAGCGCGGATCGTACTCGAGCTTCAGCTCTTCGTTCGGCCCCGACTTTTCCATCAGCATGCCGTCGCCGTAGTACTTGAAGTTGGTCACCTTGCCGTTGGCGATGATCTGCTGGGGCTTTCCGCAGCACGCGGTAAAGACGGTGACGGTCTCGACGGCATTCTGCCGGTTGATCTGTTTGTAGAGATACTTGGTGCCGTCGGGACGAAGCTTCAGGAAGTACTCGTCATACTGCTCGTCGGCCGGCCCATTGACGGCTTTCTTCACCGATTTGGTCCAGAAATTGTTCTCCGGATCGCTCGAGCCTTTGCCGTACGTGTAGCTCGTCTCGCTGCCGTCCCGGTCTTTGTGGAAGATGACTAGGCCCGTCTTGTCGTAGCGCATTTCGCGGAACGTGCTGTTCTTGGGATCCGCTTCGTTCGGATAGTCGATTTGGGTCAAGAGATGCGGCAGGCCCTTGTTCTCGTACTTGTAAACGAACGACTGATTCGTCGAATCGGTGACCTTCGAGAGATTGCCGCTCTTGTCGTAAGCGTAGGTCGCGCGCCGGGCCTGGTTGTCCGTGATTTCCGCGATGTGGTTCTCGCTCCAGCGGAACTTAAGACTGAGCGTTTGATCCTGGGACGTAATCGAGGCGAGCTGCTGCGGCTGCTTCGGGTTGTACTTGTACTCGAAGAAATAACCGTTCTTGTCGATTTGCTTGACCAGGCGTCCGTCTTTGTCGAAGAGCTGAGTGACACCGGCCTTCTCGCGCATCCACTGATTGTTCTTGAATTGAATGGTCTCGAAGCCGAACTCCGACGAGGTAAGCAGCTCGTCGTTGGGCACTTCACCCTGGAGATTGAACTTGTTGGCGAGCTCCTTGCGATACGCCGGATCCGATTTCAATTTCAGCTGCATGGGCTCGGGCATCTGCATCTTGGCGAGCTCGGCGTCGGTGAGCTTCTTGCCCTTTTGGCGCTCGAAGTAAGCGCGTTTTATCGACGTGAAAAACTGTTTCTTGTCGCCCGGCTTTTCCTTGTTCGGGCGGAAGGTGACCGTGTTGCCGGTGGTGCCGTCCCGAAGAAGCACGTGGCGATCGGGCGTCGTGGTGAGCGTCGTCTCGAAGGGCGTCGTCCAGCCCCAGCCGAAAGCGCCGTCCCAGCCGTTGCCTTCGCTGACCGCGGTGATCGAGTTATAGGTCCTCACCAGTTCGAGCGGCACCGAAGCGCCGGCGAGGCTGAAATCAATGTAGATGACATTGCCGCCTCCGTTTAGCCGGTTCACGGTGAGAGCCCGTGCATCCAAAGCGGTGATAGCCAGCAAGAAACCCATGAAAATGTAGGGAAAGCGCATCCCGATAATTATACCTGGGCCTGCGGGGAGCGCCAGGTAAGGCGCCCCGCAAACGGTTCATTTCGGGCCGAGTCTCGTCTGGACGCGTCATAAAGTAAGTTTCTTTTGGATTGCCGCTCCCGACGCCGTTCTCTAAAACCAGCGCAACTTGATTTACCGTTGGGAGGTACTTAGACAATGAAACTGTTATCTATGTTCGCGGCTTTGGTTCTTAGCGCCAGCTCTTTTGGCGCCTTCTTCGTTCCGTCGGGAACTTTCATTGGCCGGGGCATCTGGAAGATGCCTAATGGCGATACCGGCAAGTACGAGAGCCGCACCGTCGCGGTTCAGAAGAAAACCGAAGTGGAGATCAAAGAGACCCTCGTCATCCACGCCAAAGACGGCAAATCCACGAAGGAGTCGTTCGAATGGACCGCGGTTTGGAAAGGCCAGGGCTTCTTCACGGCTTCCGTTCGCGGCACCGACGCGGGCACGGGCTATTGCTTGAACGACCAATGCCACGTCGAGTTCACCAAGAACGGCAGCAAGGCCGAAGAGACCTTCACCTTCCGTCACGGCCAGATTTCTCGTCTTGGCTCGGAGACGTCGACTCAGTACACCGTCACCTGGCAGGGGGCGATGCACAAGACCCGTCACTAGTCGGTTCTTAACGTCTTAAGAAGGCCGGGGAGAGGCAACTCTTCCCGGCTTTTTTTTGGTGCGCCCGGCAGGGCGCAGCCACTTGAGAGTGAAAGTCTCTTAGGGACTTGGTCAGGGGAACCGTTAGCTGGACGGCAAGGGTGTCCACCGCGAGGTGGAATCTGAAGGAAGCCGCAGGCAAAGGGCTGGCTCGACGAACAGGAAGCGC